>NZ_CP104002.1:2975000-3289166 GCF_029201565.1 Devosia sp. SD17-2
CGAGCTGCAGTCGGGCCACGTCGCCGGGGCTCGTCAGCAGGGGCAGGATAGCCCCATCGCGGCCGGCCAGGGCCTTGCGCACGGCTGCGAGATCATCGCCCTCGCCGAAAAACGCCACTGCCTCAAAGGTCGTGGCATTTGCCAGCATCTCAAGATCAACCGGCACCACCAGCGGCACGCAACCAGCCGTTTCAGCAATGCGGCGCTGGGTCACCAGATCCTGTCCGCTTGGCCCAAGGCAGAGCACCGTCCCACGCGGCGCAACATAAAGCGTATTGCTCTCGCCGGTCGGTCCCGGCAGCGTCAGCGCACCTGCCTGCGGCTCGGCATAGCCGGTGGTAAAGCGCGGCAGATAGTGCGGACCGCCCGCCTTGGGGCCGGTGCCCGAAAGCCCCTCGCCACCAAACGGCTGGCTACCCACCACGGCACCGATCTGGTTGCGGTTGATGTAGATATTGCCGGCCTTGACCGCGGCGGACACCTTCTTCACCCGGCTCGAAATGCGCGTGTGCATGCCAAAAGTCAGGCCATAGCCAGAGGCATTGATCGCCGCGATCACCTTGTCGATTTCGTCGGCCTTGAAGGTCGCCACATGCAGGACGGGCCCGAAGATTTCCTCGGGGATCTCTTCGACGCCCGACACTTTCACCACGCTGGGCGCAACGAAATTGCCCGTGGCAGGCGCCTTGAGGGCGTGGATCACCTTACGGGCGTTCACGCGGAGATAATTCTCGATTTTCTCGCGCGCCGGCTGGTCGATGATCGGGCCGATATCGGTCGCCAGATCCCAGGGGTTACCCAGCGTCAGCTCATCCATGGCGCCCTTGAGCATGGTCAGCGTGCGCTCGGCCGCATCGTCCTGCACATAGAGCACGCGTAGCGCCGAACAGCGCTGGCCGGCCGACTGGAACGCCGATGCGAGGATATCGCGCACCGCCTGCTCCGGCAGCGCGGTCGAGTCGACGATCATGGCATTGAGCCCGCCCGTCTCGGCGATCAGCGGCGCCTTGAGGTCGAGGTTTTCCGCCATGGCGCGATCGATGCGATGCGCCGTCGGCAGCGAGCCGGTAAAGGCCACGCCGGCGATCCGGCTGTCCGAGGTCAGGGCCGTGCCCACATCCGGGCCACCCGGCACCAGATGGATGGCGTCTGCCGCGATACCCGCCTCATGCATCATCTGCACGGCGCGGTAGGCGATCAGCGGCGTCTGCGGCGCGGGCTTTGCCACCACGGCATTGCCGGCCACCAGGGCTGCCGCAATCTGGCCGGTGAAAATGGCCAGCGGAAAATTCCACGGCGAGATCGCCGCGAAGACGCCGCGCGGCGCGCCCAGTTCGCCCTGCTCTGCCTGGGCCGCGTAGTAGCGCAGGAAGTCTACGGCCTCCCGCACTTCGGCCACCGCGTCCGACCAGCTCTTGCCGGCTTCGCGGGCGAGGAGTGCGAACAGCTCCGCCCGGTGGGCCTCATAGAGATCAGCCGTCTTGCGGAGGGCTGCTGCGCGGCTGCCGACAGGCGTCCATGCCCAGTTCGATGCCGCCGCTGCCGTGATGGCCGCCGTCACATCGCCTGCGGTCGCCGCCACGACATGGCCAACCACATCCTGCGGATCGGCCGGATTGATCACGGGAGCCGCAGTGCCTGCGGCCTCGCCCAGACCGGCGGACGTGGGGATCGTCGTTGCGACCCACTTGTGCGCGCGGAACTTTGTCCGCTCGGCGTCGACAGCGCCCAGCGCTACCGGGTCGGTGATATCGAGACCAGCCGAGTTCGTCCGACCGCCAAAGATGTCCTTGGGCGCGGGGATGGCCGGGTTGGCGAAGGTATCGAGCGCCAGGAGCTTGCCGATCGGGTCCTCGGCCACCTGCGAGGCCGGAATATCCTCGTCGGCGATCTGATAGACGAAGGAGCCATTGGCGCCGTTCTCGAGCAGGCGCCGCACGAGATAGGCGAGCAGGTCCTTGTGCGCGCCGACCGGAGCATAGATGCGCGTGCGGGTCGAATGATTGGTCCGCAGCACTTCATGCAGGCGTTCGCCCATGCCATGCAAGCGCTGGAATTCGTAGCTGTCGTTGAAGCGACCGGCTTCGGAGGCGAGATGCAGCACTGCTGCCGCCGTGTGAGCATTATGCGAGGCAAACTGCGGGTAGATATGCGCGCAGCTGAACAGTTTCCGCGCAGCCGCGATATAGCTGACGTCGGTCGTCGCCTTGCGGGTATAAACCGGGAAGCCGTCGAGACCCAGCACCTGGGCCCGCTTCACTTCGGCGTCCCAATAGGCGCCCTTGACCAGGCGCACCATGATCTTGCGATCAAGACGGGCGGCCGTCGCTTCCAGCCAGTCGATCAGCGGCAACACGCGCTTGCCATAGGCCTGCACGACGATGCCAAATCCATCCCAGCCGGCCAGTTCGGGCGTTGCAAGCACGGCCTCGATGATCTCCATCGAGAGGTCGAGCCGGTCGGCTTCCTCCGCATCGATGTTGAAACTCATATTGGCAGCGCGGGCGGCCAGCGCCAGCTTGCGGGTGGAGTCCACAAGTTCGGTCAGCACCCGCTCGCGCTTGGCGAATTCATAGCGCGGATGCAGCGCCGAGAGCTTTACCGAAATGCCCGGGTTGTCGCGCACGGAAGCCGAAGTGCAGTGCGGCGCAAGGCTCGCAATGGCGCTGGCATAGGATTGAAAGTAGCGTTCGGCGTCCTCGCTGGTGCGTGCGGCCTCGCCCAGCATGTCATATGAATAGCGATAGCCCAGAGCCTCAGGCTTCTTGGCATTGCTGATCGCCTCGTCGATGGTGCGGCCAAAGACAAACTGGCTGCCCAGAACGCGCATGGCCTGCGCCACCGCGGTGCGGATCACCGGTTCGCCCAGACGGGCGATCGCGCGGTGCAGCGCGTTCTTGGGGCCTACTTCCGGATCGCCCAATACATCGGCCGTCAGGCTCAGCGCCCAGGACGAGAAGTTGACCAGCTGGTTGGACGAGCCGCCAAAATGGCTCGCCCAGTCCGAACCGCCCACCTTGTCGTGGATCAGCGCATCGACGGTCTCGGCATCCGGCACGCGAAGCAGCGCCTCGGCCAGCGACATCAGCGCCACGCCTTCATCGGTCGCCAGACCATATTCGGCTAGGAAGCTTTCCATCAGCCCGAGCTTGTTGCCGCTGCGGACCGTCGTCACCAATTGCTCGGCATGGGCCGAAACGGCGCGCCGCTGCGCCTCGTCAAGGCCGGTGGCTTCGATCAGCTGGGGCACCAGCTGGTTCTCGTCTGCGTAGATGCGGGCGCGCATTGTCGCGCGGATGGCGTCGATATCAGTCATGGACATCACTCAAAAAGCGTTGCCAACAGATATGCCAGAGCTGTGACAGGCGTTTCGCCTGATCATCTGGGAAAGCACGTCCACCAATGATAATATCATGGCGTCAGACAGGCGAAACGACCATGAAAACCGTAACTCACGAGACTTTGGACCAGATCGACCGGCGCATCCTCGATGAGCTCTCCCGCGACGGCCGTCTCAGCATAGCCGAGTTGAGCCGCCGGGTGAATTTATCCAAGACTCCGTGCCAGGCGCGCATCAAGCGGCTCGAGGCCGAAGGCTATATTCTGGGCTATCGCGCCATCATCGATCCCGAGCGCCTGGGCCTGCCGCATGTCGCCTTCGTCGAGGTCAAACTCTCCGACACCCGCAAGGCTGCGCTCGCTGCCTTCAACAAGGCCGTGCGTGCGCTGCCCGAGGTCGAACAGGCCCATATGATCGCCTCGAGCTTCGATTATCTCCTGAAAGTACGCACCAAGGACATCGCCGCCTATCGCGAAGTGCTGGGCGAAAAACTCTCTGCCCTGCCCCATGTCGCCCACACCTCCACCCATGTCTCGATGGAGGCGGTCAAGGACGACGCCGAGTAGACGCCTTTCCCCTGCGACAAATTCCGCTTTGCCACAGACTCCACAGGCAAAGCCCAAGAATTAACCTTGTATTACAAGCGCTGAAAAAATAGGCTCCCTTCCGCAGGGACATCAACTATCAGCTTGCCTCGCGGTGCCTCACCCGAGGGAAAAGGGACTCAATAAATGTCAAGGTTCGTCGCAACTACTCTCGCGCTTGGTCTTGCCGCCACCACCGCATTTGCCACTCCGGCCTTCGCCCAGACCAAGACACTTACCATCTCCTGGTGGGGTTTTAACGGCGAAAAGCTGGAATCCATCGTTCTGGCCCCCTTCCGCGAGCAGTGCGGTTGCGAGATCCAGTTCGAGACTGGCAATAACGGCGAGCGCCTGAACAAGCTCCAGATCCGCAACGGCGCCGGTGTCGACGTTGCCTATTTCTCCGACAGCTTCAGCCAGCAGGGCATCGAGCTGGGCGTGTTCCAGAAGATCGACCCGTCCAAGATCCCGAACCTAGAAGGTATCTACGACCTCGCCAAGGATCCGCAGGGCGGCTACGGCCCGGCCTACACCATCGGCCGCGTCGGCATCGTCTATGACAGCGCCAAGCTCGAAAACCCGATCACCTCGTGGAACGACCTGTGGCGCGAAGACCTCGCCTCCTCGCTGTCGCTCCCCGGCATCACCACCACGGCCGGCCCGATGGTCGTGATGAAGGCCGGCGATCATGAAGGCGTCGACGCTTTCGAGAACGCCGACAGCGCCTTTGCCGGCGTCGAAACCCTCAAGCCGAATGTGGTCAAGAACTACAACACCGGCTCGGAGATGATTAACCTCTTCTCGACTGGCGAGATCACTGCTGCCATCGCGCAGGACTTCACCCTGGCACAGATCCAGGCTGCGGTTCCGTCCGTCGTCTGGGCTGACCTCGACGAGGGCTCGATCGCGACGCTGAACACGGTCAATATTCCGAAGGGCGCCGCCGAGCCGGAACTGGCCCACGAGTTCATCAACTTCATCCTCTCCCCTGAAATCCAGCAGCAGCTGGCCGAACAGGGTGTGGACGCTCCGGTCGCCAAGGCCGTCACGCTGACCCCGGAACAGGCTTCGCTCTGGACCTATGGCGCTGACGTCATCGAAGGCCTGCAGCGCGTCGATTACGTCAAGATGAACGCAGCCAAGGGCGGCTGGGTTGATCGCTGGAACGAAATCTTCGGCATGTAATGCATTCTGGGGCGTGGCGGTTTTTCCGCCATGCCCTTTTTCCTCGCACCACCTGCTGTCCGCTGGCGACACGATCACAGCGCCGATTGGGCGTCGCTACCGTAACCGGGGTGTGACGATAAGGCACTGAACCCGCGGTGCTGAGCCATTTCCCAGCGGGTATGACTTCCTGTAGTACACCGCAATCCGATCAAATTCCTGTTCCGCAGGAAAGAGGCCCCGCCAGTGGCGGGCGCACCGTCATTGTGAAGGCGAGAATATGAAACGCTTCGCAGGCTGGACGCTGGCATCGCCCGCTACCCTGTTGGTCCTTCTGGGCCTGGTGGCCCCCGTCGCCGCCACCATCTACACCACCTTCGGCACGCCCGGTGGCCCCTTCGCCACCTATCAGGCCTTCTTCGGCAGCGGCTTCCGTCGTACCGTGCTGATGCGCACCATCAATGTGTCGCTGATTGTCACCGCCATTGCCCTCGTTGTCGGCTTCATCACCGCCTATGTGGTCTCGCGCGCACCGGGCTGGCTCAAGTCCATCCTGATCATCGCCGCCGTCTTCCCGCTGCTCACCGGCGTCGTGGTCCGCTCCTTTGCCTGGCTCATCATCCTGGGCAAGAACGGCATCCTCAACTCGACGCTGGTCAATCTCGGCATCATCGCCGAGCCCTTGCAGATGCTCTACACCCAGGGCTCCGTCATCGTGGCCATGGTCTATCTCTTCGTGCCCCTGATGATCCTGACGCTCGTCGGCGTTTTGGAAGCCATCCCGGATGATCTCATCCAGGCGTCCGCCTCGCTGGGCGCCAAGCCGACCGCTACCTTCTCCCAGGTCATCCTGCCGCTCGCCGTGCCCGGCCTCATCGTCGGCGCCGTGCTGGTCTTCACCGGCAGCTTCACCTCCTACGCCACGCCACAACTCCTCGGCGGCGAACAGGTGATGATGATGGGCACCCTCATGTATCAGCAGGCCATGGTCACCTTTGACTGGGTCAGCGCCTCCACCATCGCGGCCATCATGGTGGTCTTCACGATTGCCATTGTCATGGCGATGAACGCAGCGGCTCGCCGCCTCAACCCGATGACCGTCTGATGCCCACAAAACTCCATCCCGCACTCATCGGCTTTACCGTCCTGGTATTCTTCTTCCTGGTCGGGCCGCTTGTCATCGTCGTCGGCTCCGCGCTGAGCGACACCACCTATCTCACCTTCCCGCCGCAGGGGCTGAGCCTGCGCTGGTTCGAGAACATCTTTGCCATCGACGCCTTCCGGCGCACGATCACCACGAGCCTGCAGGTGGCTGTTATCTCCACCTTCATCGCCCTCCTGATCGGCATCCCCGCGTCCTACGCCATGAGCCGTTATCGCATCCAGCTTCCCGGCTGGCTGTCGACGCTGTTCGTGCTGCCGGTGCTGGTGCCCGAGCTGGTGCTGGGTTTCTCGCTCCTGAAAAACCTCGCCTTCCAGTTCAATGCGCCGATCTTCATCTCGCTGATCATCGGCCACACGATCCTGATCCTGCCCTACGTGATCCGCGTCATTTCGGCCTCGCTCGCCTCCTTCGACTTCTCCATCGAGGAAGCCGCGATCAGCCTGGGCTCGCCGCCGCTGAAGACCTTCTTCACCGTGCTCCTGCCCAATGTCCGCTCGGGCGTCATCGCCGCGTTCATCCTGGCCTTCATCACCTCGATCAACGACGTGTCGATCTCGATCTTCCTCACCGGACCGGGCATTTCGACCCTGCCTATTCAGCTGCTTGCTCATATGGAGCAATTCTTCGATCCCACCGTGGCTTCGGTTTCGGTGCTGCTCATGGTGCTCACCGTGGCCGTGATGGCCATTGTCGAGCGCACCCTGGGCCTCACCTTCCTTGCCAAATAGAGGTCTTGCCGTGACCAAACCGCTTTCCATCCGCAACATCACCGCCCACTACGGCCAGACCAAGGTTCTCGAAGACCTGTCGCTCGATATCGCAGAGGGTGAACTGGTCTCGCTGCTCGGCGCCTCGGGCTGTGGCAAGACCACGACCCTGCGCCTCGTCGCCGGCTTCCTGCAGCCGACTTCGGGCACCATCACGCTCGGCGGCAAGGATCTCACCCGCCTGCCCGCCCATCAGCGCGACATCGGCCTCGTCTTCCAAAACTATGCGCTCTTCCCGCACCTGACCGTCGCCGACAATGTCGGCTTCGGCCTCAAGCAGCGCGGCGTATCCGGCGAAGCGAAGACCAAGCGCGTCAAGGCCATGCTCGAGCGCGTCGGTCTTGACCATCTCGCCGAACGTCTGCCCGGAGCTCTCTCGGGTGGCCAGAAGCAGCGCGTGGCACTCGCCCGGGCCCTCGTCATCGAGCCGCCCCTGCTCATGTTCGATGAGCCGCTGTCAAACCTCGACGCCAAGCTGCGCGTCGACATGCGCGTCGAAATCCGCAAGCTCCAGCGCGCCAATGGCACGACCTCGGTCTATGTCACCCACGACCAGGAAGAAGCCTTCTCGATCTCGGATCGCGTCGCCATCATGCACGCGGGCAAGATCATGCAGCTCGACACGCCGGAAAATCTTTACCAGCGTCCGGCCAATGCCTTCGTCGCCCGCTTCGTCGGCTTCGAAAACCTCGTGCCCATGAAGGTTGTCACCCGCGACGACGCCCAGATCACGACCGAAGCTGCCGGTGGCGTTCGCCTCACGCTCAGCCTCGAGCATTACGGCGCAATCCCCGATGAGTTCGTGCTCGCCTGCCGCGCCGATGGCCTTGCCGTCACCGACGACATGGCCGCCGAAGGCATCCCGGCAACGCTTGGCCTGCGCACCTATCTCGGCCGCGCCTACCAATACCAGGCCGAAAGCCCCGCCGGCGCCCTCCTCGCCAACGGCCCCCTCACCCGCATCCTCGAGCCCGGCGCCAACGCCAAGCTCGTCCCCGTCCCCGAGCAGTGCACCATCCTGCCTGTGGAGTGAGGTTTTTCTGACTGGGGTGCCGCCCCTCATCGGAGCGATCAGCTCTTTCGCTCCCTCCCCCTCGTGGGGAGGGTAGCAAAGCTAGGCCACAGGCCGTAGCGTCGCTGGGGTGGGGGCCCTACCCAAACGCTTTGTGCCAGATGGCCCCCACCCTCACTCCCTCCCCACAAGGGGGAGGGAAGCTAAGCCGGTGAAAATTCTCGCAACGCGCCCCAAACGCGATGCTACCCCTCCCCCTACCAGGGGGAGGCCGGGAGGGGGTGACCGAGAGCCCCAATCTCCCATACACACACGATCTGCCCGAGGGACCATCCATGACCACCATCCTCACCAACGCCCAGATCATCACCATGGATGACGCCCTCACCGTCCATGAAAAGGGCTGGCTGCAGATCGATGGCGACACCATCACCGCCCTTGGCTCAGGCACACCGCCCGCCATCCCCGGCACCGAGACCATCGACTGCAATGGCGATTTCGTCATGCCGGGCATGGTCAACACCCATTGCCACATGGCCATGTCGGTGTTTCGCGGCCTTGGCGAAGATGTCGACGACCGGCTCTATCGCTACATCCTGCCGCTCGAGCGCAAATTCGTCTCCCCCGAAATGGTCCGCGCCGGCTCAGCCCTTTCCGCGCTCGAAATGATTCAAGGCGGCGTCACCACAGTCGCCGACATGTATTACTTCGAAACCGAAGTGGGCGACGTCTGCGCCGAGGCGGGCCTGCGCGCCATTGTCGGCCAGACGCTGGCCGATTTCGCCCCGCCCGACCACACCAATTTCGACGAGGGCTTTGCGCGCGTCGAGGAGCTGGTCGACCGCTATGCCGGCCACAAGCTCGTCACCCCCTCCATTGCCCCGCACGCACCCTACTCCACCGGCCGCGACACCATGGCCCGCATCGCCCGATGGTCCGCCGACCATCCCGATGTGCCGGTGCAGATGCATCTGGCCGAATCCACGCTCGAGGTGAACTGGGCGATGGAGAACCACGGCAAATCCACCGTAGCCGTCACAGCCGAATCCGGGCTTCTCAAACCCAATCTCATCTGCGCCCATTGCCTGCAGCTCGACGACGCAGACATCCGCATGATGAGCGAGCATCAGGTGACGGTCGCAACCAATCCCCGCTCCAATGGCAAGGCAGGTCGCGGCATTGCACCGGTCGAAAAGATGCGCAATGCCGGCCTGCCCGTCGGCATCGGCAGCGATGGCGCGATGAGCGGCAACACGCTTGACCTCTTCAGCCAGTTCGCCCCCGTCTCGATGTTCGCAAAACTCCTGGCCGGCTCTCGCAAGCCGCTGCCGGCAGTCGAGATCATCCGGATGGCGACCATTGAAGGCGCCCGCGTCCTCGGCCTCAATCTCAAGACCGGCTCGCTCGAAGCGGGCAAGCAGGCAGACCTCATCCGCATCAGCCTCGATGCGCCGCGCCTCCACCCGATCTATGACCCCTATTCGGCCCTCGTCTTTGCCGCCATGCCCACCGACGTCACAGACACCATGGTGGCCGGCCGCTGGCTCATGCGCGACCGGCGAGTGACATCGCTCGAGCCCCGCAAGACCCTTGCCGACGCCATGCAGATTGCCGGACAGTTCAAGACTGAAATGCGCGAAATCGACGCGCGCGCCTGATCAGATAGCCCAAGCGGAAGAAGCCAGACCATGACCAAACGCGTCATCATCGACACGGACCCCGGCCTCGACGACGCCGTTGCCATTCTCTTTGCCCTTGCCAGCGGGCGCTTCGACATTATCGGCATGACGACCGTGGCGGGCAATATCGGCATTGAACGCAGCACCACCAATGCAGCGGGCCTCCTCGCCGCGATGGACCGCGCCGATATCCCGCTTTATTCCGGGGCCGAACAGCCGCTCCTGCGCAGCGCCATCGACGCCATTGTCGTCCATGGCGATGACGGGTTGCGCGGCGTCACCCTGCCCGCCCCCGCCGCTCCTGCCCGCGCCGGCGCAGTCGAGTGGATGGCCCAAACCCTGATGCGCGAGCCCGCCGGCTCCATCGACATTCTCGCTCTAGGCCCGCCGACCAATATCGCGCGGCTGATCAATGAGCATCCCGATGCCGCGAGCCGCATCGGCCATCTCATCGCCATGGGCGGCACGATTGACGAGCCCGGCAATTCCGGCCCCGCGTCCGAGTTCAATTTCGCCAGCGATCCCGAGGCGGTCGCCATCATGCTGCGCGCCGATATCCGCACCACGATCATTCCGCTCGACGTCACGCGAAAAGTCCGCGCCGACCGCGACTATGTCGAAGCGCTGCGTGGCACGACGGCCGGCGATATCGCGGCCGACATCCTGATCGCCTATCTCCAGGACGAAAAGCGCAGCCGCCCGCTGCATGATCCCTGCGTCATGCTGCTGGCCGTCGCGCCGGAGCTGTTTGGCGTCGACTTCCTGCGTCTCTCGGTCAATCTGGGCGACGATGCCGATGCCGGCGCGCTCACGCGCACCGAAAATGGCAGTCCGGTCGATGTCGCCATGCGGGTCGATGTCCCTGCGGTGCTGAAGCTCCTCGCCAGCGGCCTCCGCTAAGCGGTTAGTTCCTGCTCAACCAGCGTCGCCCAGAAGCGGGCGCCGGTGGCGATGGCGTCATCATTGAAGTCGTAGCGCGTATTATGGTGCAGCGCCCCGTCCACCGCGGGGCCATTGCCCAGCCACACATAGGCCCCCGGCACTTCGGAGCCGAAGAAGGCGAAATCATCACCAGCCGTCGAAGGCGGGAAATCGGTCACCACCGGCCGCCCCGTCGCGGCCTGCGCCGCCTTCAGCGCCCGCGTGGTCGCGTCGGCATTGTTCACCACCGGCGGAATGCGCCGCAGGAAGTCATATTCCACCTCGATCCCGAAGGTCGCGGCAATGCCCCGCGCCACAATGCCGATCTCGGTCTCGAGCTGGTCGCGCACAGTCGCTGAATAAGCCCTCGCCGTACCGCCGATCCTGACGATATCCGGGATGACATTGAGCGCCTTGAAATCCCCGGCCTCCAGCGCGCAGGCGCTCACCACCGCCGGCTGCAGCGGATCGACCACGCGCGCCACGATCGTATGGATGGCCGTCAGAAAATGCCCCGCCGCCGTTACGGCGTCGCGCCCCAGGTGCGGCTTTGCCCCGTGCGTCCCGACGCCCTTGAATGTCACGGTCCAGCTGTCTGAAGACGCCAATTGCGGTCCGGCCACCACGGCCATCTCGTCCGTCGCCAGCCCCGGCATGTTGTGCAGGCCATAAACTGCGTCGACCGGAAATTTGTCGAAAAAACCTTCTTCCACCATGGCCTTGGCGCCGCCGCGCCCTTCCTCGGCCGGCTGGAAGATGAAATGCACCGTGCCGGAGAAATTCTTCGTCCGCGCCAGATGCCGCGCTGCCGCCAGCAGCATCACCGTATGCCCGTCATGACCACAGGCATGCATCACGTTCGGCGTATTGGATTTATAGGGCCGGTCCGCCATCTCCGGCATGGCCAGCGCGTCCATATCCGCACGCAGGGCAATCCGCCGTGTGCCGTCGCCCACCTTGAGCGTGCCAACAACGCCGGTCTTGCCCAGGCCCCGATGCACTTCGATCCCGGCCTCGGCCAGCTTCTCGGCCACGATGGCGCTGGTGCGCACTTCCTCAAAACCCAGTTCCGGGTTGGCATGGAAATCGCGCCGCAGCGCAATCATGTCATCAAGTTCAAAGGGATCGTTGCTGGCCGATTGCATTGTTCTGTCCGTCTTGCCATAGCTCCACCCCTGCGCACCTTTGCCCCCAGCGGGCTGCACAATCAAGGATCAGGCATGACTTTTGAGCCGCATGATTTCTGGCAGAGTTTTGCCCAGCCGGGCACGTTCGAGGTTTCGCCGCCCGAAGGCCATGTCGGCTTCTATCCCGCCACCCTGCCCGATGGCCGGCAATTGCCCCTGCCGCTGCGCGTCCTGCCTGGTGATGGCACAGCCGCCGTCTCCTCGCTGATCCTCAACCAGGCCAGCTTTGCCGTCGAGGATGGCCTCGCAACCGCGCTAGCCGAACTCCTCCGCCCCCTCGCGCCAGACGTCATCATCGGCGTGCCCACGCTCGGCCTGCCGCTCGCCTCCAACGTCGCCCGGCGTCTCGGGCACACGCGCATGGTCCCGCTCGGTACCTCGCGAAAATTCTGGTACCGCGACGAGCTCTCCGAGCCGCTCAAATCCATCACCAGCCCCGGTGCCGGCAAGACCATCTATATCGACCCGCGCATGCTGCCCCTGCTCGAAGGCAAGCGCATCGCGCTCATCGATGACGTCATCAGCACCGGCCAATCGATGGAGGCCGTCCTCCGCCTTCTCGGCCACGCTGATATCACGCCTGTCGCCATCGGCTGCGCCATGCTGCAGGGCAGCGCCTGGCGCACATCTCTTGCCCCCTGGCTTGACCGGATCATCGCCCCGCTGGCCACGCCGCGCTTCCGCAAGACGGACACAAATCGCTGGCTGCCCGACCAAAATACTTCAGAAAAATCACTAGGGTGAATGAATTGCCCCCATCGGCTGGGGGCATTTTCGTCGATATTTCAGTACCCCCGCCAAAACAGGGTTTCTGGCCCCTTAAACGGGTCAATAAAATTGCACCGCGCGTCCCAACTGCCCCTGAATTCCTGATCGATATCACCAGACCCAGGCAAGAAATGCTTTGGGGTGATTTCAATCATGTCGGCAGTAGTCCGCGTCCTCTCTTCGGGTACCAAGTTCATCGACGATCTTCTGGCCTCCCGCAAATGGGACGCCGATACCATGACCTTCGGTTTCTCTCAGTCCACATCCGTTTATTCGGCCAGCTATGGCCGCGGCGAAACCAAGAGCTTTGCCGCACTCAGCAGCAGCCAGCAGAAGGCCGCCAATGACGCCTTCCAGATGTGGGACGAGCTGATCGCCCTCGACCTCAAGCAGACCGGCGCCGCCGATGCCGACATTCGTCTCGGCGTCTCCACCATGCCCAAGACGGCCTGGGCCTACACCCCCTCCGAGTCCGCGCAGGGCGGCGACGTCTGGCTGGGCACCACCTATCTTTCCTCTCCCGCCAAGGGCAATTACGCCTATCTCACCATCATGCACGAGATCGGCCACGCGCTCGGCCTGTCGCATCCCCACGAGACCTCCACGCTTGGCGCTGCCGCCGCGCATGACCACGATCACGATCATGATCACGGCGACGACGATCATCAGCACGCCAACGCCTCTGGCGGCAGCTCTGCCGCTCGGACCAGCATCACAGCGACGGCCATCGACGCCATGGCGCACACGATCATGAGCTACCGCTCGTTTGAAGGGCAGTCGATCTCGGTCGGCTACACCAACGAGACCTTTGGCTACGCCCAATCCCCGATGGTGCGCGACATCGCCGCCATGCAATATCTCTACGGCGCCAATTACAGCACTCGCGCGACCGACACAGTCTATCGCTGGAGCGAAACCACCGGCGAAAAATTCATCAACGGCGTCGGCCAGGGCGCGCCCGGCTCCAACAAGGTCTTTGAAGCCATCTGGGATGGCGGCGGCCGCGACACCTTTGATTTTTCGCAATATTCCACCGATCTGCGCATCGATCTGACACCCGGCGGCTGGTCGAGCTTCGGCAACAACCAGCGTGCCCATCTGGGCAATGGCCAGTCGGCCCCCGGCAATGTCGCCGTCGCCCTGCTGCACGAAAACAATCCGCTGGCCCTCATCGAAAACGCCATCGGCGGTCGCGGCAACGACATGATCATCGGCAACGGCGCCGACAGTGTCCTCGTCGGTGGTGCGGGCAACGATACGCTCAATGGCGGCGCCGGTCGCAATCTCCTCGTCGGCGACAGCCTCGGCCAGGAACTCTCGCTGATCGGCCTCAACATTCGCGATTTTCTCACCGTCACCCTGCCCAGCGCCCCGACGCAGGCCGGCAATGACATCCTCATCGGCGGCGAGCACAACGACATCTTCATTCCCGGCTTCGGCCGCAATGAGGTGCGCGGCGGCGCTGGCACAGATACGCTCGCCCTTGACCTCTCGCTGAAGGCCCTGAAAATTTCGGGCGACCCGAACGGCGTGATGAACATCGTCTATGACGGCGGCAGCGTCGCCCTCAGCGGCGTCGAAATCCTCGCCATCAAGGACGGCATCTTCTCGCTGGTCGGCCCGATCGCCGAGCTGGGCGAACGCCAGTTCGTCGACGAAATCACCCTGCTCTATCGCGCCGGCCTCGGTCGCGACCTCGACGCTGGTGGCCTCGACTTCTGGTTCTCCGCCCTTTCCAACGGCACCGATCTCGACCGCATGGCGCTCAGCCTCATCGACAGCCCGGAATTCGCCGACCGGTTCGGCACGCCCGAAACCCTGGGCGACGATGAATTCGTCTCCATCCTCTACAAGAACGTTCTTGGCCGCGACGGCGAAGCCGAGGGTATCGCCTTCTGGCAGGACCAGATCGCCAATGGCGCCGGCCGCGCGGACCTGCTCATGTCCTTCGCCTACAGCGAAGAAAACCGCGCCCTGGCCTTCGGCAATGGCGATGGCGTCGAACTCATCGCCGTCGCTCACGCCCAGTGGGCCCAGCTCTGGAGCTAATGCGTAAGGCAGCCCAGCACTCAACCCAAAGGCGCCCCACGGCGCCTTTGGGTTTTTTATATCCACTCCCCCCGCCCAACGCACCGCCGTCATTGCCCGACTTGTTCGGGCAATCCACCTTCGCCCATGCGTGAATGGATCACCCGGACCATCCGGGTGATGACGATGGAACTGCGCTCAGTAGGCGCCAAAGATCCCCCGTGTGCAAAAGCCCATCGCCGCCTGCGTCTCCCTCCCCCTTGTGGGGAGGGACCGAGGGAAGGGGGGTACGGGAGCCCCGCCCCATAAACTCCTGCGACCACACCCAATTCCCCGAATAAATCATACTTCTGGCGCTCAACCTCTGGCCGGAAATCGATATTGTCGCTAGATTGCGGCTTTCCCGATTTTGCGAGCAGTGATCACCGATGGATGCTAGCGCCGTTTTCGCCCGTTTTGTCGCTCTAGTCGGTTCCGTGGCCGTCGCCATTCGCCATTCGAGCGATGGTCCGCGCCCGCCCGCCTATGGCCTCAAGCCCACTATTCCCGGCCCCAAGCCGCAGGGCGCCATCCCGACGCTCAAGATGCCGACCGCCAAGGGCTGGGAAAACCGACGCACGCCGGTCGCAGCACCGGGCCTTAGGGTCAACGCCTTTGCCACTGGCCTCACCCATCCGCGCCAGGTGTATATCCTCCCGAACGGCGATGTTCTCGTGGCCGAATCCATGGGCGAGTCGGGCAATCCCAAGACGGTGTTCGACCATGCCATGACAGCGACGATGAAGCGCGCGCGCGCCTCGGGCGAAAGCCCCAATCGCATCATCCTGCTGCGCGATGCCGATGGTGACGGGGTCGCCGAAGTGCGCCACGTCCTCCTCGAAAACGTGCGACAGCCCTATGGCATGGTGTTCCTCAACGACACGCTCTATGTCGGCGCCAGCGATGCCCTCCTGGCCTTCCCCTATGAGCTGGGCCAGACCAAAATCACCGCTCAGGGCCGCAAGCTGATGAGCATGAAGCCGGGCGGCCACTGGACGCGCAATCTCATTGCCAACAAGGACGGCACCAAGATTTATGTCGCCGTGGGCTCGCTCAGCAATATCGGCGATGCCGGCATGGAAGCCGAGATCGACCGCGCCTGCATCTTTGAATATGACATCGCGGCTGGTACGCACCGCCTCTTTGCCGGCGGCCTGCGCAATCCGGTCGGCATGGCCTGGGAGCCCACCACCCAGACGCTGCACACCGTGGTCAATGAGCGCGACGGTCTCGGCGACGAAACTCCGCCAGATTACCTCACTTCCGTCGTCGACGGCGGCTTTTACGGCTGGCCCTATTGCTACTGGGACCGCACCATCGACGAGCGCGTGCCCCAGGACGCAGGCAAGGTTGCCGTCGCCCTGCAGCCCGATTTCGCGCTTGGTGGCCACACCGCTTCGCTCGGCCTCTGCTGGCTGCCCGAAGGCGCCCTGCCCGGCTATCCTGCCGGCATGGCCATCGGCCAGCACGGCTCGTGGAACCGCAGCAAGCTCTCGGGCTACAAGCTGACCTTCGTCGCGTTCGAGAACGGCAAGCCGGTCGGCATGCCGCGCGACATCCTCACCGGATTCCTCTCGCCCGACGAGAGCCACTCCTACGGCCGCCCCGTCGGCGTCGCCCACGCCGCTGACGGCTCCGTGCTCATGGCCGACGACGTCGGCGACGTCATCTGGCGCGTCACCGGCGCGTGATTTCTTTGGGTGTGTGGGGGGCAAAATCCCTCCACCATCGTCATCACCCGGCTCGTCCGGGTGGTCCACCCAGCCACAAACTGGATTGCCCGGACAAGCAACCGTGGACATCACTGTTGGAATGCCGGTTCCTGTCGGGCGATGGCGTTGAGGATTGTGATGAGTTTTCTCACCGTTGCGATCATGGCGAGTTTGAAGGGTTTTCCGCGCAGGCGCAGTCTTTGATAGAAGCCGCCGAGAACGGGGTCTTTCACCTTGATGGCGCTGAGCACGGCCATGTAGGCGATATCGCGCAGATGTTTTCGTCCGCCAAGACAGCGGCCGTTGCGATCCGATGCGCCCGATTGGCGGGCATAAGGGGCAACGCCGATGAGTGCTGCGGCCACCTTGGCGGAGACCTTGCCGAGCTCGGGCATGTCGGCCAGTAAGGCGATCGCCAGAACCGGACCGACGCCGGTCACCTGCCGCAGCCGCGCCTGGCGCTGCTGGAGCTGGCGATTGTCGGCGAGAAGGGCAGTGATGGCCGCTTCGATGCGTTTGATCTCCAGGGCGATGGCCGCCAGACGCTCCTCGATCAGGCTGCGCACAAGCGGCTCGTCGATGGTATCGAGCTGACTGACAAGGCCGCTCTTTTCCGCAACGATCCGCCGCCGATGGGCTGTGAACGCGCTCAGCCTTTGTCGGATCGGATCAGACACATAAGGGGTCAAGCTGGCGCGCACGGCCTGCAGATAACGCGCGATCAGAGCGGCATCGATCTTGTCGGTTTTGGCCAATTGGCCGATACCCCGCGCGTAACTGCGGATCCGCGCCGGGGCTAGAACATGCACTTCAAGGCCAGCGGCATGCAGGCTCTCGGCCACGCGGGCTTCATAGCCTCCCGAGGCTTCGAGCCCGATGGCCAACGGCCCCAGTCTGGCCAGGCGCTGCGTCAGCTCGGCGAGCGCCTCCGGTCCAGTGCTGCAACGCCAGGATTTGCCAGCGGGATGGGTATGAACGTCCAGATGCGTCTTGGAAACGTCGATGCCAACGAAGAGGGTGTCGTGTATCATGACCTTGCTCCCAGGCTTGTGGTGCGGGCAACAGCCCGATCAACCGTTCGGGGTCAAAGGGAGCAGACAGGGCCTTGCTCGTCCTCGGCTGTGACAAACCAGCCGGACAAAACGGCCTCCTGACTGCATCAGCCGGGATGCGCAACCCGGCTGATGCCACCACTAAAGCACAGATCCTCCACACAAGCCGGGCAATGACGGCGACTTCGAGAGAGATGCGCGTCTACGCGCCCAGTCTCAGCCCCGAACCCTCAGCTCCTGCGCCTCCCTCCCCCTTGTCAGGGGCTTCGAGGCGACCGGAGGGATGATCGCTCCAGTGGAGCGATCATAGCCGAGAAGGCCATGAGAGCTGTGCTCGAATGGCGAAGCAAAGCTAGGCCGTAAGGCCGTAGCGGCGCTGAGGTGGGGGTACCTCCACCCCAAAACCCCTCAGTTCAAAAACACCGTCACACTGTCCCCCCGCCCCTCGGCGTCCACCACGGACAGCGTCACCGTCCCCGGCCCATCGGGTTGCCAGATATCCTCGCGGGCAAAGCGTGGCCGGCCGAATGGCGCGCCATTGGCGAAAAACGTAAACGGCGGCACGCCATTGCGCACCTTTACCGTCAGCGCCGCTTCCGTCCCCTCCCGCAGTCCCAGATCGACATCCACCCCATCGCCCGGAAAGGCGATTTCCGGCGAGGCGACCCGCGCCACGAGATTATCATTGGGATGCCGGAAGCGCCGCAGCGGCTCGGGAAGCTCAGTATTGGACGCGAACAGCACGCCCGGCGGAGCCTTGGCCAGCGGCGCGCGACGACTGCCCAGCCGGTCGAAAGCCTCAAACAATACCGGCGCGGCCCCGGTAATACCGGACAGCCCCGGCACCGGCGCCCCATCAGGCCGGCCCACCCAGACACCGATTACCGTCTTGCCATCAAATCCGATCGCCCAGGCATCGCGATAGCCATAGGACGTGCCGGTCTTGTAGGCGACGCGCCCCGGCGTGCCATTGAGCGGCGGCGGCACGTCGGCCAGAATATCGGCGACATACCAGGCCGCCACGCGGTCGAGCACCGGCGCCGATACGCCATTGCTCTCCGGCTTGGGCTTGTCAATGCCATCGCGCAGCACGACAGGCATGCCCCCTCGCCCAATGGCAGCATAGAGCCCGACAAGATCACGCAGGCTGATGCCCACCCCGCCCAGCCCCACGGCCAGGCTGGGGGCCGTGTTGACCGGCAACCGCGCATCGGCATGGGCCCGCCGCAATCGCGACACCAGCCGCGCCGGCCCCACGGCATCGAGCACCACCACCGCCGGAATGTTGAGCGACTGCGTCAGCGCATCATGGATCGTCACCGTGCCGCGATTGAACCCGTCGAAATTGACCGGCACATAGCCCCCGAAGGCGGTCGTGCGGTCCTCGATCAGGCTCTGCGGATGGGCGAGGCCGAGCTCGAACCCCAGCCCATAGATCAGTGGTTTCAGCGTCGATCCCGGCGAGCGGATCGCCGTGGTCATATCCACAAAGCCGGCGCTCTCGGTCGAGAGGAGCCCCGCCGATCCCACCGAGGCAAGGATCTCCCCGCTCTCCATATCGGCCGCAAGGATCGCCACCGACACTTTTGGGTCGATCATCCGCGCCCGCGCCGCAGCGAGCCGCTCCAATGCCTCCTGCAGGCGCTTTTCGACGGTCAGCGCGATGGTACGCGCTCCCGGCTGCGCCTTTCGCGCCTCATGGGCGCTGTGGGCGGCCAGCATCGGAAACTGCTTTCGGCCTGTGGGGATCGGCTCGAGCTTTGCCGCCCGCGCTTCCTCGGCGGCGATCGCATCGGTCGCCACCAGCCGGTCGAGCACCATGTCCCGGCTGCGCCGTGCCGCTTGCGGGTCGCGATCCGGCCGCCGCGCTTCGGGCGATTGCGGCAGGGCCACCAGCAGCGCCGCCTCGGCCGTGGTTAGCCGCGTCGGCTCCTTGCCGAAATAGGCGAGACTTGCCGCGCGAATGCCTTCGATATTGCCGCCATAGGGCGCCAGCGTCAGGTAGAGATCGAGAATATCGTCCTTGCCCAGCTCATCCTCGAGCCGGTCGGCATGGACCATCTGGCGCAGCTTGCCCCAGGCGTTTCGCGTCGGCTGCCCCTCGATCAGCCGAGCCACCTGCATGGTCAGCGTCGAGCCGCCGGACACGACCCTGCCCCCGGCCCCGACAAACTGCAGCGCCGCGCGCGCCATCGAGTTCCAGGCAATACCTTCGTGCCCCTCAAAGCCGCGATCCTCATAGGCGATCAGCATGTCGATAAAGCGCGGATCGACCTCCGCCTTGCGCACCGGCAAGCGCCAGCGCCCATCGCCCGTCGTGAACGGCCGCAACAGCGCCCCATTCCGATCCACCACCGCCACCGACACTGGCAACTCGGCGAGCACCGGCGTCGCCGGCAGTTCCGCCCGGATCGTCGTCACCCAGGCCGTCATCTGGATCACCCCGGCCACGCCGAGCGTGAACAGCACGAAGCCAAGCAGCGTCAGCCGCGCCACCCAGCGGCGCGGCTTTGTCCCGGAAATGGGCGTCGTCTCGCTCATCGCCCGGCTGCAGTCACCTCGACCGAGCCAGAGGCCGTGTTGGCCCGCAGCTGGGGACGATACATGTCCTCAACGCTGGCGCCCGGCAGCACGAATGTGCCCGGCGACACCGCCCGCACCATATAGGCGGTCGAGATTTTCTCGACCTCCGAATAGTAGCGGAATGCGGCGACGAACTGGTCGGTGCGCGATTCCACATGGGTCGGCGTGTTGACGCTGAGCCAGCTGAACTCGGTCACCCCGGCCGCCGCCGAAAGGTTCGGGTTCTCGATCTCAAAACCTGCCGGCAGCGGATCGGCGATCACATATTGGCCCGACCCAAATTCGGTCGGCCGCACTGTAATCACCACCACGAGACGATCGTTCTGCGTCATGGCCCCGGCCTCAGGATCGACCGGCGAGCCATCGGGCAGGAAATAGCTCCGCTCGATGACAAAGCCATTGCTCGAGGCTTCGGGCGGCGTTGCCGGATAACCCGTCACCGTCACCTTGACCTCGCTGTGCGTCGCGCCCTCATTGACGATCTCGATCCCGTCAAATCCGGCCTCTTCGAACCGGCGATAGACCTGACCGGTCAGCGCCTCGCCATTGATCGAGATCGAGCCATCGGCCGTGCTCTGCCCCAACGCCGCTGCCGCCAGCAGCGTCCAGCTTTCTTCCTGCGTGGAAGTGTAGCGGGCCCGGTCCAGCATTTTCGCCAGCTGGTTAGTGAGGGTCAGAAGGTCCACGCCCTCGGCCTTGAACTCAGCCGCCAGCGCGATCACCCCGGCCGTATCCCGCAGCTTTGAGCCATAGTCGAGCCGGTAGCGCCGTGTGTTCTCGGCCTTCCCAAAGCTCTCCACCGCTGCGGCAAATGCCCTATTGGCACGCGTGCTGTCGCCGTAAAGGGCCAGCGCCGCACCCACCTGCGCCTTGGCCAACGGGGTTGCGAAAGCGTCGAGCCGCGCCTCGAAATAGTATCGCAGATCGCCCATCGCCACCCGGCCTGCGCGCGCCAGATCATAGAGCGCATAGGCCACGTCCTCGCCGCCATCCTCAAAATCGGCCGCATAGGAGAGCTGGTTGGAGAGGTTATCTAGCGCCATGCTCATCGCCTGCTCCGGAACCGAGTAGCCATTGGCCTTGGCCCGCAGCAGGAAGTCGGTGACAAAGCTGTCGAGCCAGAGATCGCCACCGTCATAGGGGCCCCAGAGCCCGAATCCACCGGCTGAGGTCTGCTTGGCCAGGATGTTGGTGATCGCGTCGGTCACCACCTGGTTGAGCTTGTCGTCCCCGGCAATGCCGATCAGGCTCGCGACGTCATTGAGGTAGAGCAGCGGCAGCGCCCGGCTCGTCACCTGCTCGGCGCAGCCATAGGGATAGCGGTCGAGCGACATCAGCAGACCCGGCACATCGAGCCGCGCCAGCGGCCCCACGGCAAGGGTCATCGTGCCGGTGTGGGCCAGAAGTCCCTCAAAGCTTTCCGCCCCAAGCCCGATCCGCTGGCCCGATCCGATCGGCATGAGCCGGGTTGTCGTAACCGGCGCACTCACCGGCCGCACACCCAGCAAAAGCTCCTTGGTCTGCTCCAGCCCGCCCGGCCCGGTAATGGTCAGCATCACAGGCCAATCGCCGATCTGCATGCCATTGAGCCGGAGATCGAGCGCGGTCCTCTCGCCCTCGCCCAGCTCCATCTCGGTGCTTTCGGATGGCGTCGAAATCCTCTCGCCCGTGGAAAGGCTCACCCCATAGCTACCGGCCGCGCCGCCGATATTGTTGATCTCGACCAGAAGCCGCGACTCGTCCCCCACGCGCAGGAAGCGCGGCGGGCTCAGCGTCACCACCACCGGGTCGCGCACGATCACGTCAGCCGAAGCATGTCCCACCGCTGTGTCCGTCCAGGCCATGGCCATGATCCGCACCGTGCCGGTAAAGTCCGGCATGTCGAATTCAACGCTGGCCTTGCCGTCTTCGTCGACAGTGACAATGCCCGAATGCTGGGCCACCAGCACGGTGATCGGCGGCGGCGTACCGAGGCGCGCAGCCTCGCCGTCACCGCCCGAGCGCAATGCGCCCGCCATGCCCTGATTGGGGTCGATCAGCGCGCCATAGAGATCGCGGATATCCATCCCCAGCTGGCGCTGGCCGAAGTAATAGTCATCCGGCGCCGGCACCTTGAAATTGGTGAGGTTGAGAATGCCGAGATCGACCGCAGCCACCGCGACATAGGCCGTCTCACCCGGCGCCACATTGCCCAGTTCCACCTCGACGGTGAAACTCTCGCGCGGCAGCGTCACCTCCGGCGCGGTCAGCGCCACATCGAGCTTGCGCTCGCCCGGGTCCACATCGGCGAAGGCGAGACCCAGCGCGCGCGCCGGCATCCGCTTTTCCGCGGCATCAGCAGGGCGATAGAGAATAGCCGTCACATAGGCGCCCGGTCCCCATTCCTCGGTCACTGTAAGCGGCACGGTGGTGCCCCCTTCGGGCACCTCCACCGCCTGCATGTCGATGACGCGATTGTCGATCACCATCACCAGCGCTGTGCCGGCAAATTGCGGATCGAGCTTGAGATTGGCCGTGTCGCCTACCCGATAGGCCGGCTTGTCCAGCGCCACCTGCAGCGTGTCGGGCGTGTCCGATCCGGCATCGGCATAATAATAGCCGGCGTAGAATTCATAGCTCGACGAGGTGGCGTCGGCGCCAGTGGTTTCCACCTCCAGCCGATAGCGGCCCCAGTCGACCACATCCCCGACAATCGCCGGCTTGCCGTCGCTGGTCGCGGTCGTGCCATTGGCCACTTCACGCGTCGTGGTAATGGCCTCCCAGTTCCAGGTGCTGCCGCTGCGATACCACTGATAATTGGTCTCGATGCGCGACAGCCGCCAGCTGATCCCGTTCTCGGCCACGGCCTCACCCTCGGGCGAGACGGCGATGATCTCGAACTCGGCCTTGCTGCCCTCGCCAAGACCCGTGGCGTCGCTGAACACCGGCTTGATGCCGAGCCGCAGACCATCGGCCAGCACGGGCCGTGTGATCGCGCGTTCCACCGAGCGCCCGCTGGTATCGATCAGCCGCAGCAGAATCTGCGCTTCGAGCGGCTTTGTCGTCACCTGCGCCTCCGGCAGGGTCACCGCGGCAATGACATTGCCCGCTTCGTCGGTGACGCCAACCAGGCCGTGCGGCTCGCGGCTGGTTTCAATGGAATCATCGAGACGACCAAAGCTGTAGCCGGGGAAATCCGGCAGACTTGAGCGAGGCCGAATGACAGCGTCAGCTTCCACCCGGAGGTCGGGCGCCGTGGCCCCATAGAGATATTTGGCCGCGACCGCGATCTCATTGACCTCGCCAGCCTTGAACGGCCCCTCTTCAACGGGCTTGATCTCAAATGCCAGTCGCTCAGGCTCAAAGTCCTCAACCAGGAAACTCGTGCGCGCCAGCGCCTCGGCATTGGGGTCCGAATACATCCGCAGCGTCCACGAGCCGCGCATGGCTTCGGCCGCCATCGGCAGGGCCACAAAATACCCGCCCGCCCCTTCGTCGCGCAGCACCTGGCTGCTCGCCGTCACCCCATCAGGCCGCTCGACCTCAAGGGTCAGCGGCAGGCCGGTCACGGCATTGGCGCGTTCGTCGCGCAACAGCGCGGTCAGGAAAACCGTCTCACCGGGGCGATAGACTCCGCGCTCGGTGGTGGCGAAGAGATCGAGCGGTCCGGGCGATGGCCGCCCCTCGACGCCCCGATCGGTCAGATCAAAGGCAGGCCGCGACAGATTGAGGAAGGCATAGTCGCCGTCGTCGGTCTCGGCCACCAGCAATTGCGGCGCGCGACCACCCTGCCCGCGGGCAAGACCCGGCGCAAACACCGCTTGGCCATCGGCATCACTAATTGCTTCGCCCAGGATTTCATTGTTCACCGCAACAAGCCGAACTTTCGCGCCTGCAACCGGCTCGGCCGAAGTCAGCCCGCGCACAAAGGCATGGACGCCATCATCGCCGGCAATGGTGGTCAGCCCGAGATCGGTGACGATGAACCATTGCGTGGCGAGATCGGACCAATAGCTGTCATTCTCCTCGCCCTTCACCCGTGCGGTCACGACATAAGCGCCCGCAGTGATCTCCCCGAGCACATCGGCCACCGGGATGGCGGTCGTCACCAGCGCGTTGGAATCCCCCTGCGCCAGATCGACCTCGCCGCTCCAGATCGCCTCGCCCAACCGATCGGCAATATCCTCGGCGCCATAAGGCGAAAGACCATTCTGGAAAATGCCATCTCGCACCGCCATGGCAATCGAGCGGTCGCCCACGCGATAAATCTCAATCTCGGCCGTTTCGGCATTGACCGAGGTGATCGGCAGACCGCCACCCAGCCCGGCCGGCATCACATAGGCATTATTGGCAAAACCAACGAAGGGCGTGCGATCCGGAATATAGACGCTGAGCTCGACATCCTTGCCCAGTTCCTCGCCATCAGCCGAGGCAAGACCGGCGCGGAATTTGATCGAGTAGCGATTGCCGTGCTGAAGCCCCTCGATACAGATCTGCTCATGCTCGGTTTCGACCGAGGCCTGCGGCGCATTGGCGACCGACACAAAGGCCGAAAGGTCGGTGCTGCCGAGCGGATTTGAGAAAACCGCACACACCCGTGGCGCTGCCGGCTCGGCATCAACGACATGGTCGGTAATGCGGAAACCATGAATGGCCACGACGCTGGCGACATAGTCTTCGAGCGCCGTGTCCGGCATCAGTTCGAGGCTCAGGCGATAGGCCGCGATCGCCTCGCGCCACATCTGCCGATATTCAATGCCATTGGCCAGAGCGCGCAGGGCCAATGCGCGATTGTCCGTGCCGGCCGAGCGCAAGAAGGCATTGATCGCCGCTGCCGTCGACATCTGCGCCAGTTCGGCGCTGTTGTCGCCCTCTTCCAGACCCTTGACCGCATCGGCGCGGCGCAGCCCGGCTTCCGCCAGCGCCTGCCAGATGGCCGGATCATTGGCATTGATCGCCAGCGCCTGTCGGAAAGCGACGATGGCCGAGGCATAATCCTCCACAGCCGCCGCCTCATTGCCCGCGCCCACCAGCGCGCCATAGACCGCCCCCTTGGGCGGCGTATCGGTCTCGGGCAAGTTCCGGGCAAAGCGCTTGGCCTGTTCCACCAGAGACTGGGCCGGGAATGGCAGCTCGGCCAGCCGCTCTTCCTCGGTTGCAGCGGGGCTCGGAGCGCGGGTTATGCGGCCCGAAATTGCGCCGGTGAACGCCACTTCCTCGGCCGTATCGCCCTTGAGGAAGCACCATTTGGACTTGTCGTTGAAGGTGAAGGCGCGGCAGATGTTGTCGTCCACGCACTCGGCCCGACAGGCGTCGAGATCAGTGTTCTTGATGATCGAATAATCAAAACCGGGAAGGTCGATATTTTCGAGGAGGCTAATCTTGGACTGCCCCGAGGCCGACCCGATCATCGCGAGGCCCACTGCCATTGCGGCAGCCCATTTCCGTGCAGCGCCAAAACCAGCAAACATGCTGTCCCTCCCAGAACCCCTTGGCTTCTATCAATGCCAAGGGGGCGGAGAAATCAAGCGAAGTTGGGGCAAGGCCGCGCCCCGGGAATTGTCCGCAGTCGCTTTTCGCACCCGGGTGCTGTCAATGCTAACAGTCTGTTAGCAAAGTCCCGCGAAATGCTAACCGTTCAAGAGCAGAACGAAGACCATGACAACGCCCCGCCCCAACCAGATCCGCCTTCCCTTCATCACCCAGCGTCCCCTTGAGGACGGCTGTGGCGCAAGCGTCCTGCAGATACTCACCGGCAAGCCGCTTGCCGAGATCGAAAGCCATTTCGGCTGGAAAAACGGAGAGTTACGCCGCTCGAACTGGGAGGACATTATCCGCATCCTGCCTCTTTACGGCTGGCAGTTTGGCGCGCGGCAGGAGGTCGAGAGCTGGGACGAGGTCCATGGCCTTGCCGTCATGCATGTCCACGACGACCACTTCATGCTCTACGATGCCGACACCAAGGTTTTCTATGACCCGTGGGAGTTCGAGGGCCCATCCCTTGTCACAAACCGCAAGCCGATCAGCACCTTAACCGTCTGGAAGAGTGCGGACTGGGCTTATCCCCGCGCAACGAAAATCGGTTAGGATCATTTTCTTGAAGTGGAGGAGATCAGGATGAATACCGCAAATCTTCAGCTCGAAGGCCTGCTCATGGCCATCGCATCGATCAACAAGACCCTGGTTTCAAAGGGAATTTTGACGACAGAAGAGATCGACAAGGCGCTCGCGACATCCGAGCAGCTGGTCGTCGGTGATGATCGGGCCGTCGAAGAACTGTCGCCGGCCAATCGCGACGCCATCGCCTTCCCGATCCGCCTGCTCCGACAGGCCAACAGCCAGGGGTCGGATGACACCAGCAGCTTCTCGCAGCTGACCCGGACGGTCGGAGAGACCAAGGATCGTTACAACGACCAGCTCTGACGATTTGGATCTACGGGCGCTTCTTCACGCCTGCAGCAGCGCGGGAGAGGTGCGGAAGGAGACCAGTTCGCTCAGCGGCGCAACAAGGGTCCAGCGTATGAAGTCGCTGCCGCGTTCGACATGAGCCTCGCCCCTGAGTGAAAACGGCACCGCGCGCTCCAGGACTACCGACCCAAAACCACGCCTGACCGTCGGATTTACAGGAGAAATCTCACCACCCGTGCTCTCGTTCCAGGTCAATTCGACGAAATCCTCGCCATCCCTGTGCGAGATTTCCCACTCGATCACGATCTGCCCCTGCCCGCTGCCGAGCACGCCATACTTGACGGAATTGGTCCCCAGTTCGTGCATGGCCATGCCAAGGTGTTGAACCGCATTGGAATTCAACGTCACTGACGGGCCGGTGGTGACCACCTTGTGCTCATTGCCGAAGGCACCGAGCTGTTGCTCGATCAATTCGGCCAGGCTTGCGCCATTCCAGCCGGTGTTGACCAGCAGGTCCTGAGAGCGGGCCAGGGCGAGAATGCGGTCGCGCAGCTGCCGCTCGAAATGCTCGGGAGACTGCGAGCGGTTGCTTGTCTCGCGAATGATGGACAGGATCACCGCGTACTGGTTCTTGACGCGATGATTAACCTCTTGAAGTAAAAGGCGAATTCTCCGCTCAGCTTCCCTGGTCTGGGTGATGTCCCGGGCGATTTTCGAGGCCCCAACGATGTTCCCATCGGCATGCCGGATCGGGGAAATGGTCAGGGAAACATCGATCTTGGAGCCGTCCTTGCGGAGCCGGACCGTTTCGAAACTCTCGACCCGCTCCCCCTTGCGGATCCGCTCGATGATATCGGCCTCTTCGCTTTGCAAATGGGGCGGTATCAGCATGACCACCGACTTCCCGACTGCCTCATCTGCAGTATAGCCAAACATCCGCGCGGCCGCGGCATTCCAGGTCTGGATGATACTATCGAGGTTTTTGCTGATGATCGCGTCGAACGAACTGTCAACGATTGCCGCCAATAGATAGGCGGTATGATCATCCACCGAAGGGTTACTACCGGGCTGCGCCTGTGGCTGCGTGAGCATTTCTACCTAACTAGCTGATCGCCCTGAACACTGCGCTCATAGTTCACCGGAGGCAATTGCACCAGCTCCTAAAATCTTTCGCAGGTCCGGAATTTCGCAGTGAACTTCAATGAGGTCTGGGCGTTACTGCACCAATGGGCAGCGAGGCTAAAATGCACGATCATGACTCCGACGCAGACTTTATCGAAGGTTTCGCCCTGCTTGCGGGCGCACTCTGGATTGGCAGCGCAATATTTTTTCTGACACTGGCGTCGATCGGTCGCGGCATGTTCTGAACTGGGGAATTCGTTTCGGTGAACAGCCGGCCAAAGACACATCGCGTCCATCGCAAGATGGGCCAACTGCATGGGATATAAAGCGCGAGAAACCATAAGGTTGCCCCGCTGATCAAATTTTTATGGCGATCTGACACCGATGGAATGGGAATGTGCGGGTTGAGCGTCGCGGGCTCGAACTATCCGCCCCCCTGATTAACCTATGTTAGCGCGATAATTTCCCAGAGCGATATGGTGGGTACCGAATCGTCCGGTTTGCGGTGGCTGTGTTGTCCTCGGTTGAAGACGTCCGAATCCTGATTTGTGAAGACGAATACCTGCTGGCGAGTGGCCTGGCTGCGGATCTGGAAGCCTTGGGCGTGCGCGTGCTTGGCATAGTGGCGCGCGCGGCTGATGGCATTGCCCTACTCGATGAGCTGTCCGACGCAGGCCTGAACGCGGCAATCGTTGACATCCGCCTCTTGGACGGCTCGGCCTTCCCGCTCGTTGAACGCCTCCGCGAAAAGTCGGTTTCTGTCGTGTTTTTCAGCGGCTACTCCGCCGAGGACGTGCCGGACCGCTTCAGCGAGATACCGGTCGTCACCAAACCGGGCCATATTGATGAGCTGATGAGTGCCCTTGAAGTCGCCCGGTCCCAAAGGGCCGCACCCACCGCCTAAAATCTGCAGGATGAGTTCGGGGACTGGGTCCCGCGGCGATAACGCCGCAGGACCCCACATGTTTGGCAGGCCTAGTTCGGCTGCCAGTATTTGGCCAGCGTCGCCGGCGTGTGCATGTTGTTGTAGAGGTATTCCCAGAAGGCTTTGCGCTGCTCGGGCTTGACCGTCTTCCACACCGCGTTCACCGCCATGTCGCCACCGTAATAGGCATAGACGAAGGGCGCGCGGAGGTTGTGGCTGAGGAAGGCCAGGCGCGAGCGCATGGTCACCGGGTCCTGCAGGGTCTTGTCGGCGACAATCGGGACGATTTCGTCCAGCGACATCCCCTGAGCATGCATCATCCAGGCGGCATTGCACCGCATGGCGCTCCGCAGGCGCTGTAGCGCAACGCCAAGCTCGTCTTCCGGACCACTGATCCAGTCGAGAAACTCCATGCCATTGTCAGCAATGCCTTCAAAGAGGGCGGAGCTCGCTGAACTGGTCACCACCTGCGCGCCATCGAGCGGCATTGTACCATCGGCCACGCGGTTCTCGCGGATGTTCATGTGCACCAGGTGCCCGGGGAACACTTCATGCGTCGCGAGGTGTTTCAGTGAGAAACGCGTGTAGGGAAAGTCGAGGTTCAGCAGCACTTTTCGCGTGGGATAGTCGCAATAGGCCGAGAACGGGACCGCGGTGACACCTTCCGGGGTCATGCCTTCATGATCATAGGGATACATGGTGGCGGTGACTCGGGTGCGGGCCTCGGCGATCAACTCGTTGAGAACCGAGAGCACTTCGTCCGTGGGAACGCGAGCCTGCGCTTCGTAGCGCTCAAAATCCTCGGCGAGCGTACCGCCCGTATAGCCGAGCTCATCCAGCTTTTCGCGGATCGTCGTGCGATAGCATTCGATTTCTGCATCCGGAACAAGGGTTTGCGGCACGCGGATCTGGCGGGCGACGCGATCTGCAAATGAGATTGGCGTGCCGTCAAACGTGTCAAGTAGGGCCAGGAGCGAGTCGATCATCTCCGCAACATAGTCCGCCCGGAGTGGGCTCTCCGCCTCTGCGGGCAGGCGCGCCGCGAGCGCGTGCAGCTTTTCGCGGGCATCGTCGTAGCTGGCCAATGGCAGCGGGAACACCTCTGCCATAGCGACCGGGACCAGGCCTTCCTTGTTGAGAAAGCCATCACTGCTCTGCATTGAGCGATAGAGCGCATCGATGCCAGCAGTGAGTTCAGCGAGTTCCTTGCCGATCTTCATTGCGGTTTCCTCAGACGTGGCCGGCAACGCGCTTCGGCTCATAGGGAGCCTCGAGCTGGGCGATGTCTTCCGGGGTCAGCTTGACGTCGAGCGAAGCGATCGCGTCGTCGAATTGATGCAGTTTGGAAATGCCGACGATCGGGGCGGAAATGCCCGGGCGGCGCGCGACATAAGCATAGGCGATCTGCGCTGCGGGGCGGCCATGACGTTCCGCCACGGCCCGCACTGCGGCGATGACCGCATCGTCTGCATCCTTGGTCCGATCATAGAGGGCCTGGGCCGTCTTGTCGGTCTGGGACCGGGTGGTGTCAGCTTCGGGACGTGCTGCGAGCCGGCCACGGGCCAGAGGCGACCACGGGGTAATGCCGATGCCTTCAGAGATACAGAGCGGCAGCATTTCGCGCTCTTCTTCACGATAGATGAGGTTGTAGTGGTTCTGCATGCAGACAAACTGCGCCCAGCCATTGGCACGCTGGATACCGATTGCCTTCATGAACTGCCAGGCGTGCATGGACGAGGCGCCGAGGTAGCGGACCTTGCCCTGACGGACGACATCGTTGAGCGCGTCGAGGGTCTCTTCGAGCGGCGTTTCGTAGTCGAAACGGTGCAGGGAATAGAGGTCGATATAGTCGGTGTTGAGACGCTTCAGCGTGCCATCGATGGAATCGAAGATATGCTTCCGCGAGAGACCGCGATCGTTCACATCACCGCTCATGGGATTGTAGAGCTTGGAGCCATAGACGAGCTTGTGGCGCGGGACGTCCTTAAGCACGCGACCGACCACCTCTTCGGAGGCGCCCAGCGAATACATGTCAGCCAGATCGAAGAAGTTGATGCCGAGGTCGACGGCCTTCTCGAGAATCGGACGAGAGGCAGCCTCGTCGAGCACCCACGGCGCCCAGGTCGGCGAGCCGAAAGTCATGCACCCGAGGCCCAGCTTTGAGATCTTGAGGCCCGTCCGACCAAGATTGACATATTCCATTAGTACACCTTCCCCGGCAATTTTCAGTAGCGGGCCACAGTAGCATCGGCAGCGCGGCGCATGAAAGCCCATAAACCCGGCACATGATGCTCATAAAAGATGCTAATTCACAAGCTGCGCGAAAAATCCCCACACCCTATTGCGCAGGGCCGAACGCGTGAGTACGGTTAGTGTATCAACCGGATAGAACACATGTTCACCTTCGACCCGTCCAGCATCGACAAGTCGCTACCCGTACCGATCGGGACGCAGCTGCACGGCCTGTTGAGCTACGTCCTGTCCTTCAGTGACACCCCGTACGGCACCAGGCTGCCATCTGTGCGCCAGCTCGCCGCCGAGTTGGGCGTGGCGCCGATGACGGTGAACCAGGTCTACCAGCAGCTGCGGGATGAAGGTCTCGTGGAGATGCGTCCCGGCCTCGGGGCTTTCACCATGCGCGATCCGCGCAAGGCCCTCGACGACAACCAGCCCATCAACGCACTGAGCCGCGACATTGACGCGATCATTGCCAAGGCAGAAATGCTGGGCGTCCCGCCCATGTCGCTCGTTGCGATGATTAATGCCCGCGCGCACATGCGCCGACCGGACACTGGCCTCAAACTGGTCTTTGTCTGCATCTTCGAAGGCCCGGGGCGCGACTATGTCGACGACATCCGCTCGGTCCTGTCCCCGCTCGACACGATTGATCTGGTCACCCTCGAGTCCCTTCAGGCGGACGGGCCGGAATACCGGCTTTGCATGCAGGCCGATCTCGTGATCACCTTTGGCCATCGCGAGGCGGAGGTCCGCAGCGCGGTCAAGGGCGCAACGATCCTGGGGCTCCGTTTCCTGCCATCGCAGCGCACTCGCCAGACCCTTGCGGGTCTCGACCCGCGCTCCCGCGTCGCGGCCGTCACCCATTTCCAGGAATATATTGCGATCATGCGTCCCAGCGTGCGCGAGTTTGCCCCGCATGTCTCAGACATCCGGGTCACCTGGTCCTCGGCGCCAGACCTGGCCGATATCCTTTCAACCTGTGACGCGGTGGTCTTTGCTTCGGGCGCAGACCACGTGGCTACGCTCGTGCGGCCCAGTGTCCAGTGCTTCGAATTCCGGCATGCGCCAGATCCTGGCGCGCTGGAGGCAATCCTAGTCCCAAAGCTCGCACAATTGCGCCAGGCAAAGGCGAGCCCAGGATCGGAGAGAGAGACAGCATAATGTCAAGGAAGGGAACAAAAATGAAGAAGTTTCTTCTCACTACCAGTGCGATTGTCGCCCTGAGCTTCATGCCGATGCATGCAGCCATGGCGCAGGACACGACCACCCTCGTGGTGGGCATGGACGTCGACGCAGGCACGCTGGACCCGCGCCTGATGCGCGACACCACGGCCTCGCGCACCAATGACCTGATCTATTCGGGCCTCGTGCACATCACCAACAATCTCGAGGCCGTTCCGGACCTCGCAGAGAGCTGGGAAAGCCCGGATCCGCAGACCGTTATCTTCAAGCTCCGCCCGGACCTGAAGTTCTCGGACGGCAGCGCGCTGACCGCTGACGACGTGGTGTTCACCTATACCACGCTGCTCGACCCGGATTTCAACGCTCCGCAGCGTGCCCTCTACACCCCGATCACCGCGATCGAGGCTGTCGATGCGCAGACCGTCAAGTTCAGCCTGAGCGCACCTTACGCGCCGCTCCTGAGCTACCTCGACCTCGGCATCGTGTCGAAGGCCCTGGTCGAAGCTGGCCACGACATCGCGCTCAACCCTGTCGGCGCAGGCCCGATGAAGCTCGAAAGCTGGAACCGCGGCAGCGAAATCACCCTGGTCAAGAACGAGAACTTCTGGGGCGCAGATCCGGCCTTCGAAAAGATCTCGCTCAAGATCATCGGCGACAACTCGGCCCGTTCGCAGGCTTTCGAGGCCGGCGATCTGGATGTCATCCAGTCCCCGCTTCCCCCCCAGGATATCGAGCGCCTCAAGAATGACGACCGCTTCGGCAATGTCATCATGGCTGGCCTTGGCGTGACCTACGTCAACTTCAACGCCAATGACCCGCTGCTGGCCGACCCGAAGATGCGTCAGGCCTTCTCGATGCTGATCGACCAGGAAACCATCGTCAACGACATCTTCCAGGGCGTTGATGAAGTTGCGACCTCGATCATCCTGCCGTCGTCCTGGGCCTATTCGGCTGACATCGTGCAGCCGACCTTCGACGTTGAAGGCGCTGTCGCGCTGTTCAACGAGCTGGGATGGAGCGACACCAACGGTGACGGCTACCTCGACAAGGATGGCAAGGCGCTAGAAGTCGTGCTGTCGACCCACTCGGAAGACACCAACCGCGTCCAGACCGTGGAATTCCTGCAGGCCATGTTCGAAATGGCTGGCGTGAAGGCCGTGGCCCAGATCAGCGACTGGCCGAGCTTCTCGACCAACTATGTCCAGCAGGGCAAGCACCAGATCGCCCTGCTCGGCTGGCTCAACATAGTCGATCCCGATCGCCTGATGTTCGCTCAGCTCTCGACCGGTGGCCCGACCAACTGGGGTGGCTATTCCAACCCGGAAGTTGACGCCCTGCTGCAGGAAGGCCGTTCGACCATCGACCAGGCTGGCCGTGCTGCTGCCTACCAGAAGGCCGCTGCGATCCTCGCGGAAGAGCTGCCCTACTACATCGTCTCGGCCCAGGGCTACCAGCTGTTCTACAGCAAGGACCTGCCCGTCGAGGTGCAGGCCACGCCGCGCGGCAATCTGCGCGGCCTGATCGGCCTCAACGACTAAGCCAATGGCTTTGGGTCGGCGCTCCGGCGCCGGCCCATCCCCCAACGCTCCAGAGCAGGACGACCGTCATGACTTTCAACCAGCGCCTCAGCGCCGAGTTTTACGCGCGGGTACAACGCGACATTCGCGCAAAAATGTCCCAGCAGGGCATCGACGTCCTTATTCTGGATGCCAATGACGACGTCGTCTACACGACCGGCTTCTCGCATTACTCCAATGAGCGGCCGATTGCCGTCGTCCTGACTGCGACCACGACCTATCTGCTGATCCCTGAGCTTGAGCGGCACCATGCCAGCTCGCAATATGATGGCGCAGAGTTCGTCGTTTATTTCGAATTTCCGGGCCGCGATCCCGCCTTTGCCGTGCTGGCCCGTACTCTGGGTGACCTCAAGGGCACGATCGGGCACAGCTTCGGCATGTCCAATGGCCGCGTCGCGCAGATCCAGCGCGCTTTCCCGAATGCACGGCTGACGGCCACTTCGATTGTCACCACCCAGCGCTACATCAAATATCCCGAAGAAATTGTGCTGCACCGCGAGGCTGCCCGCATCTCTGACAGCATGGTCAATGCCGGGGCCGAGTTGATCTCGGAGTCGCTGCGCACCGGCAATACCATGCCGACCGAGATCGAGATCGAGAACTTCATCATCAGCCACGCGCTCGAGATCATGCAGAACGAGCACGAGGACATCATGTATGTCGCCGGGATCGCGGGCGGTCTTGTCTATTCGGGGCTGCGGTCTGCCTTCCCGCACGGCATGCCGACAGCCCATCGTCCACAACGCGGGGAAAGCATGATCCTCTCGCTCGGCTGCCGCGTTGGTGGACGGGCGGCTGAAAGCGAGCGCACCTTTATCCTCGGCGAGCCCAATGCCGAGCAGACAAAGTTTTACAATCTGTCCCAGGAAGCCCAGGGCATCGGCACCGCAGGGCTCCAGCCCGGTGCCACCTGTTCTTCCGCAGATGATCGCGCCCTCAATTTCTACCGGGATCAGGGCGTGTTCCAGTTTTGCCCGCATCGCGTCGGCCACGGCATGGGCGTGATGTTCCATGAGCCACCGTGGGTGGAAGGCGGCGACGAAACCGTCCTGCTGCCCGGCATGGTCTGCTCCTCCGAACCGGCGCTCTATGTGCCCGGACTTGGCGGCTTCCGGCTGGCCGACACGGTCCTCGTGACCGCGTCCGGTCCCGAAAGCCTCACCAAATATCCCCGCAAGCTCGATGAGGTCATCCTGGGATGACCCTCTTCCGCTCGAACTGAGGTAGGTCGCCATGCTCGCCTACATAGCCCGCCGTCTTCTCCTGCTCATCCCAATGGCCATCGGCATGGTTGTGGTGACCTTTGGCCTGTTGCTCATCATTCCGGGTGACCCGGCTGCTGTGCTTCTGGGTCAGGACGCCACGCCCGAGGCGATCCTCAACCTGCGCAATTCGCTGGGTCTGAACGATCCCTGGTATATTCGGCTCTGGAACTATTTTGCCGCCCTGCTGCAGGGCGATATGGGTCGGTCGATCTTTCAGAACCAGCCGGTGAGCGAGATCATAGCGGGGCGTCTCGGCGCCACCATCGAGTTGGCCGTTGTTGCCCTTTTGCTGGCCAGCGTGATCGGCATCACCCTTGGCGTGCTGGCGGCTATCCGTCAGGGTTCGTGGGTCGATACCGTAACCATGCTGTTCGCACAGCTTGGCGTGTCCATGCCCGTATACTGGCTTGGCCTCCTGCTCATGCTATTGTTTGCGGTGCAGCTGGGCTGGCTGCCCTCCATCGGTCGCGGGGTGCCCATGCATGAGGCTCTCTGGGCCGCACTGACGGGTCGTCCGCAGGTGCTCTGGGAGTCGTTCCGCCACATTGCCCTCCCCGCCCTCGCTCTCGCTGCCAACTCGGCCGCCATCATCTCGCGCCTCGTCCGCGCTTCCATGCTGGAAGTGCTGCGCGAAGATTTCGTGCGCACCGCCTATGCCAAGGGGCTGCGCAAGGGCCGTGTCGTCGTCCGCCACGCCCTGCGAAACGCCCTTCTTCCGGTGCTCAGCGTTATCGGCCTGCGGTTTGGCGCCCTCCTCGGCGGTGCCGTTCTGACGGAGTCCATCTTCGCCTGGCCCGGCCTTGGTCAGCTGACCATCTCGGCCATCTCGCAGCGTGACCTACCCCTTATTCAGGGCATCGTGCTGACCTTCGCCATCGTGTTCGCTCTGGTGAACCTGATCGTCGACCTTCTCTATGCCGCGGTCGATCCGCGCGTACGCCTCGGATAACGCCATGCGATTGCCGAAAGCTCTCACCAACATCTCGCTGATCGTGGGCGCGTTGATCACGCTCACAATCATCGTCCTCGCTGTTTTCGCGCCCTGGTTTGCGACCCATGGCGTCGAGCAGATGGACATGCGCAACCGCTTCGCTGGCCCGACTGCGGACCACATCCTGGGCACCGACAATTTTGGGCGCGATCTCTGGTCCCGCCTGATCTTTGGTGCGCGCATCTCGCTCACTATCGCCGTCATCTCTGTGACCGCCTCGGCGATCATCGGCACGGTTGTGGGCCTCGTCGCCGGCTATTTCGGAGGCTGGGTCGACCAGCTGCTGATGCGCATCACCGACATCTTCCTCGGCTTCCCTGCCATCGTGCTGGCGCTTGCGATCGTCGCGGTGCTTGGACCGGGCGTGTTCAACGTCGCGCTCGCCATCATTGTCGTGGCCTGGACCGAATATGCCCGTGTCGTGCGCTCGACCACGCTGGTGCTGCGCGAGCAGAATTATGTGCAGGCCGCCAAGGCGCTCGGCGCGGGTCCGATCCGCATCATCTTCAAGGAAATCCTGCCCAATGCTCTTGGCCCGATCATCGTGCTGGCGTCGCTCGGCCTCGGCACGGCGATCATCTCGGAGTCAGCACTGAGCTTCCTCGGCTTCGGGCTTCCCCCGCCGGAGCCGACCTGGGGCTGGACCCTCGCCTACGGCACGCGCTTCATGCGCGACGCACCGTGGCTATCCATCATTTCGGGCGCGACCATCATGATCACCGTGCTCGGCTTCAATCTTCTCGGTGACGGCCTCAGGGACATTCTTGATCCCCGCCAGCTGTCCCGTGGCGGCGGCAAGTCCGCCAAGTAACTAAGGAACTGCATCATGGTAAAAGCGATCAATCAGCTTCGCCCGAAATTCACCACCAATGCCGACGGCTCCGATGCCGTGATCATTATGCATGAGCTGGTGGGCGAAGAGGACGGCCCCACGATCGGTATCTCGGCTGCCATCCACGGCAATGAGAACACCGGTTCGCAGGCAATCCTGGAACTGTTCCGCGTGCTCAAGGACATGTCGATCAAGGGCCGCATCCTGCTGCTGCCGGTGGCGAACCCGACCGCATTCGCCTTCAACGAACGCTATTCGACCATCGACAAGGTCGACCTCAACCGCCAGTTCCCGGGCAATCCGAATGGTACGCACAGCCAGCAGCTGGCCCATGCGCTGACCAATGAGTTCCTCAACAAGATCGACGTGCATATCGATCTGCATTCGGGCACCGACCGCCCGACTGTAGACTATGTCTACATCTGGAATGACGAGCGCCTGTCGCGCGCCTTCGGCTCGAAGGTTCTTTACCGTCCGGTGGAAAACAAGCAGGGCACCGTTTTCGGCGGCACGACCAAGACCGTAACGATCGACACCCGCAACATCCCCGTTGCCGTGATCGAATTGGGCGGCGGTATTGTCGACCAGACCGGCTACGTCAAGCAGACGGTCGATGGCGTGCTTAACATGCTCAAGACAACCGGCACCATCGCCGGCGAACCTTGGGAAAACCCCAAGCAGATCGTGGTCACCGAGCTGGCCGGCGTCCGTCCGACCCAGGGCGGCTGGATCGAAACGCTGGCTCCCGCGAACGGCGAGATCATCAAGGGCGGCGAGCTGCTGGGCCGCGTGGTCAGCCCGTACAATTTCGAAGTGCTCGAAGAGATCAAAACCCCGTTCGAGAACGGCATCATGATCATGCAGCACCTCACGCGCAACCTCGTCCACTCGGGCGACTATGCGTACATGATCGGTAACCTCGACGGCGCTACCGACTGAGTGAGCACGAATCTGGCCTGCCCCGGCCGGTAAAGGAGACGACGGCGATGAGCCAGACAAGCGCAACGCAAAAAGCGGCAATCGAGGTGTCCGATCTCAATATCGAGATCAGAGGCGCCCAAGGCTCATTCGCCGTTGTCTCAGACATGAGCCTTTCGGTGCATCCGGGTGAAACTCTCTGCATCGTGGGCGAAAGCGGTTGTGGCAAATCCATGACTGCGCTGTCGCTGCTGCGCCTGCTGCCCGAGGCGGCACGCGTTACCAGCGGAAAAATGCTGATCGATGGCCAGGATTTCCTGGCCATGGGCCAGCGCGAGGTCGAGCAGTTCCGCGGCGAGAAGATCGCCATGATCTTCCAGGAGCCGCTGACCGCACTCAACCCGGTGCTGCGCATTGGCGAACAGATCGCCGAAGCCGTGCGCGCCCATCGCAAGTGCACCCACCGCGAAGCCGATCAGCGCGCCATCGACGTGCTGCGTCTGGTGCAGATGCCCGACCCGGAACGTCGCGCCAAGCAGTTCCCGCATGAGCTTTCGGGCGGCATGCGCCAGCGCGCCATGATCTCGCTGGCTCTCGCCTGCGACCCCAGCATTATCATCGCCGATGAGCCGACCACCGCGCTCGACGTGACTATTCAAGCCCAGATCCTGGGGCTGATCTCTGATCTGCAGAAGCGGCTCGGGACGGCTCAGATCCTCATCACCCACGACCTCGGCGTGGTGTCCGAAGTCGCCGACCGCGTCATCGTGATGTACGCCGGTCGCAAAGTCGAAGAAGCCAGCATTTATGACCTCTTCGACAATCCACTTCACCCGTACACCGTTGGCCTGATGGGCGCGGTGCCCGGCGCGGGCGCCTCCTCGCAGGAGGGCGATCGCCTCGCCGATATTGCGGGTACGGTTCCTGCGCTCTGGGACCTGCCCAAGGGCTGTGCCTTTGCGCCCCGTTGCCCCAACGCCTCGGCGCGATGCCTCGAGGAACGTCCCCCATTCGAGGAAAAACGCCCCGGCCACTGGGCCGCTTGCTGGGAGCACGATGATGCAGCCTGATCAAACGCCACTTCTCAGCGTCGAGAACCTGCAGGTCCATTTCCCTATCCGTGGCGGCGTCCTCCAGCGCCAGATCGGCTCGGTGAAGGCCGTCGACGGCATCAGCTTTTCGCTCAATCGCGGCGAGACACTAAGCCTTGTGGGCGAGAGCGGATGCGGCAAGTCCACAACAGGCCTCGCGCTCATGGGGCTGGTCAAGCCGACTGGCGGTAAGGTCGAATTCGACGGCCTGGCTATCAAGAGCTTCAATCGCACCGCGCTGAAATCCTATCGTCGGCGCATGCAGATCGTCTTCCAGGACCCGTTCTCCTCGCTCAATCCGCGCCAGCGCGTCCGGGATATCATTCGAGCGCCACTCGATATTCATAAGGTGGGTACGCGCGAAGAACGCGAGGCGCGCGTCGCCGAGCTGATGCAGCGCGTGGGCCTGCGTCCCGATCAGGCCGACAGCTTTGCGCACCAGTTCTCCGGCGGCCAGCGCCAGCGCATCGGTATCGCCCGCGCTCTGGCGTTGAACCCGGACGTTATCGTCTGCGATGAGCCCGTGTCGGCGCTGGACGTGTCGGTACAGGCCCAGATCCTCAACCTGCTGAGCGATCTGCAGCGTGACCTTGGCGTTTCCTACCTCTCAATCTCGCACGATCTTGGTGTGGTGGAATTCATCTCGCACCGTGTGGCTGTGATGTATCTGGGCAAGATCGTCGAGATCGCGCCCAAGAAGACAATCTTCTCGACACCGCTCCACCCCTATACCGAGCTACTGATGCGCTCGGCGCCGTCGCGCGACCCGCGCAAGCGACACAGTTTCAGCGCGACAAATGACGACATCCCGAGCGCCACGCGCAAGCCGAGCGGCTGCCCGTTCCATACGCGCTGCCCGCTGGCGACCGATCTTTGCAAGACGACCGAACCCGCTCTCACCGCGCGTGAAGACGGTCAGCTTGTCGCCTGTCACCACCGCTGAGAACCGATATGACCAAGACCATCATTTTTACAGGCGGCCGTATTCTTGATGCCGAAGCAGGCGAACTGCGCGACGGGCTCGATGTTCAGGTCGAGGGCAATCGCATCGCCGCGATCGGAGCCGCACTGCCCCGCCCTGCCGACGCAGAGATCATCGATCTTTCCGGCAAGACGCTCATGCCGGGCCTCATCGACTGCCACGTCCATATCGTGGCCGAGACGCTCGATCTCTGGGGCAATATGATTGCCCCGAGCTCGCTGTCCGCCCTGCGCTCGGCACGGGTGATGGATGAAGCGCTGATGCGCGGCTTTACAACGCTGCGCGATCTGGGCGGTGCCGACTACGGTCTGGTGCTGGCCGTCGAAGAAGGTCTCATCGACGGCCCACGCCTCGTCATCTGTGGCAAGGGCCTGACCACGACAGGCGGCCACGCCGATCTGCGCAAGCGCACGGACGACCGCCCCGGAATCTTGTCCGAACGCCTCGGCTCTATGGGTCTCATCGTCGATGGCGTCGACAATGTGCGCGCCGCCTGCCGGACAATGATCAAGGAAGGCGCCAACTTCATCAAGGTGATGGCCAACGGCGGCGTGTCCTCCCCCAACGATCCGATCCATTCCATCCAGTACTCTCGCGAAGAGATTGCGGCCATGGTGGAAGAGGCGGACAATGCCGGTCTCTATGTCTCGGCCCACGTCTATACCGACAAGGCCATCCGCCGCTGCGTCGAGCTTGGCGTGCATTCGCTCGAGCATTGCAATCTTATCGAGCCCGAGACCGCAAAGCTTGCTGCTGAAAAGGGCTGTATCGCCGTGCCGACGCTCGTCGCCTATGATGCCCTCGCTATTGAAGGCGAGGCACTGGGACTTGGTGCCACCGAGTTTTCCAAGATCGAGACTGTGCGCAGCGGTGGCCTTCGCTCGCTCGAGATCATGCGTGACGCCGGCTTGCCCATGGCCTTCGGCTCGGACCTCCTGGGTCAGCTTCGCAAGTATCACTGCATGGAGTTTGAGCTGTTGGCAAAGGTGCTGAGCCCGGCTGAGATCATCCGCTCCGCCACGACAATCGGCGCGCGTCTCTGCCAGCTTGAGGGACAGGCCGGCATCATCGCCGAAAATGCCTATGCGGACCTGCTGGTGATTGACGGCAATCCACTCGAGGACATTACCTTGTTGCAGGACGACGGCGCGCACATGTCGCTCATCATGGCCAATGGCAAGGTGGTGAAGCACACGCACTAGCCCGCCATTCGATAGCCCGTCAGGGCACGGCCAAGGAGAAGGCGAGGCAATGAGCCAAGCGAGCAAGACGGAACCGGCACGGCCGGCGTTGACGCCGGTCGCAATTCTCGCGGGTTTTGCGGTGCTGCTGGGATTTCAGCTGGCGGGCGAAACCCTTGTCGTCGCGACACGGCTCGTCCTGCCGTCTTTCGCCTTCCCAGGGCCGGTGGCGGGCATGCTGCTGCTGCTTGGTTTTCTCGTGCTGCGCAAAACGCTCGATGCCAGCACCAACGCGGTGTCCACTGGCCTGATCGGGGTCCTGTCCCTGCTCTTCGTGCCTTCGGCGGTCGGGGTGATCCAGTATGGCGGCGTCCTTGTCGACTGGGGCGGACCACTGCTCCTGGCAGTTGTGCTCTCGACGCTCGCCACCCTGCTGGTGACTGTTTTCACGTTCCTCTGGATCGCCAAGCTGACCGGAAAGCAGTCGTCATGAGCGGCATCAGCACGATCTGGGTCTATCTCAACACCAGCCCCCTGCTTTGGCTAGCAGTGACGATCGCAGCATTTCTGATCGCTCATGTCGTGGGCAAAAAGCTGGGCGGCTCGCCTCTGGCCAACAGCGTTCTCATCGCAGGGGCGATCATCATCACGCTGCTCCTGGTTTCGGGCACACCCTATACGACCTATTTCGAAGGCGCGCAGTTCGTCCACTTCCTGCTTGGCCCGGCAACCGTGGCGCTGGCGGTGCCGCTCTTTAAAAATCTCGACAAGGTCAAACCCGTCCTCCTGCCGATGGCCGGCGCCCTGGTTGCAGGCTCGCTGACCGCCATTGGCAGCGCCGTGGCCATTGTCGCCGCTTTCGGAGCGCCAGCCGAGATCATTGCCTCAATCGCCCCGAAATCGACCAGCGCGCCAATCGCCATGGAACTGGCGCGCAGCCTTGGCGGCGTCCCGTCACTGGCCGCGGTCCTTGTTATTCTCACCGGCATCACGGGTGCTGTGATCGTCACCCCGTTGATGAACGCCCTTCGCATCAGGAACTTCGCGGCCCGCGGATTTGCGGTCGGGGTCGCCTCCCATGGAATCGGCACGGCCCGGGCCTTCCAGGTCAATGATGTCGCCGGCGCGTTCGCCGGTATCGCGATGGCCCTCAACGGTGCGCTCACCAGCCTTTTGGTGCTCGTCTGGAGCCTCTTGCTCGGCTGAGGGGCCGCTGAGCGCCCCTTACCCCCCACCTTCCGAGTAGCGAGACGCGTCAAAATTTGACCGTCCGGAAAATTTTCCACGTCCTATTGGAATAAAAGAGGGGTTTACTTCGTATACGAACGACGCGTCGCGACGGTTCGTATAGTCCCGCGATTCCAGCCACTTAGGTTTGTCGACGCACCATGGGCCGATCCCTGGAAGTAAATTTCGCGATTGTGAGCGAGTGAAAACAGCAATGATCGATTGATTTGGCACAAAAACTGGGCTCTCGTGTGGAACAAGCCTCCCATGAATTCAGCGAGGAGGTCGATGCTCAGGAACGGAGAGAACATTGATGCAAAAGTCACTTGCCCGCATTACCGCGGTGCTTATCACCTCGACAGTGCTTGTCGGCGTGGCCAACGCCGAGACCATCCGCTGGGCGCGTTCTTCTGATGCGCTGACGCTGGATCCTCATTCCCAGAACCAGGGAAACACGCACACCCTCGCACATCATATCTATGAGACGCTGCTTGGCCGCGACAATGACGGCAGCCTGACACCGCGCCTCGCGACCGAATACGCCCTCAAGGAAGGCGATCCGACCGTCTGGGTCTTCAAGCTGCGTGAAGGCGTGAAGTTCCACAACGGCAACGACTTCACCGCCGAAGACGTCGTCTATTCGATCGAACGCGCCAAGAGCGAGTTCTCGAACATGAAGCAGCTGCACGCCGAAGTGGAATCGGTGACGGCAGTCGACGACTATACCGTCGAGTTCCAGATGACCGGCCCTGCGCTGATCTATCCGAACAACCTCACCAACACCTTCATCATGGACAAGACCTGGTCGGACGAGAACGATCTCGCCGTCGTCCAGGATTTCGCCAGCGGCGCCAGCAACTACTCCGTGCTGAACACCAACGGCACCGGCCCCTACACCCTGACTTCGCGCGAAGTCGACGTGAAGACCGTGCTCGACTACAACGAAGGTTGGTGGGGCGATAAGCCTGCCGTCGACAAGATCGAATATCTCACCATCGCCGATGCCCAGACCCGTATCTCGGCTCTGCTCTCGGGCGAAATCGATATCGTCCAGGACGTGCCGCCGCAGGATATCGAGCGCCTCAGCAACACCGATGGCTTCAAGGTCGAAATCGGCCCTGAAAACCGCTTCATCTATTTCGGCTACCGCTTTGGCGATGAGCCGCTGAAGTCCTCGAACATCACGGACAGCAACCCGTTCAACAATCCGCTGGTCCGCGAAGCCATGGAACTCGTGCTCGATCGCGATGCGATCAAGCAGGTCGTCATGCGCGGTCAGTCGATCCCGACCGGCATCCCGAACCCTCCGTTCGTGAACGGCTGGACTCCCGAGCTTGACGCCTATCCGAAGCCCGACGTGGAAAAGGCAAAGGCCCTCATGGTCGAAGCCGGCTATCCTGATGGCTTCACCGTCACCCTCGACACGCCGAACAACCGCTATGTGAACGACGAAGCCATCTCCACGGCCTATGTCGGCATGCTCGGCCAGATCGGCATCCAGGTGACGCTGGCATCGCGCCCTGTCGCCGAGCACAGCCCGATCATCCTCGCCAACAACTCGGACTTCTATCTCCTCGGTTGGGGCGTTCCGACATTCGACAGCGCCTATGTCTTTAACGACCTGATCCACTCCAAAACGGATCTGCACGGCACCTACAACGTCGGCCTCTACACCAATCCTGAGCTGGACGAGAAGATCATCGCCCTCGGCACCATGGACGACATCGCAGCGCGCGACGCGACCATCGCCGAAATCTGGGAAGTCGTGAAGGCTGACCGCGTTCTTATGCCGGTCCACAATCAGGTCCTTGCCTATGCAATGCGTGACGGCGTGACCCTGGCTGTTCAGCCAGAGAACCAGCCGAACATGACCACGGTCACTTTCGACTAATTTCCGTCAATCCAGAGCCGCCGCGCGGAGAGTCCATCTCCCGCGGCGGCTCCATTTTTAAGGGGGCGTCATGCTCGCCTTCATTGCCCGACGACTCGTGCAATCCGTCATCGTCATGCTGGTCGTGGCGTTCATCGCATTCCTGGTGTTCCGCTATGTCGGCGACCCGCTCGCCGCGCTGCTCAGTCAGGACGCCAAGCAGGCTGACTACGACGCTGCACGCGAACGACTGGGCCTCGACCAGCCCTTCTACATGCAATTCTTTGCCTTCGTGTCCAACGCACTGCAGGGCCAGTTCGGCATCTCCTATCGGCTTCAGCAACCTGTGAGCCAGCTGATCCTCGAGCGCCTTCCGGCCACGATCGAACTTGCCTTCGCCTCTTCGATCATCGCCCTGGTTGGCGGGGTTTTCCTGGGCATCTATACCGCCCTTCGCCAGCGGACGTTCTCAACTGGCGTGATCATGACCCTGTCGCTCATCGGGGTGTCGCTGCCGACCTTCCTCATCGGCATTGGCCTCATCTATGTTTTTGCCGTTGAGCTGAAGTGGCTGCCGTCCTTCGGGCGTGGCGAGGTGATCCAGTTGGGCTGGTGGCGCACGGGCCTGCTGACGCAATCCGGTCTCCGTTCGCTGATCCTGCCGGCAATCACCCTGTCGCTTTTCCAGCTGACGCTGATCATGCGTCTTGTTCGTGCGGAAATGCTCGAAGTGATGCGGACCGACTACATCCGCTTTGCCAAGGCGCGTGGCCTGTCCAATCGCGCGATCAACTTCGGCCATGCGCTCAAGAACACCATGGTGCCGGTCATTACCATTACCGGCCTGCAGCTCGGCTCGGTTATCGCCTTCGCGATCATCACTGAAACCGTTTTCCAATGGCCAGGTGTCGGATCGCTGTTCGTCAACTCGGTGGCCGCGGTCGACGTACCAGTGATGGCCGCCTATCTGGTCTTCGTGGCGCTCATCTTCGTCGTCATCAACCTCATCGTTGACATCCTTTATTTCATCGTCGATCCGCGCCTGCGCGACGGCGTCAGAGCCGGGAAGTAGCATCGTGACAGACCTACCCCATTCGCCGGATCAGCCTGTCCCTGCCGCAAAGACTTCGCGCTGGAAGACTTTCATTCGGTCCGACATCGTCTGGTCCTATCGGCATTCGTCGATCACGATCGTCGCCTCCATCGTGGCGTTGCTACTGGTGCTGATGGCGATCCTGGCGCCGTGGCTTGCCCCCTACAATCCGTTCAACCCGGCGACATTGAACCTGATGGACGGGTTTACCCCGCCCAATTCGACATCCATGTCGGGCAAGTACTTCTCGCTCGGCACTGACAGCCAGGGCCGCGACATGCTCTCGACCATCATGTATGGCTCGCGCGTTTCGCTGTTCGTCGGCGTCATGGCAACGCTGTTTGCCATGGTGATGGGCGTCGGCCTGGGGCTGGTGTCGGGTTATGTCGGCGGCGTTGTCGATGCGATCATCATGCGCATCGCGGACGTGCAGCTGAGCTTTCCTGCAATCCTGATCGCGCTCCTGATCTTTGGCGTCGCCCGCGGCATCATCCCCCCCAACCAGCAGGAAGGCACCGCTGTCTGGGTGCTGATCATCGCCATCGGCCTTGCCAACTGGGCGCAGTTTGCCCGTACGGTGCGCGGCGCTACCATGGTCGAACGGCAGAAGGATTATGTTGCCGCCGCTCGCATCCTCGGCGTCAACCCAATCATCATCCTCTTGCGCCACGTGCTACCCAATGTCACCGGCCCGGTTCTCGTGATCGGCACGATCGGCCTGGCCCTAGCCATTATCGAAGAGGCGACGCTGTCCTATCTCGGCGTCGGCGTTCCTCCAACCCAGCCGTCGCTGGGTACGCTGATCCGCATCGGCCAGCAGTTCCTCTTCTCCGGTGAGTGGTGGATCCTGCTGTTCCCGGCCGTCACCCTCGTGCTGCTTGCGCTCTCGGTCAACCTTCTCGGTGACTGGCTGCGCGACGCCCTCAACCCCAAGTTGCGCTGATGACCGAGCCAGTTCTTTCGATCAAAGATCTCGTCGTGGAATTTCCTTTCCACGATGACGTGTTCACCGCCGTCAACGGCGTCTCATTCGACATCATGCCGGGCGAAGTGGTCGGCGTGGTCGGCGAGTCCGGCGCCGGCAAGTCGATGACCGGTGCGGCCGTCATTGGCCTCATTGATCCTCCCGGGCGCATTGCCCGGGGCGAAATCCGACTTAAAGGCGAGCGGATCGACAACCTGCCCGAAGAACAGCGGGCCAAGTTGCGCGGTAAGCGGATCGGCATGGTCTTCCAGGACCCGCTGACCAGCCTCAACCCGCTTTATACGGTGGGCCAGCAACTGACGGAGACCATCCGTGCACACCTGCCCCTTAACGAGGCGGAAGCACGCCAGAAAGCCATCGACCTGCTGGTCGAAGCTGGTATTCCCAAGGCTGCCGAACGTATCGACAGCTATCCGCACCAGTTCTCCGGCGGTATGCGCCAGCGCGTGGTTATTGCCCTGGCAATTGCTGCAGGTCCGGAACTGATCGTGGCCGACGAGCCGACATCGGCGCTCGACGTGTCGGTGCAGGCGCAGATCATCAAGGTACTCAAGAAGCTCTGCTCCAACCATGGCGCTGCGGTGATGCTGATCACCCATGACATGGGCGTCATCGCCCAGACAGCCGACCGCATGGTAGTGATGCATCAGGGCAAGGTCGTGGAGACAGGTACGGTTGGCGATATCATCCGTCGCCCTCGCGAGCCCTATACGATCAAGCTGATCGAGAGCATTCCCACCATCGTCCGCCAGGAAGGAGCCGTGGTTCCGAGCGCAGCTGCCAACGACGACAAGGCCTATGTCCAGGTCAAGTCGCTGGTCCGCGACTTCGAAATTGGCGGCGGCAGCTTCACCAAACTTTTGCCGGGCAAGGTCGAACTGTTCCGCGCGGTCAACGAGGTAAGCTTTACAATCAACAAGGGCGAAACATTTGGCCTTGTTGGGGAAAGCGGCTCTGGCAAGTCCACCTGTGCCAAGATGATCGTCGGGCTGGTGAAGCCGAGTTCAGGGCAGATCCTCGTCGATGGCCACGACATCTGGGCCGGCGGCAAGGGACATCAGGAGCGCCGCAAGCGCGTCCAGATGATCTTCCAGGACCCGTACGCCAGCCTCAATCCGCGCTGGCGGGTCAAGGACATCATCGCCGAGCCGATGCGCACGCTGGGCATCGCCCGCAACCGCGCTGAAGTCGACCACCGGGTGGCAGAGCTCCTCACCAAGGTTCGCCTCGACCCTAGCGTCATGCGGAAATTCCCGCATGAGTTCTCGGGTGGCCAGCGCCAGCGCATCGCAATTGCCCGCGCGCTCTCAAGCCAGCCGGAATTCATCGTTTGCGACGAGCCGACCTCGGCCCTCGACGTTTCGGTGCAGGCGCAGGTCCTCGACCTGATGCGAGCCCTGCAGGACGAGTTCAACCTCACCTATCTTCTCATCAGCCACAACCTCGCCGTCGTGCGCCAGATGAGCAACGCCGTGGGCGTCCTGCACAATGGCGTATTGGTCGAAAAAGGTCCGACAGACCAGATTTTCGACAACCCGCAGGCCGAGTACACGCGCATGTTGCTCGACGCCGTGCCGGACATCTCCAAGGTCGCATAATAGCGGCGACGACGATGTCTCCGTTCTAAACACATTGCGTGGCAGAAGAGCCCTGGCTCTCCTGCCACGCGATTTTGAAGAGCCGATTGCCGCGATACCGGCCACATGGGCGCCCCCTCCGCGCAACCCACCCTTTCCAAGACGAATACAGCGGCAGTCGCGCGTTGCCAGTTCGCAACGGCGGTCTCTTTCTGCCGCTTTGACCGAGAAACCGCTGTCAGGCGTATTGCCGAGAGGCAATTATCGACGTCCAATAGCCGTGAAAGGTGAGCGATACCGGGAACTGCTCCATCGCTCGTCAGGAAACGGACAGGCACGGAGAACGCGCACATGGACCCGATCATCAATTTTCTCAACGAGATTTTCTGGGGCTATGTGCTGATTTACGGCCTGCTCGCAGTCGGGTTGTTCTTCACCATCAGGCTTGGCTTCGTGCAACTGGTGCACTTCCCGGAAATGTTCCGGGCGGTGATGGGATCGAACAGAAACGACAGATCTGGCATCACCCCATTTCAGGCGCTTTGCACCAGCCTCGCCTCTCGTGTCGGCACAGGCAATCTGGCGGGCGTCGCGGTTGCCCTCTATCTCGGCGGTCCTGGCGCACTCTTCTGGATGTGGGTGGTCGCCTTCCTTGGCATGGCCACGGCTTACGCCGAATCCACGCTTGCCCAGCTCTACAAGATCAGAAACGAGGCCGGAGACTATCGCGGCGGGCCTGCGTTTTATATCGCGCGGGGCCTTGGCGCGCCTTGGGCTGGGGGCATTTTCTCTGTCTGCCTGATCCTCGCATTTGGCCTCGTGTTCAACGCGGTTCAGGCCAATTCCATCGCCGATGCTTTCCAGGGCGCTTTCGGTTTCGACAAACTCTGGGGCGGGGTGGGGCTGGCCGCTCTTACCGCAGCGGTGATCTTCGGCGGGATCAGGCAGATTGCACGCGTGGCCGAGTGGATCGTGCCTTTCATGGCCGTCATTTATCTTGCGGTGGCGCTCTACGTAGTGATCACCAATTTTGCAGAAGTGCCGGGAATGCTCGGCATGATTGTGCAGAATGCGTTCGGCTTCGGGGCGGCGACTGGCGGTATCGCCGGAGCGCTGCTCAATGGCGTCAAGCGCGGTCTGTTTTCCAATGAGGCCGGCATGGGTTCGGCGCCGAACATCGCTGCGGTTGCCACGCCAGATCCTCACCACCCATCAGCGCAAGGTTTCGTGCAGTCGCTCGGAGTGTTCATCGACACGATCCTGATCTGCACCGCCACCGGCCTCATGATCCTCCTCTCCGGTGTCATGGTGCCGGGCAGCGAGCTCACCGGCACACCGCTCACCCAAGCCGCAATGAGCGTTCATATCGGGGGTGCGGGCCATCCCTTTATCGCCATTGCCATACTGTTCTTTGCGTTCACTTCGATCATCGGCAACTACTCCTACGCCGAGAACGCCCTTACCTTCCTCCGCCTCGGCAATCGCCCAGGGCTCATCGCACTACGCCTGGGCGTCATCGCCATGGTGATCTGGGGCGCTTACGAGAGCGTGGCGACCGTGTTTAACGCTGCGGACGCGTCCATGGGTCTGATGGCGACGGTCAATCTCATAGCCATCGTCCTTTTGTCAGGCACGGTTGTAAAGCTGACAAAGGATTATGCGGCACAGCGAAAGGCCGGGCGAGACCCGGTATTCCACGCAGCGGATTACCCCGAACTCAACGGCAGGATCGACAAGACCATCTGGACCCGGGACAACTAGGTCCCGAACCCGGGTTGGTCGGCAGACAACACCGCTAACCGCTGCAGGTTGGCGGTGTTTTTGCACGCGCCGTTGAGGCCACCAGGGGCTCAAGTGAACGGAAGCGCGTCCTTTGGTTAATCCTGGGTTCAGCCAGCATGGGAGATGGTGAGAATTAACTGACTGCATGACCCCGCGGGTCAAACGCTCAGGTCGATACGGCGGAATGTTCGCTGGATGAAACTGAGTGCATCTTGCGGGGCTCAAGGAGACTAAGGCCAATAAGCAGCTACACCGTTCTGAAGAAACCACGTCTGGAATTCGGTTTGTACGAAAGCAAGAACCGGTTCAACTTCCGGCTCGACGATCAGGGCAAGCACGGCGTGGGCAGCATGGAGATCGATACCTGCATCGAGACACGCGAGCTCATCTCTATGGCCCTCGAGATGCTGGTGTTCGCGTCGCGCTACACCGACCGCGCATGCTTTGAGAACGCAGTTCTGGTCCATGGTCAGGCCTGGCCCGGCAAGATTGATCAACTCGAAGCCATCGTCGAGATGATCAGTCGAGGTCTTGAACTCGACACACCGCATCAGGAGAGCGTCGAATGGCAGTAATTCTCAGGTGACATTGCCGGGATCAGGCGCGGTCTCTTTTTCAGACACCATCCAGTAATGTGTAGTGGTCTCAACCACGTCGCGACCGGTTTAGCTCCACGGCGCGCGGACACCCCGCGCGCCAGATCCTGTTGGCGCCCTGCACCCGAAGGGGACGCCGAAACTCAATCGAAACTACAATTTTTGGCCTTTATAACGTTGCCGCGCTGGCAGCCTTCGATAATCTATGTTTAGAATTGCTACGACGACAGGATACTTTGGTCTCTTTGTCCCCTTCTACGTAGTACAGTACATGTGGCTTCGAAGTACCTTGGGTGCACCGCGTGTGGGGCAAGCGGCGCGCCGGATATCGTCTAGAAACACGTCATCTTCGCCCTCACTGCCACTTGCCTCGAGGGGAGCAAGGCATGAGCACTCTGGAACGACGAATATGTACCGTGCTTGAAGAGTTCAGATGGGGCGAAACGCTTGCCCCAGAACTCAGAGAACGCATCGAGCGGCACGTCAAGGAAGCCGGTCGAGAGCCGGCGAAAGATGACGGCCAACTTTATCTGCAATGGCTCAGATTATAACGCGCAGCTCAAGTTTTAAGCCGATCCCACTCGCACATTGCCGTCGAAGGCGCGCCAGAGCTGCGAGCTTTAGGTCGATGATATTTAACAGATTGAGACGGTCGGTGACCTCGCGCTCGGAACTCCCGAAGCCGCAAGAACGCATCGCTGACCCAGCCCGCTCGATATAACCCGTGACAGCAAATTATTCGCCCGCACAGACACGGTCTGTTCGTGATCGTTTTGACTGTGACGACGGCTGAAATATGGGGGAAACACCTTACCCGGTCGGCGTAAGGAAAGTGGCGGAGAGGAAGCCCGCCTGTCCGGTGAAACCCTAGCAAATCTGGGGTTTTAGACCTTGCTATTTTCCGTATTTTCACCAGTTTTGTTGTCTGCGTTATGGCAACGGGACTCGGTGATGGCACGGAACAAGCTGACTGAAACCAAGATTAAGAGCCTCTCTTTGCCGGGAGTTTACAGTGATGGGGACGGCTTGTTTCTGCGGGTGCGAGCGGGCGGTTCTAAACAATGGTTCTTCATCACGAGACGTGGTGGCACGCGGGTTGAGCTTGGCTTGGGTGGATATGGCCAGGGCACAGCACCTGTCTCGCTGGCACTTGCACGAGAAAAGGCCCAGGCCGTACGCGAGCGTCTTGCTCGAGGCGAGCAGCTACACACACCCAGCAAGACGTTTGCCGAAGTCATGGAAGATGTCATCGCCGTCAAACATGCCAGCTTCCGGAATGATAAGCATAAAGCCCAATGGCGCATGACTCTCGATACCTACGCCAAGGCGCTGCACAAAAAGCCCATCGCAGAAGTCACGCGCGATGATGTGCTGGAAACACTGCGCCCAATCTGGACCAGCATCCCTGAGACGGCCGATCGGACGCGACAGCGCATCGGAGCTGTCATTGACCACGCGAAGGCGCGTGGGCTTTACATTGGTGACAACCCAGCGGAATGGCGCGGTGGCTTGAAGGAACTGCTTCCTGCCCGCCAGAAGCTTACCCGTGGGCACCACAAGGCTGTCGCCTACAAAGACCTACCCTACGTCATTGTTAGGTTGCGCCAGTCCGTGGCGACGTCTGCAAGGGCGGTGGAATTCGCAGCGCTGACGGCCGCGCGTACGAACGAGGTTAGACAGGCCAAATGGTCAGAGATCGATTTTGCTGCCCGCCTCTGGACCGTACCGAAAGAGCGGATGAAGTCGGGCAAGGAACACGAAGTGCCCTTGTCCGATCGCGCCGTTGCCATTCTTGAAGGTCAGCGCCAGAAGGCCACCAGCGATCTAGTATTCGAGGGTGGCAAGGAAGGCGCCGCGATCAGCGACACAGCGATGGTCAAGATCCTGCGTGAATCCGGCGCCGGCGATGCTACGCTCCATGGGTTGCGCTCAAGTTTCAGGGATTGGGCCGGTGATGAAACCCAGTACCCTCGCGATGTCGCCGAGGCTGCACTTGCTCACGTCATAAAAGATAAGGCTGAAGCCGCCTACCGGCGTGGTACAGCATTGGCGAAGCGTGCCGAGATGATGCAGGAATGGGCGGATTACCTATCGACGCCGTCAGCAATGGATTCCCCGACAAAACCAAGCGTAATCTGAGTAAACTCAGCAGAACGTGACAAATCTCCTTTAGCCACGTGACCCCGATCGCGATCCCAGTGCTGGCGGTATTGAAACGTATGCTTACGCCCGTCTTTGTGGAGAATAATGTCTGCCTCTGAATGAGGTTGACGCATCACCACACGTAACGACATGTGATCGGGATTATCCTCGTGGGCGCCAAATTGCTGTCGATGCTCTGGCACAGACTCAAGCGAATTGGCCAGCGCCTCAGCGAACGTCGCTCCTAGCGCATCCTCCGCAATGGAAGAGTCTTCGGCGACTTGTAGTGCCTGAAGCTGTCCGAACTTGGTGACGAGCGCTACCGCATCCTTCGGATTCGCTTCCCATGCAGTAGCGATGATCAAGTGTGCGCCGTCGCGATAGGTCATTGGCGTTTGCCCCCTACCCCGAAGGGCGCGGGTACGTAGACCGGCCTCCGCCAAGTAACGGTCAATTACGGTTACGGACTCGATCGGCACCCCCATAGTCTCAGCCACCACCGCCACCAACTGCTTCTGTGAAGCCATCTGAACCTCTCGACCTGTGCCAGCACCCTAACTTACATCATTAATGCGCGCAATACGCCTATTGACAAAGCGAAATATAAACGCATATTGTGCATTTATCGCCATAGGAGGAGTTCACTTTATGACGAATGACAAGCCGCGCCTCATCTCGCCAAAAGAGGCCGCAATAGCGACCTCCCTTTCGCGTCCCCTACTTAGCCTCATGGCTGCTGAGGGGGAATTTCCTAAACCTGTACGATTGGGAGAGCGCCGCATCGCTTTCGTACGCGCTGAGGTCGAGGCCTGGATCGACCAGCGCATCGCAGCGCGTCCAGCCAACGACAACGGCGCCAGCGTCGAGGTGGCAGCATGAGCCGACTCTCTCGGCCCGAGAAAGCCGCTATTGCTGAGGCGCTAGTAAATGAAATCACCCACGCGAGTGCGTTCCAACGCGACGTCTCAAGCTTCGCGCGAGCTTTGCTGAAACTTGCGCCACCGGCCGACCTTCTGGTGGACTTGACGATCGAAGCGGGTCGTCGGGCGGAATGGTTGTCGACACCTGGGTACGAATACGGCTGTGGATGCGTGCCGAATATTGCGCAAATGTTGGCAAGCGAGGCAGCGCAAGGCTTTCGCGATCCATATGTTGCGGCGATCCTGAGTGCGATCAATGACCGCCCCAAAGTCACATCCGCGCAACAACACACAGCGCAAATTATAGCATTCCCGAAGGCTCACTAGCCGCCTAACCACCCCATCACCGCAATCTTCCCGCCGGCGTCCGCGTCGGCGGCCGAACCGCGCTGCCCTCATGTGGGCGGCGTCTTTCAACTCGCCTGGCGCACCGCCAGCAACATGGAGAAACCACCATGAAACTTCTTTTCGCCCGCCCGCTCTCTGAGCCCGATAAGGGCGGTCACCTGTGCCTTGGCACGATCGACATTGAACTTACCCCGGATGCTCGCTTGTACGGCCTTCGCCTTCTGCGAATGCGTGATGGCAATATCCGCCTGTTCGCCCCGAACGCCGGCAAGCGCCGCGCGGCGACCTTCTCGCCTGAGTTGACCGAACGACTCACTCAGATGGCGGTGGAAGCGATTGGGGTGCCGGCCAATGACCGCTAAAGCCCAAGAAAGCCAGCTTCCGGACTGGGGAAAGCTCACTCACCAAGAGCGGGTGGCATTGTGTCCTAAGGCCACACGAATACCTTCAGGGGCAAACGACGGGCCTTGCGACAATGGCGCGGCGGCCGTCGCCAGCCTATGGGTGTTGATCCCGGCGGGTTAGCCATGGCTGCGCTCACTGTTGCGGCAGCCGCCATTCCCGACGCCGTAAAATTGCAAGTGAAACGCCACGATCCGTCGTGGACGGAGTCCGCCCGTTTGTGGTGTGCGCTCATTGGCTCGCCCAGCACGAAGAAGAGTCCCACAATCTCGGTCGCGTCGGCGCCACTGCGCCAGATCGATGACGGGCTGTTGCGCAGCTATGTCGATCGGATGGCGGATTGGGAGCGCATGGACAAGGCGCAGAAGGCCGCTACACCACCACCGCGCCAGGAGCGGACTCGTATCGAGGATGTTACCGTTGAGGCCGCTCAGCAGGTGCTTACCGATAACGAGCAAGGCCTCCTGCTGATACGCGACGAGCTGTCAGCCTGGTTCGGATCCATGGAGAAATACGGGAGTTCGAAGGCGTCGGCATCTGACCGCGGATTCTGGCTGCAGGCGTTCAACGGTGGATCGTATGCGGTCAACCGGGTTGGGCGCGGTGCGGCTCTTGTTCCCAATCTCTCGGTTTCGCTCTTGGGTGGTATTCAACCTGAACCGATCCGGGCCATATCAAAGGACTTAGCGGACGATGGTCTCATGCAGCGGATTGTTCCCATTTGCCTTGGCCCGGCCAGGGTCGGGACAGATGCTCCGTCGGGTAGCGAAGTCGGTGACTATCGCGACGCTATTACCTGCATGAGGCGCATGCGCTTGCGCGGTGATACTCTGAGGTTCTCGGACGGGGCGCACGAAATCCGGGCGAAACGCGAGAAGCGCCACCACGAACTGGCAATGGCATGGGAGACGGTCAACCGGAAGATTGGCGCACACCTGGGAAAGTACGACGCGCTGTTTGCCCGCTTGTGTATCGTGTTCCATTGCCTCGAGACGCGTGGCGATATGCCGGCCAATGAGATTAGCGCGGATGTTGCGGAGCGCGTCGCCGCGTTCATTGACGAGTACATCTATCGTCATCTCCTGGCGTTTTACGCCAACGTTCTCGGTACAGCGGACGACCAGGACAAGGTGACGGCCGTTGCGGGTTACATCCTGGCGCACCGACTGGAATCCATCTCAGTGAGCGAGGCCCGCCGGGGCGATCGGAAAATGCGCCAGATGGCCGAGGACCAGGCTCAAGAGGTGCTTGCGCAGTTGGATGCGTTTGGATGGCTGACGCCGACGGCTCCGGGCGCCCGCAATGCCAAATCGCCGCGCTACAAGGTGACGGCCGCAGTTCACGCCATGTTTGCGGAACGCGCGGCTGCGGAGGCCAGGCGGCGGGAGGAAGTTAGGGCGATCATCGCCGACGGCAACTAGGGACTCTGTACCACTTTGTCCTTGCGCGCGTGAGACACAGATAGACTTTGGATCTTCTTCTATAGAGAAGGGTCTAGGCGTTTCGCGCGCGTAAGGGCAAAGTGTGGCAAAGTTGATCGAGGGGGCTTATGATGAGCGATACGCTAGCAAATCGCCTGAAGGACGGCTGGTCGATAGAGGGCTATTCAACCACCATTATGGCGGCCGGGGCGATGACGCAGTCCATCTTGCTGCGCAAAGACGAGCGATTGGAAAGCGTGACAATAGTGGTCAACGGTGGGCAGGAGGTTGGGCGGCAATTCTACACGCTGGCGCCTGCTCCGCAGCCCGCCCAGAAGAAGGGATTTTGGTAGCCGAAGACGGCCAACTCACGATTCCGAATCTTGCGGACGTGAAAATTTATCGGCCATGCCGGTGGCGGTCCTGGCTCATTTTCGGGATGTTAAGGCCCCCCAACATTATGCTCGGACTCTGCGATCTCTTTTAGCAAAGCTTGCACTATCTCAGCCGCAGACAAAGTGCCGATGAAGCACTGATATGTCTTGTCGCCTATCTTCGCGACAACCGTACCGCCCTCAACAAAGTAGCGGGCCTTCAGCGTGTGTTGGCCGATAGCAACCTCGGCTTCATGGACCATGTTGGGTTGATCTGCATTGACGTTCGGTGGGATTGTGGCCATCCCATATCTCCCAGCGCAGCCGCTCCAAGATGGAGCTGCTCCATTCCGACCAGGAACATCCGGTTGTCTGGGTGAACATGAACGACGGGCAGCGCAGGCCCTTTCCGTACCAACAGTGTGCGCTCTAGTGACTGCCATTACAAGCGCTGTGATAGCGGAGCGTAGCGGGGTGGGCACCAGGGAGGGGGTGCCGACATCCTAAAACTGGCGCCACTTTACGGACCGGCTTTGGTCAGTCGCGCGAAACCCCGCAGGTTTTGAGATTATTTTGGGGCATTGCAGTTGGTGGTCGTCTTTCGACCCCATAACGGTCGTTAGGAGCCGCCAGTGTTAGTCTCAAAACCGGACGGTGCAGGAACGTAGGATCACTATTTCTGCCCAACATCAGATGGGCATATAGCGCCACAACCATCTTTTTGCCGGTCCTAGGTGTTGGACGATGTCACTAAGTCCTGCAGGCGCGGAGCCAAGGAAGCCATCAACTGTCAATTCGCGGCCGTTGCAGCGCACATGACCTGAGTTGAACCTGGGTAATGCGTGAATGCCGCAGATTACGATATTCGTTCGGTCACTGAAGACCCACGTCGCCGCTTCGATCTCCACTGCGACTTCGCCCTGCAATGGAAATATGAAAAGCCTTTGCCTGTCCCAACTTAAGCGTACATCACCTGAGGCAAGCGATCGGGTAGCATTCCACAAGGTGCCACCCGCTAAAAGGGCCCATCCCGTCAGCGGTATCAACATTATTGGTTCTATGAAGGAGCTGGCAGCCAGCACCGCTCCCACCCCCCCTAGAATGGCTAGCATCGTAACGCAACGCCATTTGCGGCGAGACACTATGAAACTCTGCATTTGCGCTTCATTGCCTTCCTGATCCAAGTTGTGCCGTCGCCAGAGTAGTAACGGGCTGCTTCCTCGTGATCGAGGCGTCGGTGGGAACGTGGTATATAGAACAAGTAAAGGCAGCTTCATGCTGCTGTTATTTGAAACCTGCCCGTCTGCAAGCCACCCCTTCACCGCCACTACCGTCCATCCTAAGTTGCGAGCGCCTGCAATATTTTGGACCGAATGTCAATATGCTATTGACATTCGAAAAAATACACAGCCATCGTTCATGTCAATCAGCGCCGGCCAGCTGATCAAAACTAAGACCGTGTAAGCGGCGTTTCTCCACACACCACGGATCAAGAAAATGAAACCTGCTTTGACTGCAGGCGCTTTCGCGTCTGCGCTTGTTCCTGCAAACGATAATCAGAAGTGGGACGGCCGACGCGTCCTATCTTGGCCAACCGCCGCGCGCCTCTTAAGGGAAGATCGCAAAGAGGAACTGCGCCTCCTATGGCTCTGGCGGACGCTCTCAGACCTGGCCATGAACTCACCGGCGAACGACAACTACCCGTCGCCTGGAGTGTCGAATGGCGAGGAAGACGACCGAGCGGCTGACGAAGCGATCGAAGAGGTCGACTCTTTGATGGGCTTCCGGCCGACGATCGGTGAGATCAAGCGCGCGATCGATCCGACGATCTGGGCGGGTTGGCTTGAGGACCGGCGCCGTTGCGAGATTATCTGTCAGGATACCCGCGCCAACTCCAATCTGTCGGAGCCCGCGTTGCGCAAGGCATGGGCAGGTCTCTTGTTCGACGGTCGAAACCGCCTAATTGGCTATCGTACAAGTCCTGCCCAGAAGTGGCACCAGCAGCCGGCCATCACGCGAGGCGCCCGCCAACACTCCAACGAGATGCGAGGCGCCGACGTCCCAGCGGTAGGGATATTTGCCATCGATGAGCATATCCTAGCCCGTCAGGATTTCCGGCAAGTGCGTAAGGCGATCGGAGCAGATCACGCGAACGTACTCGAGCTCGCCATTGGGCCATCGACGGCCAAGGCAATCGGCGAGACGCGCCGCTATGTCGGGAAGATTGCCGAACGTTGGGGTATCCGCATGATCGACGACGCGCTTTCGGCGCTTGCTGAAGCGTGGAGTCCCTAAAATGCAGATGGTGCCGCAACTCCACTAGAGGCCGCAACCTCTCTACGTGGTGGATCGTGCCCCACTGCGTGGTGTAACTGAGGCTTGGCCTCCACGCATATCCGGCTTGGCCGGGCTGGTCAGCGTGCGGGAACTGCCGGCAAGCTGACGAGGGGATCATCGCTCAACGGGGCGACGGATTCCAGCGTCATATATCTCGCCCGCTGAACCGCCCATTCATCGTTCTGTTCGAGCAGGATAGCGCCGACGAGGCGGATGATTGCGTCCTCGTTGGGGAAGATGCCCACGACCTCGGTCCGGCGCTTCACCTCGCCATTCACCCGTTCAATCGGGTTGTTGCTGTGCAACTTGGCCCGATGCTCCTTGGGGAAGCTCATGTAGGCGAGGACGTCGTGCTCGGCCTCATCCATGATGGTGGCAAGCTTGGGCACGCGAGGGCGGATTTGGTCGGCAACGGCGCGCCACTGGGTGCTGGCCGCCTCCGGCGTCTCCTGGGCGAAGGCCGTGGCGATAAAGGCACTGGCCACGCGGCGACCGCTCTTGCCGGCATGGGCGAGGACGTTACGCATGAAGTGAACGCGGCAGCGCTGCCATGTGGCGCAAAGCACCTTGGTGACGGCGGCCTTGATGCCCTCATGGGCATCGGAGATCACCAGCTTCACGCCTCGCAGGCCGCGGCGGGTCAGCTTGCGCAGAAACTCGGTCCAGATCGCCTCGGCTTCCGAGGTGCCGATCTCCATGCCCAACACCTCGCGCCGGCCATCGGCATTGACGCCCACGGCCATGATGGCGGCCACCGAGACGATGCGGCCGCCCCGGCGCACTTTGAGGTAGGTGGCGTCGATCCACAGGTAGGGCCAGTCGCCCTCGATCGGCCGCTCAAGGAAAGCCTTCACCCGACCATCGATCTCCTCGCACAGGCGGCTGACCTGGCTCTTTGAGATGCCGCTCATGCCCATGGCTTTGACCAGGTCGTCCACCGACCGGGTCGAGATGCCTTGGATATACGCCTCCTGGATCACCGCCGTCAGCGCCTTCTCGGCCAGCCGCCGAGGTTCCAGAAAGCCAGGGAAGTAGCTGCCCTTGCGAAGCTTGGGGATGCGCAGCTCGACCGTGCCGGCCCGGGTCTCCCAGTCCCGCTCGCGGTAGCCATTGCGCTGGACCCGCCGCTCGGCGCTCTTTTCGCCATAGCCGGCGCCAGTGGCGGCACCCACTTCCATTTCCATCAGCCGTTCGGCAGCAAAGCCAATCATCTCGCGCAGAATATCGGCGTCGGGGGCCTTCTCTACCAGCGAGCGCAGGTTCATCATCGAGTCGGTCATCGGTGGTCCTTCAGGTACAGGGTTGGCGTAAGCAACCAGACCTTACCGGAAATCCGTCGATGACCACCCAGCCGCTCGCTCGCTACGGCGCTCCTAATGGCGCGCTCGCGAGCGGCTTGACCACCTCAGTTACACCACGTCCCGGGACACGACCACGTGGTGTCATCACTTGGCCTTCGCCCCCATCGGCGAGGGCCTTTTTATTGGCCTCTTACTCCAAACATCCAGAAATTCAGAAAGGGCGCGCATGTGCCTACCTTGAAACACGCCCTGACCGCTTTTGAGCGGCATCTAGGCTTTCCAATTTCCCGCGGCCGCACCGTGGCTCAACGGCTGCAAGAAGCCGGTTATATCGAACATGGCGCGCCTGGCGTTGCGCCCCAAATCTCTCCTGACGGTTTCGTCGCGCTGCTAATCGCACTCGCTGCGAACAAGACGTTGGCGGAGACAGGCGCGGCCGTGGCCACCTATCTTGAGGCCACACCAGGCGGCGTGTCTCTTGCCGGCGCCCCGACGTCGGTCGTGCGTCTCCGAAGTGAGATGCTAGCGCTTGTAGAAACTGCGCTCGAGTTTCCAGACGACCTAGCCGATCTCTCCATTGAGGTGGTCGGAACTTGGCCTGAAGTCGTCGTACATCACCTTGGCCGCGCTACCCGGTTTGTTCCCGTCGGCGCTAACGCTGCGCATTGGCAGGCCGCTGGTCACCGTACGTCTACAACCATCTCTGGCGCTGCATTCCGCGATTGCGCGCGCGCCCTATTTAGAGGATCCCGCTGATATGGCTTTGCTGAAGAAGTCTTCGCCTCCACAATTTGTTGTACCAACGCTCGTAGAAAGCGATACGGAATATCGAGAACGGGTCCAGCGACTGGGTGGGCTGCAGGACGCTCTGACCGAACTTTCCCAGGAGCGCCGACGCTTGGAGCGGGAAATCTCCGAAACCCCAGCGCCGACTGTACGGGCTAGCGTAGCCGCACTGCTTGGTGACGATAAAGTAGATGCGCGGACCGCGTTGCTGGCGCGTCTGGCAGAAGTTCGCCGAGCCATCACGGACCATGAGACAGCAATCGAACTGCAGCGCCGGCGTGTCGAAGAGGCGCGCGGTCGTGCTTCAGCGATGGTGCGTGAGAAGGTAAAACCGGAATACGGAAAGCGCGTTGCAGCACTCGCCTCGGCACTTGAACAGGCCCATGCGGCCCGCTTGTCGCTTAGAGAGTTGGTCGAAGAGATGGAAGTCGACGGCTGCTCCTGGGCAGCTTTGGGCGTGTTTGAACCGTCGTTCCTCGGTGATCGAGAAGATGGCCATGTGCATCGGTTTGTCAGAGAAGCGAAGGCGGCTGGTTATGTCTGAAATGGAGACCCGGATGGAACGCGCGGACACACGTTTCCGCCGGCGTGGTAGTGAGCGGCGCATCAAGGTGCCTGGAAAGAGCGAATACTACGGAAACGACGATCCCAACAAGATCGCTCGCGCACTGCGGGCGCAGTCGGAGCTTGGGGCGATGGAGAGGAAACTTGCCCAGAATTAGCGGTTACGCTGCCCGGTTCGGCGACGTTACCACTATCGCGGGCGAATTTCGCGAGCGGCTTGCGAAAGGTGCTTTTGCCCGCACATTGCGTGAACGCCCGGACGTCGTGATGTTGCTGGACCATGACTCGGGGCGCGTATTGGGCAGGACGTCTGCAGGGACTCTAGATCTCCGCGAGGACACCATCGGCCTATACTTCAGCCTAGAAGTCGACGAGACCACCCCAGAAGGTCAAACGGCCTTGGGCACTATCACCCGTCGCGACGTGAGCGGCTGTAGTTTTGGTTTTAGGGTACGTGCTGAACATTGGGACGACGGTGGCCGCCAGCTACCGTTGAGGACGATCACAGACGTTGACCTTTTCGAAATCACCGCAACGGTATTTCCGGCCTACCCGACCACAAGTGCCGCGCTCGCCCGCTCTGCCAGCGACAAGTCACACGACGCCCGGAACGCTTCCCGACGACGCGCCGAAGCCGCGATGCGGCGGCGCGGCATCCTATAGGAAAAAAAGGGGAGGGGTACTGACGATCCCTTACACATCGAGAACCCCTCACCGGTTGGAGTGGAACACGCAAAGTACTGCAATTCAAATGTTGAACACAGCCTGCACAACCCGCCCTAATCGGCGGGTTTTTCTTTACCCCCGGCGCGGCCGCCCGCCTTGCCATCCAGGCAGTCGGTCCCCGCGTCACCGCTTACTTCGATCGCCCCTGGAAGCCGGGCGAAGCCAAGGTAACCAATCTCGTGGTCATCGGCGAGCAGCCGCTCGACCGCGCCGCCATTTTCGCCAGCCTGGAGAAGGCGGCGGCGTGAGCACGGCGCCCGACCATCCGATACGGCCCAACCGGGACCGTATCGCCGTTGGCCGCGCGATGCATGGTGACGACGGCCCCTCTGTTTACGAGAAGCGCGGGATCCGCGTTCTATAAGGACAAACAATGACAGTAACCAATATCGTGACGACAAAACTTGTCGTTGACGGTTCTGGCGCGCTCAAGACCGTGAACGATTTCGCCGCCGGGATGAACCGGGCCGGTGCCGCCACAGCCAAGGCCAGCCCAACCATAGACGCATTCAATGCGCAGCTAGATCGCCAGCGTGCAGCCATGGAAGCTAACATCCCGGTGTTGAAGGCGCGCGCCGCGATGATGGATGCGGAGGAACGGGCGCTTGCCAACCTGGTTGGCAAATCAGACCCCGCTTATCGCGCTCGCATTGCTGCTGAGAGGGAATTGAGCCGCGCCGCTGCGGCCGCGTCAAACCTCGTTATCCGTGGTAAGATGGCGGAAGCCGACGCCGTTCGCCAGTTGACTGCCATCGAACAGGCGCACGTAAAGGCGGTCGCGAACGCCGCCGGGAACGCTACACGGGCAGCGGTGGCGAACGATAACCTTGCCGCTTCTTACCGGCGTGTTGGGCAGGCTTCTGGATTTGCTACGGCGAACGTTGCTGCGCAGCTTCAGGACATCGCCGTCACTTCACAGATGGGCATGAGTCCGCTGCAGATCGCTCTACAGCAAGGAACCCAGCTATCAGCCGCGTTAGGTGGCCAGGGCCTGACCGGAACGGTCCGCACGTTGGGTGCCGCGTTCGCTTCGATCGTTTCCCCGGTCTCGCTGGTGACGATGGGTGTCATCGCGCTGGGTAGCTATGGAATCCAAGCCCTGATGTCGATGAGCAAGGGGACTAAGGACGCTAACGAGGCGCTGAAGGAACATGCCGAATGGCTGGACAAGGTGTTGACCGGTTACAAGTCTGCGCAGGATGCCGCCGCAGGCTTCATTGAAGCGGCAAACATCCGGCCGCAAGGGGCGGTGGCAAGCGATCTGGAAGCAGCGCGGCTTGAGGCGCTCAAAGAGATCGATACCATTCTCGCGACCATCGCCGCAAAAGAACAGGAGATTTCGACGGACCTGCAGCAAATGGGCATGTCCAGGATGATCCACGCTGACACGATCGCGGCCTCTACCGCACTGCAGGATCTCGGTCTTTCGGCACGTTCCACCAACTCCGAGATTGACGCTGTACAGATTCAGCTAACCCGGCTGGCCAATGATACCGGTGCCAGCGATCAAGCCCGAAAATATGCCCGCGATCTCCTGGCACTGGTCGACCAACTGGACAGTGCACGCGCACAGGTGGACTCGTTGTCGGTCTCACTCAACAACCTGCCGCGCTCGATTCCGATCATCGTTCAGATGCACGGCCTTGCCGGCGTTGCTGATGCGGTGGCGCAATTGCAGCGGATGACGCCGGACGTTAGGACTGAGCGTCAGCGTGCCGACGATATATTTAGCAACAATATCGGCCAGGCGCGGACCATCTCAGAGATCAACGCTCTCGTTGATGCACACACGCGGTTTAACGAGCAGCTAGACCTCCAAGAGCAGATGGAGCGTGCCGCTCTGGAAGCGCGCCAGGCTGCGGCCAGCGCGACCCGAGAGGCTGGTGCCACGCTGACCCAATCCCCACCGCCCAACTTCATCAAACTGGTGGCTAAACTGGCCGCCACGATCGAAAAGAAAGCCGCGTAATGACCGGATTCATAAGCGTTGTTTCGGCCGATCGGGTCGACGTTTTCAGTGATACCGCCACTTATGACGAGGATGGAATCGTCCTTGCATTCACCTCGAAGATTCGGCCGCTTCCTGGCGGTCGAGGTGTGATCTTCACGCGCGGAATGGTCGACGCGGGTGGCGATGTCGAGGAAGCAATCGCGGATATTTTCGCGGTTGCGGGTGGTGTTGATCTGGCCATTACCGACCTCAAGCGCCAACTGGCGTTGCGCAACCTGCCGTTTGGCGGCGTGCCGCTCGACGTAAGCATCGCGGCGATCTCCGAGCGTGATGGACCTAGGGTCTACACTTTCCAGACTGCAGATTATGGCGGTCGGCTTGGCTGGTTCCTCCGCGAAAGTACCACGGGCTTTAGTAACGGTGTTGAGCACAGCACTGCCGACCGTGACCTTCTGGTCAGGGCGGGTGTGACCATAGTCGCCCCGTTCCTGATGGAGGAAATGAGGAAGACCCCGGGTGCTTCAATCTCATTCGAGGGGGCAGACGAGCACGCCGTCATTGGCGGATCGATCGAGCACACCGCCGTTACCGTTGCGGGTGTGAATACTCGCACAATTCATAATTGGACGACTGATCGAGTAGGCGAAAATCTCATCCTCGCGCCGTCTGAGGTTCCTGGCCACGGTTCCGCCTGGCTGGCTGGCGCTCGTGCGTTGTCTCTGGCTAACCGCCTGACAAAGCCTTCCATGTCCCGGCAACAGCGCCGCGCGGCTGAGCGTCAGAACCGGAGGGCGGCATGACAATAGCAGTAGTGGCAACCGCGTCTCTCGGATTTGCGCGCATAGCTGCAGACGTGGCCGCGCTACAGGCCGCCGCAGAGGTGGATCCGGAAATCCGGGCGACAATTCACCTCGCGTCTAAGGCGTCCGTCGCCGATGCGTTGGAAAGCCAGATGGTAAGCACACCTGCCACCATGCGTGCCGCTTTGGTGGCGAGCGCTCTGGCCGCTTTTGATACACGGTTTGCCTCAGCGGCAACGGCGCCACGGTTCACCGGAAATGTAATCGATTTGAATGCTGAGCGTGCGAAGCGCGCTATGATGAGGGAGGTTGTACATGGCTGATTACCCATTTTTCAGGCAGGAAGCGGCTGCCGGTCAAGCTGCCGGTGAACCAGTATTGCTGCGCTCGATCCAGGCCATCGGCGAAGAGTTTCGCGGTGTACCCAGCCACAAGCGCAAGCCGTTTGAGCGAAAACACCTCAAGCGTATGGTCCATATAGTCGAACGGGTGCGCGGGTTGGAGTTTTACCGCACGACAGCTAACGAGACTCACACCGAATACATTCTAGTTTGTGCAGGCTGTCAGACACCGGTGGCACATCTCCCGATCGATCCGCGCGCGTCTGTTGTTTGTTCGTGCTGCGCTTGGGTGTTCGGCGAAAAGGAAGACATTCAAGCGGCCGGCGCTTGGCTCGATGTTGAACATCGCCGCATGAAGCGTCCCTTGCGTACACTAGAATAATGGGTCTTCAGAACCCTGCCATAACGCCTCTAGTTCTTTCATTGTGCGCTCATGCGCTGCCGTCGACTGTGCGGCTAGTACGTCCGATACAGAGCTTAGATCGGTCGCAATGCTGTCCAGCTCGGTGCAGAAGTCAAGAATCTGGTTGATCGTATAAGCAGCAGCCATCTCAACGTTTCCACTTTCGGAAGTGACGATCACTAAGTCACCCTGTGGACCCGCACCAAATCCACGGTGCGCTAGTTTTTTTCTTACGCTGTTTAGGGCGTGCAGCCGCTTCAACGCCCTCGCTATGCGATCCTTGTCCTGTCCGCCCTCAACAACGATATCACCCACTTTGAGCGCGGTGTTGATTAATGCCGCGGTTGGAGTTTCAGCGAAGACAATTAAGCCTTGTGAAAAACTCAAACCTAGCGCCGAGCAAAGCATGTAGCGGAGGCGCTCCTCGGTTTGATTCCATTTGGTCATGAAATAGCCCGCAAGAACCAAAGATCGAATATGGGCTGTGGGCAGGGACGTTATACTGGCTTCGGTCAGCAATTATGTTCTCCGCAACATTCCCAATAATCACATAGAGAACATCCCAAATGCAAACGTCATACCTGTCGGTGGTCACGCCACCGACACCATTCGTCATGCCTGCCGACATCCGGGGCGGCACCAGTGGTGACACTGCGCTCGCCGGCCTGATCGCAGGCGTGACCAACTCTATCACGGCGCCTATGGGCTGGCTGGGCCGTTCGCTGGGCGAGCAGACCTTGCTGTGGCAGGGCTCCTACTGGCCGGATGTCCTGCCGTGTCGCCCGATCCTGTCCATCATGTCTGTGAAGTACCTCGACCCGGCCGGCGTCGAGCAGACTCTTGATCCGGCCGCGTATCGGTTGGTTGGCGATCGTCTGTTGCTGTCCAACGGTCGACCGGCGCTCGCCAATGAGCCGGATGCGGTGCGGATCACGTATAAGGCCGGTGGCTATATCAATGTCCCGCAGGAAGCCCGTCATGCGGTGATTTTGGCCGTCCAACATTTGCGCGATCTGGGCGCTACCGAGACCTTTTTGCGATCGGAGACGGTCGAGGGTGTTGGGGTGACCAATTACTCGATCTCTCCAGCGGCAAGTGAGACCATCCGGAAGGCCACGGAGTCGCTTCTGGCCGGCTTGCGGTTGTACCGATCATGACCCCGTCCGAAGCCATCGCGGCGCTCGATCACCAACTCGCTCGCCATGGTCAGCCGATCGGCTTTAAGCGCGGTTCGACCATCCAATCGGCGACCGGTTTCGTTCGTGGATACAAGCCTGAAGCCTTGGCCGGTTTGATCACACAGGCGGATCGAAGTGTGATCGTTTCACCGACATCACTGAGCACTTACGTGCCGAAAGCTAACGATGATTTCAACGCCAACGGCGCGCTCGGTAAGGTTATAGCAGTTGAGCCGATCCACATCGGCGCAACTGTTGTTCGCTATAACGTCACGGTTCGGATGACGTGATTTTAAATCATAATCTTGCGCATCTAACAAGTCGCATAATAACGCATAAAGTATCGAGAAGCGTATAATTTCGAATACTTGCTCATGTCTGTTGACTCAATAAATGGGGTCGCGCAATATTGGTTCCAGAAACAAACAGGAGCACGCAATGACTGCTGAATTTGAGACTATGAGTGAGATCGTTACTGTCGAGCTGACCACACCAGCGCCTGAAGAGGCCACTTTAGGTGACGTCCGAACTCTATTCATTGGGCAGGGAACGGATTCGCTGGCGATTGCCGCTGATGATGTGCCGGCGTTGATCGAGGCACTGCAGGCGGTTGTCGACGCCTAAACCAGTTTCGCCCTGCCGACCACCCTCCGGTCGAAACCCATTGCCGCAGCGTCGGCGGGGCGAATCCAGTTTCACCAGGCGAGGTCAGACCTAACCGCGAAATTTTCCGCCGTTATGGCAACGGGCCAAAAACGGCAAAAAACATAATGATTTCAAGGAAAGTGGCGGAGAGGAAGGGATTCGAACCCTCGAGACCGTTCCCGATCTGCACCCTTAGCAGGGGTGTGCCTTCGACCACTCGGCCACCTCTCCACACAAGGCGGGTCTATCGGGAGAGGGTTTGATTGGCAAGCGCTTTTTCCGATGGTCGGCAGCAATGCACGGGAAAGAGGTTAGGAGTGTAGATCCTGGGCGCCAAACCGCGCGTAGGAACCACAAAAGCTTCGATTTGCGCCGCCCCATGGCCGAATCGCCAAACTTGGGCTTCCCTAGCGCTCGCTATGATGAGGATCGCTGATGCGCGCACACCAGACCGCTGCCTCCCTCGGACTTTTTCTCGTTTTTGCCTTCGCCACACATTCTGCCGCCCAGGCGCAGACTGTGGCGCCGATTGAAGGGGTCTGGCGGACGGCGCTGGCTTCCGAGGTCACCATAGCCCCCTGCCCCGCGGGATTCTGCGGCTATCTCAGCAAGATCATTGTGCCTGAAGGCATGCTGAGCAGCGCGGAGGCAGAAGCCGCGGCAGCGATGGAAGTCGAGGAGTTCTACGATGAGCGGAACAAGGATCCGGCGCTGCGAAGCCGGCCGATGCTGGGACTGCAGATCCTGACTCTGCGGCCCGGGGAACGGCCCACCGTCTTTGACGGAGAAGTCTACAACCCGGAGGACGGCAACAGCTACTCGGGCTATATGGAAATGCTGGGACCAGACCTCGTGCGCCTCAATGGCTGTGTGCTGTTCAATGTGGTGTGCCGGGGCGAGGACTGGGTCAGGGTACCGCCGGAAGAGATCGACCCCGGCGCCGTGGCACCGGGGTCGTGAGGAAAATCAGCGCGCGCGCTGATTGAAGAGCATCTTCTGGGCTTTCTTGTCATTGGCAAGGTCGTGGTTCGGGATGTCCTTGCCATAGGCCAGTCCCGACTGCACCGCCGGGCGAGCGCCGACGCGTTCAAGCCAGGCGTGGACATGGGGGAATTCTTCGCGGGTGATCCCGTAGCGCTCCCAGGACTGGGCCCAGCCGATGGAGGCGATGTCGGCGATGGAGTAATCGCCGGCGATATAGTCCTTGTCCGCAAGCTGCTTGTTCAGCACCCCGAAAAGACGATGGGTTTCATCGCTGTAGCGCTTGATGGCGTAGGGCACCTTCTCGGGCGCATAGACTGAGAAGTGATTGTTCTGGCCGAGCATTGGGCCAAAACCGCCGACCTGCCAGAACAGCCATTCGTCGACCTTGACCTGGGCACGCTGGTCGGCGGGGTAGAACTGACCGAATTTGAGGCCGAGATATTTGAGGATGGCGCCGGATTCAAAGATCGAGATTGGCTCACCGCCCGGCCCCTCAGGGTCAACGATAGCCGGGATCTTGTTGTTGGGTGAGATGGCGAGGAATTCCGGGGTGAACTGGTCGCCCTTGCCGATGTCGATGCGGTGGTAAGTCCATGGCACACCAAGCTCTTCGAGCATGATATGCACCTTCTGGCCGTTCGGCGTCGGCAGGGAATATGCTTCGATGGGCTTGGTCTGGGTGGTCATGGAAAGGCGTCCTCTCATTGATGGACGCATTCTATCGGCAAACACCGATGTAAGACAAGGTGCTGGAGAAGAAGCATAAACTCCTCTCCAGCCCCAGTTATCCTACTTATTCCTGCTCGACCTGCATTTGCGGTTTTCCATTTCCGCGCAAAGCGAGCGAAATACCGCGGACATCGACGGTCGATGTCACGCGATGGCGCAAGGCGGCGAACATGAAGTCCGGCGTGACATTGATGGGGTCATCGAACTTTACCGTAAGGGTAAAGCTCTGCTGGTCACCAGCCATCTGGACGCCGATCACGAGACCCTTGAAGGGCCGCTCAAGATAGAGCCCCTTGACCCGCATGCCGACCTGGAAGGGCACCATTACCCGTTCCGGCACGGCGGCGCGCGCCGTGTTCCAGTCTCTAAACCCATGGCGCCTGGCGATCTCTTCAAGAGCGGCGCTATGAGACAAGGGTTCGCCGGAGCGACTACGCTCGTCGCGAAGAGCTTTGGCTTCGGCCTTAAAGGTCTGGGCAGACGGGGTATCCAGAGAAAAAGTCATGTCGTATCCTCTCCGAGAAGAGGCGACTGGTCCATGGGAGCTCGCTTTGCCATGATGCGCCTCGGAGAAAACGACTGCGTTTCTCATAGGGCCGGGCTTCACCTTGGGACAGAAGTCCCGCGAGCGGCTGGTGCCGGCAACCATCGCCTAAATGATCCTCCATCGCTGTTCTGTCAAGGCGCCATCATTTGCGGTGATGAGGCCAGCAAACAATTGTGTTGGGCTCTCTGGCATGACTAGCGTAAGCCTACCCCGGTCTGCCCGGGGGAGGAGTTCGAGGATATGACTGAAATTCTGCTGTTTCTGGCGGGGCTTATTGGCGGGGCCGTCAATTCCCTCGCCGGGGGCGGATCGTTTATTGTGTTTCCGGCGCTGCTGTTCGCGGGCGTGCCCCCGGTGCTGGCGAATGCCTCCAATACCTATGCTGCCCTGCCCGGCTATGTCAGCGGTGCGATGGGCTATTGGAAGTCCATGGCGGCCTACAAGGACCGCCTGATCAGCTACGGGCTGATTGCGGCGCTCTTTGGCTATGTCGGAGCCGAGCTGTTGCTGGTGGTTTCCGACGAGCAATTTTCCAAGGTTGTTCCGTGGCTTATGGCGTTTGCCGTGGGGCTGTTCGTATTGGGAAATCAGATCAATTCGGCGATCAAGGCACGGGGGGGCGAACGGCGGGGCATGAAAGTGCTCGGCGCGGTTCTGCTGCTGGGCTTGCTGGCCGCCGTCTGCATCTATGGCGGGTTCTTTAATGCCGGGCTCGGCATCCTGCTGCTGGCGTTTCTGGCGATGGCGGGGATGACCGATATCCACGCCATGAACGGGCTGAAACTCTATATTTCTTCGGTGGTTGCGCTGGTGGCGGTGATCCGCTTCGCCCTTGGCGGAACGATTGACTTTTACCATGGCTCGATCGCCTTGGTAGGGGTGACGATCGGTGGCTATGCTGCTGCCCGGCTTGCGAAATTCATCCCCAGCAACTGGATCCGGATGGGCGTCATCCTCTACGGGATCGGGATGACGCTTTACTTCTTCTGGACGGCCTATTTCGCCTGATCGGAAGGACGAATCCACACCGTACAATCGTGAAAAACTGCGCCGCCAAACGGTGGCGCAGGGGTGGAGTTGGTTAGCACATTGATACCGTTGAAACCGCGATGTGCGGAATTTCGGTGAAGCCCTTCGGCGATGAGGACGCCTGTCGAAACGACATCGGTGATGCGTAGGGTCAACTCGACCGTCCCGCGTCGGTTTCCGACCGTCACGGCATCGCCATCGGCGAGATTGAGTCGGATCGCATCAGTCGGGTGGATGAAGACCGAGGGCTCGCCCTCACGCTTGAGACTGCCCGCGGTCTGGTTGAAGGAGGAATTGAGGAAGGCACGCGCCGGGCTGGTGGCGAGCTTGAACGGATGCTCCGCGTCGGGCTTTTCGGTGATGTCCCAATGATCGGCGTAGCGCGGCATGATCGCGGGATCGCAGACCCAGCGATAGCCTTTGAGACGTGACACTGCATCCCAATCGGGCTCGAAGCGATACCGTCCGTCAGCCCAACCGAAGCCATTGGCAAAGCGGGCGACCTCGTCGGGGCGTTCCTTGTCGACAAAACCGGTCTTTTCAACCTCTTCGAGCGACGGTAAGCCGGACCGGGCGAAGGTTTCACTGACGACCGCACGGTCGGTGGTGGAGAAGACGGGATCGTCGCTGCCCAGGCGCTGGGCAATTGCGTTGATAAACTCGTGGTTGGACCGGGCCTCGCCGGGCTTCTCGAGGATCGCGGGGCCATAGAGAATGCGCGTGTGGCCACCGCGCGTATAGTAGTCGTTGTGCTCGAGGAACATGGTCGCGGGCAGGACGATGTCGGCGAGTTCGGCCGTTTCGGTCATGAACTGCTCGTGGACGACGAGGAACAGATCCTCGCGCAGGAACCCCTCGCGGACGAGGTTCTGGTTCGGCGCGACGGAGGCCGGATTGGTGTTCTGAACGATTATGGCGTGGACCGCGGCACCGCCCTGGAGGGCCTTCTTGTCGCCTGTGAGGATGGGCCCGATCTCGGACATGTCGAGAAGGCGGGGTGTGCCCTTTTGCAGATGCGTGCCTTCGAGGCGGGACTTGTCGAGACCCCAGGTGCCGGAATTCGAATGAAAAGCGCCGCCGCCGCGGTGCTGCCAGGCGCCGGTCATCGCCGGAATGGAGAGCGCAGCATGCATGGCCGTCGAGCCATTGGACTGGCGCGAGAAGCCATAGCCGAGGCGGAAGAAGCTCCGCGGCGTGGTGCCGACGAGATGAGCGAAGGCTTCGATCTCAGCGACGCTGAGGCCGGTGATCTCGGCCGCCCATTCTGGTGTGCGGGTTTTGAGATGGGCCTCGAACTCAGGCGAGAAATCGGTGTAGCGCTCCATATAGGCGCGATCGGCGAGGCCATCGCGCAGGAGGACATGCATGGTTGCGACCGCCAGCGCGCCATCGGTGCCGGGGCGCAGGACCAGGCCCATATCAGCCTGCTGCATGGTGGCATTGTGATAGATGTCGATGACGACGATCTTGGCGCCGCGCGTTTTGCGGGCCTTCATCGCGTGGGTCATGACATTGACCTGGGTGTGCACCGCATTGGTGCCCCAGATCACGACGCAGTCGCTTTCGGCCATCTGTTCGGGATTGACCCCGCCAAGTAGGCCGGTACCGGCGATATAGCCGGGCCAGGCCAAGCCGGTGCAGATGGTATCGTATTGATGTGAATAGCCTCGCACCGCGCGCAGTCGCTCGATACCGTCGCGGTGCACGTGGCCCATGGTCCCGGCATAGAAATAGGGCCAGACGGATTCGGCGCCGTGGGTCTTTTCCACTTCGAGGAAGCGGGCGGCGATTTCGTCCAGGGCCTCATCCCATGAAATCTGCTGCCACTGCCCTGCCCCCTTGGGGCCGGCACGGCGCAACGGATGCATAAGCCGCTCGGGATGGTGAATGCGCTCGGCGTAGCGGGCGACCTTTTCGCAGATCACACCCGCCGTATAGGGATCATCCTTGGCGCCGCGCACCCGGCCGACCTTGCCGTCCGGCAGGATGTCGACATCGAGGGCACAGACCGAAGGACAGTCGTGCGGACAAACGGAGCGGATGGTGCGGAGCGGGGTAAGGTCGTTCATGGCTGCGACGCTAGCGGAGGCGCGGCGCGGTCACAATCGCATTGTGGTGATGAGCGGTATTCTTGAACGTGATGGGGCCTCGCGAAGACCCCCACCTAACCTCCCCCTGGTAGGGGGAGGAACATATCGAGTTGGTTGTTGGGCCGGGCTCCCGATGGATCACCCGGACACGCCGGGTGATGACGATGGAGCCGTTGGTCAACTCAAGCGGAAGACGGGACTAGCCTAAGCGGCGACTTCTGCACTGGCCGTGTTGCGGCGGGCGCGTTGGGTGGCGTGTTTGGCGAGTTCAGCGGCGCCGCCATGGAACTGAGAGAAGGTGATGGCGCAGCCGCCGGTGGAGATGGTAATGCCGCGCCAATTGGGGGCGACGGAACGGACTTCGGACCAATCGATCTCAGTGAGACGGCCGAAGGCGTTGCGGTGTTCGACGCGCTTGAAATCCCAGCGCACGCGGGTGAAGAGGCCGGCAAGGCCGATGCCGAGCGCACCACCAGCGAGCAGCACCACCGCCGCATAGGCTGCGACAAGCTGCGCCGTATCGGTGGAACCGCCCATAAAGACGATGGCGGAGAGAATGACGGCCGCGAGGGCCGCAGCACCGTAGCAGGCAAAATATTCGACCATGGAGGGTCGCAGTTCGGACCAGCCGTCGACCATGACGGCCTCCTCAGGCTGGACGAGGCGCAACGCCAGGAACGCGGCATAGCCGAAGGCGACCACGCCAGCGGCGCGGGACAGCGGAAGATGGGCCGTGGCAGGCACATATTTCAAGGCAATGAGGATGGTAATCACGATGAGTGGCATTGCCACTTCCTGCCAACGCAAGGGCACTCTGCAGTCTCCAGAAATAATCGGGGCCTATGACGCTATTCGGCGGCTGATGTCCTAAAAGAGGGTGTAATGGCCGATTTGGCTATTCACAATTCTGCCATAGCCAAGGCGAGGCCCGACACTATTGCAAAACTGCAATAGCGCGACATGGAGAGCGGCTGAGCAGCCCGCTCTCCGACATCTGTTCGAGGTTGTTTGTTCGGCGCGGCTCACTCCACGCGCGAAGCGGGAGCAGGTGCGCCGGTGGCTGCAGCAAGAGCGTTTTCGTCGGAATCGGTCTCGATCTTGTGGGCCTTAGCACGCGATCCTGAAACGAAAGGCAGTTCCTCGACCAGCAGCGTCAGGATGAACGCCAGTGCGGCCGAACCCGCAGCGACGAAAAACACCGGATGGAGAGCCGACGCCAGCGCTTCGAGCACCTGATCGCGCAGATCGATGGGCAGGCCTTCAAGCATGGCGGGGGAGAATGCGCCTGATGTCTCGGCGCCAGGCGGGAGGATGTCGGCGATACGGGAACTGAGGCCGGATGCGAATAGTGCACCCAGTACCGAAATGCCGATGGAGCCACCGACCTGGCGGAAGAGCGTGGCACCGGCCGTGGCAACCCCGACCATGGCCGCAGGCGTCGCATTCTGAATGGCGGTGACGCTGACGCTGTTGACCGGACCAATGCCCATGCCGACCATCAGCATGTAGATGCTCACCTGCCAGCTCGGCGTATCGAGCTGCATGAAACCGAGCATGATCAGCCCGATCGTGAGAATGGCGGTGGAGAGGCGCGGCAGGAAACGATATCGGCCCGTTCGCGTCATCAGGAAGCCGGAGGCCATGGACGCGCCGATCATACCCGCCATCATCGGCACCAATTGCAGGGCCGAGGCAGTGGGTGAAACGCCCTTGGCCATTTGCAGGTAGAGCGGCAGGAAAGTGATCGAGCCGAACATGGCGATGCCGACGAGAAAGCCGATGGCGTTAAAGAGCGTAAAAGTCTGATTGCGGAAAAGCACCAGCGGCATGACGGGCTCGGCGGCCTTTGTCTCGACGTAGAGGAAGGCAGCGATAGCGGTCAGCGCGAAGACGGCGAGGCCGATGATCTGTGGCGAGGTCCAGGCCCAGGTGCTGCCACCAAGAGACGTGGCAAGCACAAGCGCGGTCAAGCTGGCCGAGAGCAGCACGAAGCCGAGATAGTCGACAGAGCGCTTTACGCGCTCACCCTTTGGCTTGAGCACCATGGTGATGACGATCAGGGCGACGATGCCGACCGGCAGATTGAGCAGAAAAATCCACTGCCAGGAGAAATGCTCGACGATGAAACCGCCGAAGATCGGGCCGGCAATGGCCGATACGCCGAAGACGGCACTGAAGAGGCCCTGCACCTTGCCGCGCTGGCGGGCTGGAATGACGTCGGCGACGACGGTCATCGCAATGACCATAAGTCCGCCACCGCCAAGGCCCTGAATGGCGCGAGCGGCAATGAGGAAGGTCATAGAATTGGCAGATGCCGAGAGCACCGAGCCGATCAGGAACAGCACGATGGCGATCTGCAGCACGATCTTGCGACCGTAGAGATCGCCGAGCTTTCCATAGATGGGCGCGACCACGGTGGAACTGAGCAGATAGGCGATGACCACCCACGTGAGGTGCTCGAGGCCGCCAAGCTGACCGACAATAATGGGCAGAGCGGCCGAAACGATGGTCTGACCAAGGGAGGCAAGGAAGATGGTGGTGGCAATGGCGCCGATGATGAGGCGCACGGACTGGGCCGGCGCCGCCTCGACAGGCGATGAAGTCGTGGACATAAGGCAAATCCCGGGCGGGTGCCTTACCAGCAACCAGGCCCTTGCTAAAGAATGATCGGCACCATACTTGTGCCCATAGCATTTACATGTCAACAGCATGCAATTGCTCCCAGCATTGAACAGGGGCCGAGATGCCTGACAAGAACGCGAGCGCGATCAACGCCCTGCTCAAGAAGGCAGGGATCAGCCCTGAGACGACGGATGTCGTGCTGACGGTAGACGCCGTGTTGCAGAAGTGGCGGCGACGCGCGATGCGGCGTGAGCTGGGCCACAAGGCGCTGATTGATCTCAAGGCCGGCATCGACCTTGCGCAACTTGACGTGCTGATCGCCATCGAGGGGCCAGAGCCGGAATTCGGCGAGACCGAAGGCGAAACAATGATCGCGACCGTGGCCGAACGGCTGGGCATCGACCCCTCGCGCGCCAGCCGGGTGGTGAGCGAAATGGTGGAGCGCGGGTTTGCCCGGCGCGCGGTCAGCCAGGCTGATGCGCGGCGCACCATTATCGAGCTGACCGAGAGCGGGCGCGCCCTGGTCCAGGCGGTGCAGGCTTACAAATTCCTGGTGATGGGCGATTTCTTTTCCGGCTGGTCCGCCGAGGACCTCGACGTCTTCCTTCCCCTGCTGCAGCGTTTCGCCAGCTGGAGCGAGGGCATGGACCGCTCGGCCGAAAAGTTTGCCGACGACATTGCAGAGCTGTCCAAATCGATACAACCGGGCCGTTAGCATCAATTTCGTGAATGGATGCGCGCCTGTTTTTTGATTGCACAGGATCGGCTTGAGACAATAGCTCTGTGCGGCCTTGAGGGGGGACGCCATGGCCGATCGATCTCGCATGCCGGTCACGGCACTGCTCGGCAGCAATATGTTTTTCTCGGGCGTCACCTACGCCGCGACCATTCCCTATGCGTCGCTGGTGGGTATCGACACGCTCGGCCTGACGCCAGCGTGGTTCGCGACGATCATGGCCGTGGGCTCGGTTCTGGCGACATTTGTATCGGTGGCTTTGGGCTATATTTCGGACAAGCTGCCCGACCGGCGCCTGCTGGTGGTGATGACCGCGATTGCGGGCATGGTCGCCCATGGCATGATCTATGCGTGGCCGACGCAGGCGAGCTTTGCTATCGCCATGGGGCTGGTGATGCCGGTGGCCGGAGCATGCTATTCGCAGTGCTTTGGCTATGTCCGGGTTTATTACGCGCGGCACCGGCCAGAGCGGGCTGACTTCATGGTCACGGCGCTGCGGACGGTGTTCACGCTGGCGTGGATCGTCGTCCCGCCCCTCGCCGGCTGGATCGCAGCCGAGTTCGACATCTTCAACGTCTATCTGGCTTCTGCGGTGAGCTACGCCGCCATTGCGGGGATTTATCCCGTACTGATGCGCGACCCGGCGACCTGCATCGAGGCCTCCGCGCCCCGGCGGCTTGATGGCGACTGGAAGACGAGCTTTGCCCTGCAGCCGGGTATCGTGGCGGGCCTGATCGGGCTGATCGTGATGACAGGCGGCTCGCGGCTCTTCACCTTTACCATCCCGCTGTCCATCGTCAGTGATCTGGGCGGCGGGCTTGCCGATGTCGGGCTCTATGCCGGCATCACGGCAGCTACCGAAGTGCCTGCCCTGTTCCTGCTCGCCTATCTCGGCAACAGGCTCTCCAAGGAGACGCTTCTGGCGGCGGCGGGAGTGGTGATGGCGGTGTTCATCGGGATCGCCAGCCAACTACATACGGTGAGCGAGCTGTTCTGGCTGCTTGCGCTCAACGGCCTAGGAACCGCGGCACTGATGACGATCAGCCTCTCCTATGTGCAGGAGGCGATCAAGGATCGGGTGGGGTTGTCGACGTCGCTGCTGGACGTGGTGGCCATCGCGGCCAATCTATTGGGCGCAATGGCGTTCGGTGTGCTGGCCGCAGATGGCGACTATCGCTTCGCGCTGGTAATCGCGGCGATCATCTCGGTCGCCGGGGCGATCATACTGGCGCTGGGCAATATGGGTCGGCTCGGCGCAAAGACGAAGACGGCGGACGCCCCAGTCTAGGTCACATACCCATTAACGGGATTCCCAAAGTGCTGCTGTTGTGATTCCTTCCCTTTGGTGGACAGGAGGTGATGATGGCGCGTTTTGATCTTACGGATTTTGAGTGGTCTGTGATCCAGCCGCTGCTTCCGACGAAGGTGCGCGGCGTTCCGCGCGCCGATGACCGGCGTGTTCTGAACGGCATCTTCTGGCGGCTTCGCACGGGCGCGCCCTGGGCCGACATCCCGACGCGGTATGGCCCGCACACGACCTGCGTGAACCGCTTCAACCGGTGGCGCAGGGCCGGCCACTGGGCGCGCATTCTTGACGCTGTATCAGCCGCTTACAATGGCGACGTGCAGATGATCGACTCGTCCTCGATCCGGGTTCACCAGCACGCCGCCAACGGTCAAAAAAAGACGAGCGATCCCGTTGCATGGGTCGTTCGCGCGGCGGCCTGACCACCAAGATCCATGCGCTGGTCGATGCCCAGGGGCGGCCGATCCAGCTCAAACTGACCGAAGGCCAGGCCCATGATGGGCGATCAGCAGCGGACATGTTTGCCACCCTGTCCGCTGGAAATATCCTGCTCGCAGACCGAGCCTACGACAGTGATGCCCTGCGCAGCACCATGGCCGAGCGCGGTGCATGGGCCAATATCCGCGCCATGCCCAACCGCGTGCAAACCTTCCCATTCAGCCACTGGGTCTATCGCCAGCGCAACGCTGTCGAACGTTACTTCAACAAACTCAAACACTTCAGGGCAATCGCAACCCGATACGACAAGCGAGACGACAATTTCCTGGCATCAGTCCAACTCGCTTCAATCCGTATCTGGTTGCGAAGTTATGAGTCGGTCACCTAGGGCGCCCGCCGGATTGGCATCAGTCGTTGGCTGGCTTGCGCTTGGCCGGACGGGCCTTTTCGCCATCCTTGGACCAGGCTGGCTTGCCCTTGTCCTTGGAGAAGGTCTTCTCCTTGTAGGGCTTGTCGGACTTGTACGCAGGCTTGTCCTTGGCGGCAGCAGGTCGGCGCTTGGCCGCACCTTCGCCATCCTTGTTCCAGCTCTTGCGCTCGTCGCCGTCCTTGTTCCAAGCCTTGCGTTCCGGACGCTCACCACGCGGGGCAGCATCGAAATCCGGACGCTTGTTGCTGGGGCGGCTGGACCGCTCTGGCATCGGGGCATCGCCCTCAACCGGGGAAATATTGATACCCTTTTCGCCCGAACCGTTCTTGGCGACATAACGCGCATAGGCGTCGGCCTTGTCGGCAGAAATCTCGAACAGGCTTTCGGTATCAAAGATGCGGATCGAGCCGATGTCGCCCTTGGTCACCTTACCAGCCTTGCACAGCATGGGCAGGAGCCAACGCGGTTCGGCGCGCTGCTTGCGGCCTACGCTGACGCGGAACCAGCTCCCACCAGCAAAGTGCTCGCGGGTGCGCGGGGTGCGGGTGTCGAGCGAGGCGCCTGCCTCCTGAGCCGTGACATCCTCGGGGATGGGACGGGCAGCGAGCTGCTGGCGCAGATAAGCCGCGGCGATGGCTTCGGGCGTGTGACGCTCCATCAGCTGGGCGACCAGCTGGGCTTCGTCACCATTCTCCGGTGCTTTGATCGTCTCGGAGGAAAGGATCGCTTCCTTGTACTTATCCTCGATCTCGGACGCCAGCGGCGGTGTCATCAGCGAAACATCGAGCTTTGCCGTGCGCAGGATGCGCTGGGCAACGCCACGACGGTGTGCGCCGGCGATAATGACGCTCGTGCCCTTGCGGCCGGCACGACCGGTGCGGCCCGAGCGGTGCAACAACGTATCGGCATTGGTCGGCAGATCGGCGTGGATGACGAGATCGAGATTGGGCAGGTCGATCCCGCGGGCAGCCACGTCGGTGGCGACGCAGATGCGGGCACGGCCATCGCGCATGGACTGCAGCGCGCTGGTGCGCTCGGCCTGGGTCAGTTCGCCCGAGAGCGTGACGACGTCAAAGCCACGATTGTGCAGGCGAGCGGACAGATGTTTTACGCCTTCGCGGGTGGAGGCGAAAACGATGGTGTTGGCGCTGTCGAACCACAGGAGGGTGTTGATGACGGCGTTTTCACGCTCTGCTGCAGGCACCAGCATCAGGCGATAGTCGATGTCGGCGTGCTGCTCTTCCGAGCTCGTGGCCGAGATGCGCAGGGCATCGCGCTGGAAGGTCTTCGCCAGCTGCACGATCGGACGCGGCACGGTTGCCGAGAACAGGAGGGTACGACGATCTTCGGGCGCGGCAGCGAGGATGAATTCGAGATCTTCGCGGAAGCCGAGGTCAAGCATCTCGTCGGCTTCATCGAGCACGACGGCGCGCAGGGCCGACATGTCGAGGGCACCGCGGGTGATATGATCGCGCAGACGGCCCGGGGTGCCGACGACGATATGGGCGCCGCGTTCGAGCGCACGGCGCTCGGTGCGCGCATCCATGCCGCCGACACTGGCAACGATGCGGGCGTCGAGCTGAGCATAGAGCCACTCGAGTTCGCGCTGCACCTGCAGGGCCAGTTCGCGGGTCGGGGCAATCACGAGGGCCAGCGGCGCTTCGGCGTCGGGAAGCGTGTCAGCTTCGCCCAGGATGGTCGGGGCGATGGCCATGCCGAAGGCGACGGTCTTGCCAGAGCCGGTCTGGGCGGAAACCAGCAGGTCACGACCTGCAGTTTCGTCTTCGATGACGGCGGACTGAACGGCCGTAAGATTGGCATAGCCCTTAGCGGCTAGTGCACCGGCAATAGCCGGGAGAATAGTTTCTGGAAGTGACATGTCGTGGCTTTCAAAAGCGGGTTAGCCCCGTGAGCACGAAGTCACTCCCGTCACAACAATCGGGAAATTTCGCAAGCAAAAGGGCATCTCGGCGCCAGGGTCTGCGGGAAATGCAGAAGGGGCGCATTCGTTCAGTGGCATGATACCACAGGAAAAAGCAAAAAGGCCGCCCGGCTGGGCGGCCAGATGTTCGTGGAGGGAGAACCGATCCTTTGCAAGGCTCAGGGCGTTTGTCCCTCAAATCGCTCTACCGGAGCGATTTGCCGGCTGGCCGAAGCCAGCCGTCGGGTGTTACCCAACCAGCTCTTCGTCCGAGAAGAAGAACTTGATTTCTTCGGCAGCAGTTTCCGGAGCGTCCGAACCGTGGACGGAGTTCTCGCCGACGGAAAGAGCGAATTCCTTGCGGATGGTGCCTTCAGCGGCGTTCGCCGGGTTGGTGGCGCCCATGATTTCGCGGTTCTTGAGGATGGCGTTTTCGCCTTCCAGAACCTGAACAACGACCGGCGACGCGATCATCTGCTCAACCAGTTCGCCAAAGAAGGGGCGTTCCTTGTGCACAGCGTAGAAGCCTTCGGCCTGTTCGCGCGTCATGTGGATCTTCTTGAGGGCGATCGGGGTCAGACCGGCTTCCTCGAACTTGGTGAGGACCTTGCCGATGAGGTTGCGACGGACGGCATCGGGCTTGATGATGGAGAAAGTGCGTTCAATCGCCATGGCGAGTTGTCCTGCTTACTGCTTTGGATGATGGCGCCTTTTAGCGGGAGAGTATTGCGGGCGCAAGACATCCCGGCAGACCAGAGCTGATCTGCCGCAAATGGCGTGTAAAGCCGTCTATTCCAGAGGCTAGTCACGCTCGACGTCGGTCGAACCAGTGGCGATGACGGCACCATCGGCCCCAATGAGGGTGACATCGATGCGGTCAACCGGGTCCTCGGTGTCGATAGCCTGCTTTATCTCATGCTCCTCGATCTGCATGGTGCAGACCTCCGATGTCGCGGTAGCTGGAAAAGTGACGGCCAGCGTCCCGTTCACAAGTTCGCCGATCTCGGCGCGGCCGACGGCCTCGCAGGCGCTACCGCCATATTCGAAATCGATAAGGATCTGGAACGAGTTGATGCGCTTGGCATCAAGATCGTCGAGGCGCTGGGACTGGTCCTGCGCCTGAACAGGAACGACGAGACCGGCGGCGACCACGAGGGCAAGGGCGAGGCGTGCATCAAGCATGGGGACGTCCTTTCGAGCTTCTGGAGCAGAATGCGGTGTACGCCGATTGGATGCACAGAGTTTTCACGTGCGGCGAAGTGTCCGCCGGGAGGCTGCCATGGTGCTTTGGCCGGTTGCCATGGGAGGGGCATGTCTTTATCCAGCAGCCTAGACATTTTTCGCAGCACCCTGCCCGCACCGGGCCAGTTCGTGGGCTGCGCTCCTCGCTCGGATCCCTGTTTGCCGCCATGCTGACCATTTCCAATCTCACCTATCGCATCCAGGGCCGCCCATTGTTCGAGGACGCCTCGGTCGTCATCCCGACGGGCTCCAAGACCGGTTTCGTGGGCAAGAACGGAACCGGCAAGACAACGCTGTTCCACCTGATCCAAGGCCATATCAGCGCCGATTCCGGCAGCACCGACGTGACCAGGAAAGCGCGGATCGGCGCGGTTGCCCAGGAAGCGCCCGCGGGCAATGAGACAGTTCTCGATGTAGTCTTGGCCGCAGACAAAGAGCGCAAGGCGCTGCTGGCGGAAGCAGAGACTGCAACCGACCCCAACCGGATCGGCGAAATCCACACGCGGCTAGCCGAGATCGAGGCGCATAGCGCCGAGGGGCGGGCTTCGGCCATTCTGAAGGGTCTGGGGTTCGAGCAGGATCGCCAAAACGGGCCGACCCATCAGCTGTCCGGCGGGTGGCGCATGCGCGTGGCACTGGCGGCAGTGCTATTCAGCCAGCCCGATCTGTTGCTGCTCGACGAGCCAACCAACTATCTCGACCTTGAAGGCACGCTTTGGCTGGAGAAGTACCTTTCCACCTATCCTTACACGGTCTTCCTCATCAGCCACGATCGCGACCTGCTCAACAAGGCGGTCAATTCCATCGTGCATCTCGAGCATCGCAAACTGACCTTCTACAAGGGCAATTACGATACTTTCGAGACCACCCGTCGCATGCAGATGGAACTCAACAACAAGAGCCGTGAAAAGACGCTCGACCAGATTGCGCATCTGCAGAAGTTCGTTGATCGTTTCAAGGCCAAGGCCACCAAGGCCAAGCAGGCGCAGGCCCGAGTCAAGATGATCGAAAAGCTGAGGCCACCGGAGGCGATGTTCGACGAACACGGTGCGCCATTCCAGTTCCAGCAGCCTAAGATCGAGCTGCCCACGCCGATGATCACGCTGGACAAGGTGTCCACCGGCTATGGCGACAAGGTCATCCTGCGCAATATCACCCAGCGGATCGATCCCGATGCCCGCATCGCCCTGATCGGCGTCAACGGCAACGGCAAGTCGACTTTCGCAAAGCTTCTCGCCGGCGACATTCCCGTGATCGACGGCAGCATGAAGATCCACAAGAAGCTGGAGATTGCGCACTTCGCCCAGCACCAGATGGACAAGCTCAAGCCAGAGCTGACACCGCTGGAACATGTCGTCGAGCTGACGCCCTATGACAATGAAGCCAAGCGCCGGAGCCGGCTGGCCCAGATGGGGCTGACCACGAGCCGCATGGACACCAAGGCGAAGAATCTTTCGGGCGGCGAGCGGGCGCGTCTCCTGATGGGTCTGATCACCTTTGGCGGCCCGGCGATGATGATCCTCGACGAGCCGACCAACCATCTCGACATCGACAGTCGCGATGCGCTTGTGCACGCGCTCAATGACTATCAGGGCGCTGTTTTCATCATCTCGCACGATCGCCACCTGATCGAGGCTACCTGCGACACGCTGTGGATCGCCGAAAACGGTACGATCCGTGAGCTGGACGAAGACCTCGACAGCTATCAGCGCAGCATCACCTCCAACAAAGAGGGCAAGAACAGTTCAGGCGACGCCAAGGGCGAGCGCAAGCTCTCCCGCCAGGAAGCGGCAGCGCGTCGTGCCGAACTGGCGCCGCTGAAAAAGCAGATCACCGACGCGGAAAAGAAGATGAGCCGGCTCAAGACCGAGATCGACAAGATTGACGCGCAGCTGGCCGATCCGACGATCTACAATGGCCCGGCAGACCGGCTCATTGCGCTGGGCAAGGACAAGGCCCGGTTCGGCACCGAGCTCGAAACTATCGAAGAGACCTGGTTGACGCTAAGCGCGGAGCTCGAGGAAGCCGAACGCGAACAGGAAGCGTAAAGGCCAATTTGGGTGGCGAGTTGACAGCGCGCCGCCATTGCACTCTGCTGATAGTCGTTTGAGCTGCAAGGGCTTTTCATGCGCGGTATTTTGTCTTGTCTGCTCGTTGCGACTATGGCGTTAACGTCGCAGGTGGCGCAGGCGCAGGACCTTACCGGCTTCAGCAAGGCGCAACGCGCGGACACGATCCGCTTCGCCGCGAACAACAGCCTCTTCGTTCTTTACCATGAGATGGCGCACCTTCTGGTGCACCAACTGGAACTGCCGGTGCTGGGGCGGGAAGAGGATGCCGCCGACAATGTCGCGACCTGGATGCTGCTCAACAAGCGCTCCGGGGAAGCCGACAAGGCGCTTGCTGACGCGGCAGAAGGTTGGCTCCTGTCCGGCGTTGCCTATGGCAGCGGCGAGTATGAGGAAGATTACGCTGCGGGGCACAGCCTCGACAAGCAGCGCGCCTATCAGATCGTCTGCATGATGGTGGGCAGCGATGGCAAGGCCTTTCGCCCGATCGCCAACCAATATTCCATCGACCACGACCGGCAGAGCGACTGCCTGTGGGACTACAAGCTGATCAACCGCAGCATCAAGAGCCTGTTCGGTGACCGCACGGAAACCAGCAAGTCCACCGTGGTCAACGTGACCTATCACGACGCCGGCGGCCAGCTGCGCTTTGCTGCGGACGCCTTCCGCTCCAGCGGGGTATTCGACCAGGTGGCGCAGGACCTGCGCGACACTTTTGGTCTGCGCCGGCCGGTGCGCTTCAACGCCAAACGCTGTGGCGAAGCCAATGCATTTTATGACCCCGACACCATAGAAATCATCTTCTGCTATGAGTTGATGAAAGAGTATATGGAGCTCTATGCCGCCGAATTGCCAAGGCCATCGGCGCCTGCGCCCCAGGGGGGCGGCGTGGGGAAAGAGAAAGCAAAGAGCTATTAGGCCGCGCGCCTGATTTTCCGGAGATCGATGTATGCGCACCCTGCGTGCTACCGCCCTGGCGGCCTGCGTTGTGGCGTCCGTGTCCCCTGCCCTTGCGGCCGAGGATGAGCTGTCCGTGCTGAGCGATGCGATGGACTTTGCCATGCATGACGCGACCTTCACCATGTATCATGAGATCGGCCACATGCTGATCAGTGAACTGGGCCTGCCCGTGCTGGGGCGCGAAGAGGACGCCGTGGACGCGCTGGCGACGATCTGGCTGCTCACCGACGAGGGCGATGATGACAGCTGGAATGCGCTGATCGACGCGGCTGACGGGTGGTATTTTAACGCGGTCGCCTCGACCGGCTCGGGCGTCGACGACTTTTCTTACTACAGCGACCATAGTCTCGATATTCAGCGTGCCTATGCGATGGTCTGCCTGATGGTCGGCGCTGAGCCCGATGTGTTTGGTGAGGCGGCAGACGCTTACGACATCGCTCCGGACCAGCAGGAGGCCTGCGCCTATACCTATGAGCAGGCGCGCAGCTCATGGGAAATGCTACTCGAGCCGCATCGCGACGATGAATATTACGGCGAGCCCATCCACATCATCTATGAACCGGCCGGTGCGTACAAGAAATTCGCCAAGGAATTCAGGTCCCGCGGCATCATGGAGCATGCAGTCGAGCTGGTGATGGAGAACTACGTCTTGCCGAAGCCCGTGACGTTCCGGGCGATGCAATGCGGCGAGGCAAACGCGTTTTTCGACCCCAGCGAGAGCGAAGTGATCTACTGCTACGAGCTCGCCGAATACATGTACCACATGTATCTCTACGACATCGTCGGCTGGGGCGACACGGCCAACTAGCTGAAGCCGACGTAGCGGCCCGGACGGTGGTTGAGGGCGACGATCATGTTGAGCACAAGCGCGCCCAGGATCGAATAGATGACGCGGTCGAGCGGCAGGATGAAGAACGCTGCCGCGAGGATAACCGCGTCCACCGCCAGCTGAAAATAGCCGGCCCGGATGCCGAAATTGTCCTGGAGGAAGAGCGCCAGGATATTGATACCGCCGACGCTGGACTTGTGGCGGAACAGCGAAAGTACGCCGAGGCCGATGAGCCCACCGCCGACGAGCGCGGCGAACAGCGGATGGATCGCCGAGATATCGAGCCAGACTGGGATCTGGATGGTCAGCCAAGAGACCATGGCCACCGAGGCGAAGGTCTTGATGGCAAACGGCCAGCCCATGCGGAGCACAGCCAGGACATAAAACGGAAGATTGATCGCGAAGAACAGGACGCCGAAGGGCCAGCCGGTGGCGTATTGGATGAGGAGCGCCAGACCCGCCGTGCTGCCGGTGGCGAGCTGGACCTCTGAATAGAAGACGATCCCCAGCGACACCAGGACCGTGCCGATGAGCATGGCGAAAATGTCTTCATGCAGTTTGTGGCGGCTGGGTATCGAAAGGTCTGGCGTCATGCTTTCTTTGACCAGCGTCCGTCGGGTTCCTGTTGCCAGTAGGTAACCGTATTGCCGGCGCGCAGTTCCCGCCAGGCTTGCCGGGCCTCGGCCACGGCTTCGGGATCATGGCCGGAGAACATATAGACCAGCCGCTGATAGGCCTCGGGCGAATGCGGCACGGCGCGATCAACGAAAAAGCGCACGGTGGCATTGTTGGGGTTCGACTGCTCGGTCGTGAGCAGGATCGGCTGGAGGGCATCGGCCTCGTCGCCGGCAAGACCGTGGGCAAGGAAACTGTCGTCGCGAAATGTCCAGAGGTGGGCGTCGAGCGCCTCGGCGCGTTCACGAGAGCCGCATTCGACAACAGCGCGCCAGCCCCGCTCCAAGGTCTTTTCGAGGAGCTGGGGGAGGACCGCCTCAAGCGGGCGCACTTCAAGATGATAGAACAGCACTTCAGCCATAGCCGGACCTTATCCGTCTGCCGGGCGGAACGCTACTGCCGGACCTGCAGGTCAGCAATGAGGCCGGATTTCCCACCGATTTGTTGATGGCAGGTAGAGGCAATTGTCAGGTCCGACGAACTGCACCATGGTGCCGTGGCACCGTGGGCCTTACTTGCGGCGCAGGGGGATGCTATCGGACGCCCATGAGACGACTGACAACTTATCTGGCGCGCCTGTTTGCGACCGACGCGCTCGTGCTGTTCGGCATCGTATGCTTCCTGCTCTGGCTGGTGAACTGCCTGCGGTCATTCGAAGTGGTGTCGGTCAAGGGACAGGGCTTTGCCACCCTTGCGGTGCAGGCGCTCTACACCATGCCGCAGCTGGGGCTGGCGTTCTTCTATATCTGCGTTGGCATCGGGCTGGTGCGGGCGCTGACGGCGCTGCAGAGCAGCCACGAACTGCACATCATCCACACCAGCAAGGGAATCAGCGGTCTTTGGCGCGCAGCGGCCATGGTCACCAGCGTTGCCGTGGTTGCGGTGATGCTGTTCGCCCATTGGGTAGAGCCGAACGCCAACCGCAAGTTCAGCGAGCTTTCGGCCAGCGTGGCGGCTGATCTCGTCAGCTCCACCCTGCGGCCGGGTCGGTTTACGCAGGTAACGCCGGGGGTGATCCTGCTGATCGGTGGACGCGGGCCGGATGGCGAAATTCGCGAGTTTTTTGCCGATGACCGCCGCGAGGGTGCGACGCGCCGAACCTTTATCGCTGAAAGCGCAAGGATATCGAGCGACGGCGAAAACTATGTGCTCGAGTTGCGCAACGGGTCACTGCAATATGTGCAGGAGGACGGGCGCTATTCCGAGGTGCGGTTTATCCGCTACGATCTCAGCGTCGACAGTTTGAGCCAACCGTTGATCATGGGCGACTCGCTCGCCGAGCGCGACAGTTTCGACCTTATTGCCGAGGCGATGGCGACCAGGCAGCTGGAGCAGCCGGTGCTGCAACGACTGCTGGATCGGTCGGCAGAGGCACTGCGCGTCATCGGCATCTGTCTTTTTGTTTTGGCGATTGCCGCCTTCCCCAGCGGACGACGGGCGCGCATTCCTGTGCCACTGGAAGCTGTGGTGATGTTGGTCGCCTTTGGCGAGCGCGGCATCGGCACCTATAGCCCTCTCGGGGTCGGGACCGGGTCGGTCCTGCTGATCCTGATTTCGGGGGCTGTGATGGCCTATCGCCTGTGGCCGCGCCGTCCGAGGAGCATTCCAGCATGATGACGCGGATCGACTGGCTTGTACTCAAGCGCCTCGCGGGCCGCATCGGCGCAACGGTGTTCATTTTCTACGGGCTGATCGCGCTGGTGGAATCGCTCGACACCTGGCGCTTCAATGCGGTGGCCGAAAGCAACGGCGTGCTGATGGCGCTGGTGATGGTGGCGATGAGCGCGGTGCGCTGGACCATCAAGACCCTGCCGGTAACAGTGCTGATGGGCGCGATCCTCGGGATGGCCGACCTCAAGGCGCGCCATGAACTGACGGTGATCAAGGCCAGCGGCATATCCATCTGGCGCGCCATGCGTGCGCCCACAATTGCGTTGATCGGGGTCAGCTTTCTCGTGGCGCTGGGGGCGGAAACGGCCAGCACGCAGATCAACCGCGAGCTGTATCCGACGCCGCCGGGTCAAGCGGCGCTGCTGACGCCGCCGGGCGAAATCTGGCTCGAGCAGCGGGGCGACGGCGTGCACTATGTGATCATGGCGCGGCACATGTCTCCCGGCGGCGGAGAACTGGGCGACGTGACACTGTTCCATCTCGCCCCTAATCCCGTTCCCCGGCTCGAGGCGAGTAATGCGGTGCTCGAGGATGGATTCTGGGTTCTGCCTGCGGCCATTGCGCGCTCGCCGGATACGCAGGCCCGTACCGTCTTTGACTATCGCGTGCCCACAGAGTCGACTGCTGCGGAGATCCGGCTGACATTGGCCTCGACCGAAGACATGACGTTTTTCGACCTCGCCCGCATGCTCCAGCAAGGCGTTTCGGACCCTTCGGTGCGCGCCTCGGCGACGATGCGGCTGATCAAGCTTTTGACGCTTCCGCTTGTGCTAACCGGTTCTCTGTTCATTGCCTTTGCGTTTACCGCAGGTTATCGAAGAAACTCTAGTCTAGGTCCCGCGGTCCTCTATGGCATCGTGCTCGGATTTGTTGTGTTCGTGATTACCGAGATGGCCGACCGCGCTGGGTCGACCGGCGTTCTCGACCCAACTTTTGCGGCAGTCGGACCGGCACTGGTAGCTATTGTCATCGGCATGACAGTGCTGCTGCATAAGGAAGACGGACGAACGTGACGACTATCGGCCGAAACGGGTTTGAAAGGCTTGCACGCGCGCTGCTCGCGGGCGTGGCCCTGTGCCTTTTGCCTGCCGGCCCTGCTCTGGCGCAGAATCTCGTTCCCACCAATTTCTTCAACGCTCCGGTCAATCCCAATGGCGACGCCGGCGTGGAAGCCAACAGCCTCACCTTTGACGCGCGCACCAATGTCATCCGGGCCTCGGGCGATGTGGTGCTGTCGCATGAAGGCTATGTGGTTCGCGGCGATACGCTGGAGTTCAACCGGCGCAGCAATTCCGTTCGCCTGACCGGGCGCGTGAGCGTGACCGACCCGTTCGGCAATGTGATGGAGACCGATGGTCTCGACATCGGCGGCGGAATGAAACAGGCGTTTCTCAACGCCCTGACCATCACCTCCTTTGACGGTTCGCGCATTACCGCCGACAGTGTGGACTATGACGCGGCGCTCCAGTCAGTGCTGGTCAATGCGAGCTATGCGCCGTGCGGAGACTGCATCGACGACAAGGGGCGCCGCATTGGCTGGTCGGTCAATGCCGCAAAAATCATCCACGACTCGGAAAATGGTTCGGTTGTCCTCGAGCAGCCGACGCTGTCGCTCCTTGGCATGCCGGTCGCGTGGCTGCCGTATCTCTGGCTGCCGGGCACGGACAATCAGGCCCTGTCAGCGCTGCGGATGCCTATCATCGATTACAGCGACACGACCGGACTGCGCGTTGGCGTGCCGGTGATGGTCTATACCAACCGCTGGACCGACATCATCCTCACCCCGACACTGTCGACGCGGCAGGGTTTCCTTATGGGCGCGGAATGGGTGCAGCGGTTTGATGCCGGCTCGTTCCAGGTCAAGGCTTCAGGAATCCACCAATGGGACCCAGCGGCTTTTGTCGGCACGGTCGGTGATCGGGACTGGCGCGGGGCGCTGCAGACCTCCGGCTCCTTCACGCCGATCGAAAACTGGTCGGCAGGCTGGTCCTACACCGCCTTTTCCGACGCGGCCTATCTCGGCGATTACCGCCTGACCACGGCCAAGTCCACGGTGAACGAGGTCTATGCGACGCATCTGACCGACGACACCTATCTCGATGTGCGCCTGCAGGAGTTCAATCTCCTCGGTAATGTGACACCGCAGGAGCAGGCGCAGCAAGGGAAGGCCCTGCCCGCGGTCCGGTTCAATCATGTCGTCGATCTCGAGCCGGGAATGGGCCGGGTGACGCTCGATGGGCAGTTGCTGAGCGTGCAGCGCGAGGCCGACGCGGTCAAGGCCGCCAATGGTGTGCCCTATGTGTTCGGCCATGCCGGCAACAAGACGCGCGCAACGCTGCAGGCCGGATGGCAGACGCAGTGGATCAATAGCGGGCTGGTGTTCACGCCCTATGCCGGTCTGCGCGCCGACATGGCCTATTATGACGGCACGAGCCCGTTCCTGCCCGGCGAGACCAGCCTTTTCAGCGCCACGCCGATCGCGGCGATGGATATCCGTTACCCGCTGATCGCTCATAACGGCGCCGATGTGCACCTGATCGAACCGATCGGACAGATGGTCTATCGCGGATCGGGCACGAGCCTTGTCGGCATCACCAATGACGATGCGCAAAGCTTCGTCTTCGATGACACCAACCTCTTCAGCTACAACCGCTTTTCGGGCTACGACCGCCAGGAAACCGGGCTGCGCGCCAACATCGGTGCACGCTACCAGGCTAATTTCGCCGATGGCGGCTATGTCGAGGTTGTCGGGGGGCAGTCGTTCCAGCTTGCCGGGACCAATGCCTTCGAGACCGCTGACCCTGCCGGCGCGCGACGCGGATCGGGCATGGAGGGCGCTGCCTCCTATGCGGTCCTCGGAGCCTATGGCTCGTTTACGCCCGGCCTGTCATTTGGCGGCAAGGTGCAGGTGGACACCGAGGACTGGGCGCTGGCCCGGGCCGGCGCCGGCATGAAGCTAGACCTCGAACGCTATTCGGCGACGGTAGACTACCGGTTTATCGCTGCGGACGCTGCTGTGGGCACGCTGCAGGACCAGCACGAAGTGGGCGGCGAGCTGACCGTGCCTGTTTCTGATTACTGGAGCCTCAAGGGCAATGCGGCCTGGGATATCGGCGCCAACAGCTGGCTGCAGGCCGGTGGCGGGCTCTATTATGACGACGGCTACCTCGCCTTCGGCGCCAATGCGACCCGCACCGGAGCGACACATACAACGCCCAACGACACCCGCGTGACGGCGACATTCCAGCTCAAGGCTCCGGCCGGGCTGAATGCCGGTGGCACGACGAGCGTGTTGGTGCCAGAATTTTGAACGCCAGCAGAGTAACGCTGAACCCGCAGACCGGCAGCCGTCGGGCCTACTTCGGATTTTGGCCGTATTCATTGGGCAATTGACACCACGAACCAAGCGCCGCATTGAAGTGGCACATCGCATGGAAATGGACACGACCATGATCTTCGCACATCTGCGGCGCATTACGGGCGCCTTGTTCCTGGGCCTTACCCTCGCGACAGCTGCAGTCGTCCCCAGCATGGCCGCAACTGTCGTCACCGTTAACGGCACGCCAGTGACCGACGTGCAGATCGACCAGCGCCTGCGCCTGTTCCAGATGGAAGGCAATCGCACCGGCCGCAAGGGTGCGACCGAACAGCTGATCACCGAGGCGATCCAGATGTCCGAGGCCAAGCGCCTGGGCATCACCGTTTCAAATGCCCAGGTTGACGAGGCTTTCCTGCAGATTGCCCGCAACCTCAAGCTGAGCCAGGACCGCCTCGCGGAAATGCTGCGCCAGAGCGGCGTCAGCAAGGACACGCTCAAGGATCGCCTGCGCGCTGCCATCGCCTGGAATGGCGTGGCCGAACGCGCAGTGATGCCGAACGTCCAGATCTCCGAGCTCGATCTCGACCAGACCGCTGCAGGCCGCATCGCCGACTTCCAGAATTTCGACTATATCCTCAAAGAGGTTATCTTCGTTGCGCCGGGCGGCCAGGGTGCCAGCGGGCGCACGGCACAGGCCAATCGCTATCGCTCCGGCTTTGCCGGCTGTGACAGCGCAGTGCAGCTGTCGCTGAACTATACGGACGCAGCCGTGATCGATGTCGGTCGTCGGCACGCCACCCAGCTGCCCGAGGCAGTCGCCAAGGAATTGGCCGGCATGAATGTTGGCGGCATCACCAAGCCCCGCGTCATCGAGTCCGGCGTGTCTATGCTCGCCATCTGCGAGAAGACACAGGCCGAAGACCTGACCTTCGTGAAGGACGAAGTGCGCGCAGAAGTCGGCAACGACACGATGCAGAAGCAGGTCGACGACTACATGGCGACCCTGCGCAAGAACGCAAAGATCATCTATAACTGAGTGATCAGGCGGTTCGCCCGCCACACGCAGAGACACGACTGTTTTGCGGAGCCGCATCCCCGGATGTGTCTCCGCTCTCTTTTTGGGGGTTAGCATGACACAGCCGCTGGCCATTTCCATGGGCGAGCCCGCCGGCATCGGCCCCGATCTCCTTTTATCGCTTTACACCCAGCGCGAGGCCCTCGGCCTCCCACCGTTTATTGTCTATGGCCATGTGCCGTTCTTGCGGGCCCGGGCGGCGCGGCTGGGGCTCTCCGTCGAGATCGTCGAGACAACTCCGGACACGGCAGCGTCAGAATTTGACCGTGCCATGCCCGTCGCAGCGGTCTATGGTGACGTGCCGGACACCCCGGGAGCGATTGCGCCTACTGCCGCCCCAGTGGTTATCGAGGCGATTGCGGCGGCGGTCCGCGATACACGTGCCGGCCTATGCCGCGGGCTCGTGACAGCGCCGATCCACAAGGGCGCGCTTTATCATGCTGGCTTTGCCTATCCCGGTCACACGGAATATCTGGCGGCGCTCTGTGCCGAAAGCGGGAGCACGCCACTGCCAGTGATGATGCTCGCGCATGAGGGGCTGCGCGCTGTGCCGCTGACCATTCACGTCCCGATCAAGGATGTGCCCGGGCTGATTACCGCCGAGCTGATCGCCGACACCTTGCGCGTAGTCGACCGCGATCTGCGCGCGCGGTTTGGCGTGGCTCGGCCGCGCATTGCCGTGGCGGGGCTCAATCCGCATGCGGGCGAGGATGGCGGCATCGGCCGGGAAGAGCTGGACACCATCCGCCCGGCGCTCGAGACCGCGCGCAACGAGGGGCTGGATATCATCGGCCCCCTGCCCGCTGACACGCTGTTTTACCCCGCCCACTGGGCGAGCTATGATGCCGTGGTGGCGATGTATCACGATCAAGCACTGATTCCGATCAAGACCGTGGCTTTTGACGAGGCGGTGAATGTGACGTTGGGCTTGCCCATCGTGCGGACCTCGCCCGACCATGGCACTGCATTTGACCTTGCCGGAACCGGCAAGGGCTCGACGAAAAGCTTTGCGGCCGCTATCGCCTTGGCCCACCGAATGACAAAGAGCGCATAATGAGCCAGATCGACAACCTTCCTCCGCTGCGCGACGTCATCGCCGAACATGGCCTCCAGGCCAAGAAGGAACTCGGGCAGAATTTTCTGTTCGACCTCAATCTGACGGCACGCATTGCGCGCGTTGGCGGCTCGCTGGACGGTGTTCGCGTGATCGAAGTGGGTCCGGGCCCGGGCGGGCTGACACGGGCGCTGCTGGCCGAAGGCGCGCGCGAAGTGATCGCCATTGAGCGTGACGCCCGCGCCCTGCCCGCGCTGGCCCAGATTGCAGAGGCCTATCCCGGCCGACTGACAGTTATCCATGGCGACGCGATGGAAATGGACTATCGGGCACTGGCGGACGGCCCGACCCGGCTGGTGGCGAACCTGCCCTATAATATCGGGACGCCGCTGCTGACCGGCTGGCTGACCATGGAGCCGTGGCCGCCGTTTTTCGAGAGCCTGACGCTGATGTTCCAGCGGGAAGTGGCCGAACGCATCTGCGCCAAGCCGGGCGACAATCATTATGGTCGGCTCGGCGTTCTCGCAGGCTGGCGCACGGACGCGCGCATCGCGTTCAATGTTGGCCGACAGGCCTTTGTGCCGGCACCAGCAGTGACCTCGGCTGTGGTGCATCTGGTGCCGAAGCCGGTCGAAGATGGGCTCCCGGTCAAGCTGGTGGAACAGGTAACGAAGGCGGCCTTCGGCCAGCGCCGCAAGATGGTGCGCCAGTCGCTGAAGTCTCTGGGAGTACCGGTTGAAGGGCTGCTCGCCGCAGCCGACCTCAAGGGAAACGAGCGGGCAGAAGAACTGCCGGTTAAGGCGTTTCTCGCCATGGCGCGGGCGCTGCCGGGCCTTCGCTGAAGGGGCCTCAGGCCCCCGGGCCGAGGGCGTCGATCTGGCTTTGCAGATCCTGGACGAAGTCCGAGAGATTGATCTGGCGTTCGCGCTTCAAACGCGCCGAGGCCAGGATCGAGCGGACGCGCTGCACGGAGAGCTCGAGGTCGCTGTTGATGATGACATAGTCATATTCGCTGGCGTGATCGAGTTCGATCCGGGCGTTGCGCAGGCGCTTTTCGATGGTTCCGACGCTGTCCTGGGCGCGCCGCTCTAGACGAGCGCGCAGCTCATCGATTGTCGGGGGCAAGATGAATACCGTCACCATATCAGCGCGGCAGTTCTCGTAGAGCTGCAATGTGCCCTGATAGTCGACGTCGAAGAGAATGTCCTTGCCGGCAGCAAGCTGCTCTTCGACCTGGGCGCGCGGGGTGCCGTAGAAATTGCCGTGAACCTCGGCCGATTCAAGCAGACCGCCCTCGGCCTGCATGCGCTTGAAGGTCGGGACGTCGACGAAATAGTAGTGCGTGCCTTCCACCTCATCGCTGCGGCGAGCGCGCGTGGTGGCGGAGACGGAGAGGCGGATGTTCGGGTCCTGCTGGAACAGGGCACGAGAGATGGACGACTTGCCGGCGCCTGATGGCGAGGCGATGACCAGCATGACGCCACGACGCTGAAAATCCATTGCGCTCTCTATTCGATGTTTTGGACCTGCTCGCGTAATTGATCGATCACCGCCTTGAGGTCAAGGCCGATGGTGGTCAGTTCCACCGCGTTCGATTTAGAGCAGAGGGTGTTGGCTTCGCGGTTGAATTCCTGGGCGAGGAAATCGAGGCGGCGGCCGACTGGACCGCCCTGGGAAACCAGCTTGCGCGCGCCGGAGATGTGGGCGCGCAGGCGATCGATCTCTTCCTGAATGTCGGCCTTGGTGACCAGCAGTAGCACTTCCTGGGCAAAGCGCTCGGGGGCAATGTCGGTCTGCTGACTAAAGGCTTCCATCTGGCTCCTGAGGCGCGCTGCGATCTGGTCGCGGCTGCGGGAGGGATGGGCTGCGGCGGCTTCGACGAGTGTGGCGATCTGATCGATCTGGTCGAGCAGTGTGGTCGCGATGCGTGCCCCCTCCTCCCGGCGTGACGCCTGGAGGGCAGAAAGGGCCTGCTGGGCTGCCTTGGTCACAAGGGCTCCCACGGCCTCCTCATCGAGCGCGTCGGCCTCCTCGAAGGCCAGGACGCCCGGCAGGGCGAGAAGGCCATCGACACGCGGCGGGGAGACTTCGAGACGCTGGGCCAGATCATTTGCGGCTGCGATGACAGTGGCCAGAGCCGCTTCATTGACTGTGATCGGCTTGCCGGAGGCGCCACGATCGAGCGTCAGATTGACGTTGAGGGAGCCGCGGCTGAGGGCATTGGAGAGCAGCTGGCGCACGGGGAGGTCAAACGCATCAAGACCCGGCGCGAACCGGGTCCTGATGTCGAGGCCACGTCCATTGACCGATTTGATCTCGATCCGCACGCGCAGGGCCCCGTCGGAGGCGTCGGCGCGGGCGAAGCCGGTCATGCTGGCCAGGGGGGCACTCATTGTGCGGGTGCTTCCTCGGCTTCCTCTGCCTCGAGCGCCTGACGGGCAGCCTCCGCTTCGGCTTCGGCCTGTTCGGCGGCCTCGCGGGCAATCTGGCGATAGCGGGCGACGTTTTCCTGATGCTCGGCATAGGTCTCGGCAAAGACGTGACCTTCGCGGGGGCTGGCGCCCTTGGCAACGAAGTAGACGTAGTTGTGGCTATCGGGATTGGCCACGGCCTTGAGGGCATCGATGCCAGGATTGGCGATCGGCGTCGGTGGCAGGCGATCGATCTGATAGGTGTTGTACGGCGTCTTGGCCTCGATCTCGGAGCGGCGAATGCCACGGTCGAGCGTCGATTGGCCCAAGGTGATGCCATAAATGATCGTCGGGTCGGACTGCAGGCGCATGTTTGTACGCAGACGATTGACGAAGACCGCAGCCACCTGCGGACGCTCCTCGGCGACACCAGTTTCCTTCTCGACGATCGAGGCGAGGATCAGCATCTCGGCCGGCGACTGCAGCGGCAGATCAGGCTGGCGGGTTTCCCAGATTTCGGCAAGCGCCTGGGTCATCGCCTGCTGCATGCGCTCGAGCACAGCCTGACGGGTATCGCCGGGCATGTAGTCGTAGCTTCCGGGCAGGATCGAGCCTTCGGGCGGCAGGACATCTATGGTGCCGGTCAGGCGATCATCGTCATTGATGCGCTGCACCACCTGCCAGGAGGTCCAGCCTTCCGGAATGGTGACGGCATAGCGGATGGGCGTACCCTCGGTCAGCTCGCGGAAGATCTCCGACATGCTGGCATTGGCCGGGAGCGTGAAGTCGCCGGCCTTGACGACGGTACTCTTTTCGACCCGTTCGCCGAACTGGCGGAAAATGAATGCGTTGGAAATGAAGCCCTGTTCCTCAAGGCGTGTCGCCGTCGAGGTCAGCGTATTGCCGCTCTCGACGCGGAAGACGCGATCTTCGGGAATCGGACCGTCGCCATAATATTGCGAGGCGACAAAGAGAAAGCCGCCACCGACGACCACGAGACCAATGACCAGCAGGGTCAACAGGGCGTTCAGAACATCTACCAGGCCGTTGGAGGAGCGGCGGCGGCGTTTGCTGCGGTCATTCATTGTGGGTCGTCACCTTCGCTGTCCATATCTGACGAATACGGACCGTGTTGTGGTTCTGGCGCCAAACTGTGGCAAAGCGCCTGCATTTTTTGCAATGGCTGGCCACAAAGACAAGGGGCACACCGCGCGTCGGCGCGATGTGCCCCTCTTGAAAGGTGGAAAAGTCAGGCGACCTTGCGCATGACCAGCGTGGCATTGGTACCGCCAAAGCCGAAGCTGTTGGAGAGGGCCACGTTGATTTCCTTCTTGAGGGCCACCTTGGGAACAAGGTTGATGGCCGTCTCGACAGAAGGATTGTCGAGATTGAGAGTCGGCGGGGCAATGCTGTCCCGCATGGCGAGGAGGCAGAAGATCGCTTCGACGGAGCCGGCCGCACCCAGGAGGTGACCAATGGCAGACTTTGTCGAGCTCATCACCGAGCGCCCGGCAGAATCGCCGAGAACACGGGTCACTGCGCCCAGTTCGATCTCATCACCCAGCGGCGTCGAGGTGCCGTGAGCGTTGATGTAGTCGACTTCGCCCGGAGCAATGCCGGCGCGCTTGATGGCAGCGCTCATCGCGCGGAAACCACCATCGCCATCGGGAGCCGGGGCGGTGATGTGGTAAGCATCGCCGGACAGGCCATAACCGATGATCTCGCCGTAAATCTTGGCGCCGCGTGCCTTGGCCCGCTCGTAATCCTCGAGAACGACGATACCGGCGCCCTCGCCCATCACAAAGCCGTCACGATCCTTGTCGTAAGGACGGGAGGCAGCAACAGGATCGTCATTGAAACCGGTCGACAATGCGCGTGCTGCAGCAAAGCCGGCGAGAGCCAGACGATTGACGCAGCTTTCGGTGCCGCCAGCCACCATGACGTCGGCATCGCCGAGCGCAATGAGACGGGCCGCATCACCGATGGCATGAGCGCCGGTGGAGCAGGCAGTCACGACCGAATGGTTCGGCCCCTTGAGGCCGAAACGAATCGAGACATAGCCAGACGCGAGATTGATCAAGCGCCCCGGAATAAAGAAGGGGCTGATGCGGCGCGGCCCTTTTTCATGCAGCGTCACGGAAGCATCATAGATGCCACCAATGCCGCCGATGCCAGAGCCGATCAGAACGCCTGTGCGCTCCTGCTCTTCCTGGGTCTTGGGCTCGACGCCAGCGTCCTGAATAGCCTGTGTAGCAGCAGCCATGGCGTAGACGATAAAATCGTCGACCTTGCGCTGCTCCTTGCTCTCCATCCACTCGTCGGGATTGTACTTGCCATCGGCATAGTCACCCAGCGGCAGGCGGTGAGCAATCTGACAGGCGATATCATCGACTTGAAATTCGTCGATACGCCTGGCCCCACTCTTGCCTGCGAGAATATTGGCCCACGTGGCCTCCACTCCGCAACCAAGGGGCGTGACAAGTCCCAATCCGGTGACGACGACTCGGCGTAATTCCATGTCTCGACCTGATCCGTCCAGCTTAGCTGGTGGCCTTGGTCAAAAATGCAACCGCATCGCCGAAGGTCTGGATCGACTCAGCAGCGTCATCAGGGATCTCGACCGAGAATTCTTCCTCGAAAGCCATCACCAGTTCGACCTGATCAAGGGAGTCTGCACCCAGATCGTCGATGAAGCTGGCCTTTTCGACAACCTTCTCGGCGTCCACATTGAGGTGTTCCACAACGATCTTGCGGACCCGATCAGCGACATCGCTCATATTTGACTTCCCTTTTCGAAATCTAGTTCGTTCGCTTCTTATTGGCGTGTAGCCAAATCATCAAGCTGTGTTGGCTTGTCCGGCAATGTAAGCGGCCTTCTTGGCGCTCGCAAGGCACAGAGCAAGGGGTTAACGCGGCGGCGATTAACATGTTTCCATCGGGTTTGCCAGCCGCAGAAGGCCCGCTTTCCAAGGCTTTCGCCTCGAAAGGGTCAGATCATCGCCATTCCGCCGTTAACGTTCAGCGTATGTCCTGTGACATAAGCGGCCGCATCGCTGGCCAGGAAGACCGCGCAGGCAGCCACTTCCTGGGCCGTTCCGAGACGCCCTGCAGGAACGCTCGAAAGGATCGACTCACGCTGCTTGTCGTTCAGTTCGTCGGTCATCGCAGAGGCAATAAAGCCCGGCGCGATAGAGTTGACGGTGATGTTGCGGCTGGCGACTTCGTGGGCGAGCGCCTTGTTCATGCCGATGAGGCCGGCCTTGGAGGCGGCATAATTGCCCTGCCCCGGATTGCCCATGACACCCACCACCGAGGAAATGCCGATGATGCGACCCCAGCGCTGCTTCATCATGCCACGCAGGACGGAGCGATTTAGATGGAAGGCAGCGGTCAGATTGATGGCGATGACGTCGTCCCACTCCTCATCCTTCATACGCATGAAGAGATTGTCGCGGGTTACGCCGGCATTGTTGATCAGGATATCGAGCCCACCCATTGCCGCCTCGGCGGCGGGGACAAGCTTGTCGACCTCATCGAGCTTGGAAAGGTTACACGGCAGGATCGGGCAGTCCTTGCCGATTTCCTTAGCCGTATCCTCGAGGGCGCTCGTGCGCGTGCCCGAGAGGGCAACAGTGGCGCCGGCAGCAGCGAGTGCCTTGGCGATCTCGCGACCAATGCCGCCGCTGGCACCCGTCACAAGGGCGCGTTTTCCGGTGAGATCAAACATTTCTGCTCCTTGGTGGAGAATTGGGGTCCCTGGCGAAGCTTACGCGTGGGATGTGAGTTGAGCCACGAGGGCATCGATGTCAGCCGGCGCGCCGACGGCCTGGGCAGTGACGTCGGGGGCAATGCGCTTGGCGAGACCGGTGAGCACCTTGCCCGCACCGATTTCGACGAGGGTGGTGACGCCACCCTGCCCCGCCAACCAGGTGACGCTCTCGGTCCAGCGCACGACGCCGGTGACCTGCTCGATGAGGCGCTGGCGGATTTCGCCGGCATCGGTGATCGGCGCCGCAAGGACATTGGCGACAAGCGGAACGACGGGGGTTTTCATCTCGACTTCGCTCAGGGCCGCAGCCATAGCATCGGCGGCAGGCTGCATCAGCGAGCAATGGAACGGAGCGCTGACCGGTAGCTGAAGGGCGCGCTTGGCGCCGCGGGCCTTGGCGATTTCAATGGCGCGCTCAACAGCGGCGATGCCACCGGAGATCACCACCTGGCCAGGCGCGTTGTCATTGGCAACGTCGCAGACTTCACCCTGCGCAGCCTCGGCAGCCACTGCACGGGCCGTTTCGAGATCAAGACCAAGGAGTGCAGCCATGGCGCCGTGACCGACGGGAACGGCCTTCTGCATGGCCTGGCCACGGGTGCGCAGCAGGCGCGCCGTGTCGGCGACAGTGAAGGTACCGGCGGCGCAGAGCGCAGAATATTCACCAAGCGAGTGCCCGGCGACATAGGCGGCGTGATCAGCAAGGCGAACGCCCTTGGCCTCAAGCACGCGGATAATGGCCATGCTGACCGCCATCAGGGCGGGCTGGGCATTTTCGGTCAGGCGCAAAATATCTTCCGGACCTTCAAAGAGAATTGCAGAGAGGCGCTGGCCCAGGGCTTCGTCGATTTCCTCGAAAACCGCACGCGCCTCTGGGTAGGCCGTGGCAAGATCCTTGCCCATACCCACGAACTGGCTGCCCTGGCCCGGAAAAGTGAACGCAATGGTCGACATCGTCCAACCCCCTTTTTGAGATGGCCCCAACATGCGGAAGAGACCGGTTCAGGGGGCTTTGCAAGCACTATGAGGCAGAGTCAAGGCGTAGGAACAATGCCGCCATCCCCATGCCGAGTTTGTTAACCGGGAAAGAGCACAGTAAAAGAAGGGGGGCAACTTCGCGGCTAAAGCCGTTCTTCGAGTGTGCCATGACGACGATGACATTGCCAACGCGCAGCGCGTTGGTCGAATCGCTGATAGTCAGCGCCCTGGTGTTTGCCGCCTGCATGGTCGGCATCCAAACCCGCCTCCTGTTCTCCCTAGCAAGTATCTGGCCGGCAAACGCTGTGCTGTTTGGCCTGCTCATCCTGCGACCCGCGACAAACAATGCGACAACCTGGAGTCTTGCGGGACTGAGTTTCGTCGCCGCCGACCTTCTCACCGGCAGCAGCATGGAAAATGCCATGCTCCTCAATGGCGCCAACCTGGTCGGCATCAGCGTCGGTGTTGCGGTGGTAGAGCGATTGAGTCGGCACGCGGACTATCTCACCCGTCCGACCGATGCGGTTTCGACGATCGGCGCCATTATGGTCGCGGCGGCAGCCACGGGCGTCGTCGGCGGCCTGATCGGCCCCCTCCTGTTCAACATGAGCTTGCAGGAGAGCTTTGGACTGTGGTTTGCGGCCGAAGTCGTCAGCTACATGATCTTCCTGCCGCCGCTTCTGGCTCTGATCCGGCAGGACGAAAACTCTTTGCGGTTTTTGTCGCGCAATGAAATCCAGCGCCGCCACCAGATATTGGCGCTGGCGTCGCTTTTTCTATCCATCATGGTCATCCATGCGTCGGGCGGGCCAGGCGGAGCCTCCTACATGATCCCCGCACTCATCTGGTGCGCGGTGTGTTTCCGCCCTTTCGCCTGCACGATAGTGACTATGCTGGCCTCGGTCTGGCTGCTGATCGCCGGTCCGCTGGGGATGATGCCGCTCAATATCGATTTCAGCAGCGCCAGCAACGCCTCATCGTTCCGGCTCGGGGTGGGCATGATCGCGGCCGGCACGCTGGCGGTGTCGATCATCAACAGCGCCTGGCGCGCCACGCACGCCGAGCTCACGGCCGTTGCTTCGCACGACGCACTGACCGGTCTGCTCAACCGCGGCGCCTTCATGGACCGCCTCAACAGCGCGTTTGGTCGACGGGCCGCGGCACCGTTTTCCGTGCTGATGGTCGATATCGACCACTTCAAGGCGATCAATGACACGCATGGCCACCCGGCGGGTGACGCGGTGTTGCAGACCATGGCGCGCGTTCTGGAGAGCAATCTGCGCGGTGGCGATGTCTGCGGCCGCATCGGTGGCGAAGAGTTTGCGCCGATCGTTATGGGCGCAGCCGGCAACCAAGGCCTCGCGGTCGCTGATCGCATCCAGCGGGCGGCGTTGATGGAGACCACGCCAGTTGACGATGGGCTGCCTATACAGGCAACACTCAGCATCGGGGTGGCAGACAGCGCTGCATATCACAGCGTGGAGCAATTGCTGATCGAGAGCGACAAGGCGCTTTATGCCGCCAAGCACGGCGGTCGCAACCGCGTAACGCTGGCCCGCGCCAAACCCGTGGCGATCTAACGCATCAGAGACGGCAACCTTGCCATGGGGCACAATCTCATCTATAGCGCGCCCAGCAATTCGTTTGGCCGGGGGCTGAACGGAGGGTTTTTGCTTTGGCAAAGACAGGATTTCTGATCCGGCCTCCCGTGTTCCCGCTCTTTGCAAGACTGCTTTGACGCCTTTCCGGCTTCAAAGAGGCTCCGCGCCAAACATTGCGTATCGAAACCACAAGGAAGGCGCATTCATGGCCCTTTACGAGCACATCTTCCTGGCGCGCCAGGACGTTTCCCAGCAGCAGGTCGAAGAACTGACCACTGCGCTGACCGAGATCCTCGCCCAGGGCGGCGGCAAGGTCACCAAGAACGAATACTGGGGCCTCAAGGGTCTCTCCTACCGCATCCGTAAGAACCGCAAGGCTCACTACACGCTGCTGAACCTCGACGCACCGGCTGCTGCCGTTGCCGAGATGGAACGCCAGATGCGCATCAATGAAGACATCCTGCGCTTCATGACCGTTCGCGTTGACGAGCTGGAAGAAGGCCCGTCTGCCATGATGCAGAAGCGCGATCGTGACGAACGCGATGGCGGCCGTGGTGATCGTGGTGGCCCGTCGGGCGACCGTCGTCCCCGCCGCTTCTAAGAAAAGGAACGAGTAGCCATGTCTATCAAAGACCTCACCACTTCCCAGGCCCGTCGTCCCTTCCAGCGTCGTCGCAAGACCTGCCCGTTCTCGGGCGAAGGCGCACCAAAGATCGACTACAAGGACGTGCGCCTGCTGAGCCGCTACGTCTCCGAGCGCGGCAAGATCGTGCCGAGCCGCATCACTGCCGTTTCTGCAAAGAAGCAGCGTGAACTGGCTCGCGCCATCAAGCGCGCCCGCTTCATCGGCGTAATGCCCTACGCCGTAAAGTAAGCTTCGCAGCAGCGAAGCATCGTTGGGGTCGCGGAATGGTTCGCGGCTCCTAACCGTTCCCAGAGAACGGGACAGCCCAAAGGAAAAAGACATGAAAGTCATTCTGCTCGAGCGCATCGGCCGCACCGGTACCATCGGCGACGAAGTCACCGTCAAGGACGGCTTCGCCCGTAACTTCCTGCTGCCGCAGGGCAAGGCTCTCCGCGCCACCGAAGCCAACCGCAAGCGGTTCGAATCGGAACGCGCACACATCGAACAGCGCAACGAAGAGCGCCGCACCGCTGCTGCCGGCATCGCGGAAGGCCTCAACGGCCGCACCGTCGTGATCATCCGCCAGGCAGGCGAAACCGGCCAGCTCTACGGTTCGGTTGCAGCCCGCGATATCGTTGAAGGCCTCGCAGCCGACGGCTACATCGTGCAGCGCAATCAGGTTGACCTTGCCGACCCGATCAAGACGGTTGGCGTTCACACCGTGGCCCTCTCCCTGCACCCTGAAGTTGCAGTGTCGATCACCGTCAACGTCGCCCGCTCGGCTGACGAAGCCACTCGCCAGGCCTCTGGTGAAGACGTGACCGTGCACACTTTTGAAGCCGACGAAGATGGCGATTTCGCCGCCGGCCAGAAGGACGCAGCTGCAGAAGACCGTTTCGAAGAGTAGTCTTCGTTTCAGCTCTGAAATTGAAAGGCCGGGCACACTGCCCGGCCTTTTTCTTTGCCCGACCGATTCCCGCCGCCATTGCCACGCCATCATCGCCTGCAACAAGAAGAGGGCGTTGTTCCCCGATCTTCACAGAGTTCACACCCACTTGTTATTAACCGTTGGCCCTTTAGGTCGAGCGAGACTCTAGCCATCTATGCGTGGTTAGAAAGGTTAACACGCTCCCGAGGACTGAGATGGCTGAAATCGCACGGCTCCACCCTGCCGAAGACAAATCCTTCCGCGTCGCTCCCCACAATGTGGAGGCAGAACAGGCTCTGCTGGGCGCCATACTGATCAACAATGAAGCGTTCTACCGCGTAGCGGACTTTCTAGAGCCCGAGCATTTTTACGAGCCGGTGCACCGCAATATCTATGAGATCACCGGCAAGATCATCCGCGCCGGCAAGTCCGCCGACCCTACGACCATCAAGACCCATCTGCCGGACCAGCTGCTGCCGGAAATGACCATGGCGCAGTACCTGGCGCGCTTGGCCGCCGAGGCGACGACGGTCATTAACGCGGCCGACTATGGGCAAGCCATCTACGACCTTGCGATCCGCCGGAACCTCATCCTCGTCGGCGAGGAAATGGTGACGGTCGCCTATGATTCGGATGTCGAGATGACGCCGAACAAGCAGATCGAGAAGGTTGAAGGGGAGCTGTTCCAGCTCGCCGAAAAGGGGCGCTATGACGGCGGCTTCCTGAGCTTCGGCACGGCGCTCAGCGCCTCCATCAAGATGGCCGGCGAAGCTTTTCAGCGCGACGGCGGCCTATCTGGCGTGGCGACGGCGCTCCACGACCTCGACCGCCAGATGGGTGGCCTGCAGCGCTCGGACTTGATCGTCCTCGCCGGACGTCCCGCCATGGGCAAGACCTCGCTCGTGACAAATATCGCCTATAACGTCGCCAGCGCCTGGAAGGGCGAGGTGACACCGGATGGGCACAACAAGACTATCGACGGCGGCATTGTCGGCTTCTTCAGCCTCGAAATGAGCTCCGAACAGCTGGCAACGCGTATTCTGGCCGAGCAGGCAGAAGTGTCATCCTCCGACATCCGCCGCGGCCGTATCCACGACAGCCAGTTTGCCAAGCTGGTCGACGTCTCCAACATGATGAGCAAGGTGCCGCTCTATATCGACGACACCGGTGGTCTGAGCGTGGCGCAGCTTGCAGCGCGCGCCCGACGCCTCAAGCGCCAGAAGGGGCTCGACCTCCTCATCGTCGACTACTTGCAGCTCCTCTCGGGCTCCTCGAAGGCCTCGAGCCAGAACCGCGTGCAGGAACTGACCGAAATCACCACGACGCTGAAAGCGCTCGCCAAGGAGCTGGAAGTGCCGGTGATCGCGCTTTCCCAGCTCTCACGTCAGGTCGAGCAGCGCGACGACAAGCATCCGCAACTGGCGGACTTGCGCGAATCGGGTTCTATCGAGCAGGACGCCGACGTGGTGATGTTCGTGTATCGCGAGGAGTACTACCTCAAGAACAAGGAGCCCAAAGAGGGCACGCCAGAACACATCACCTGGCAAGGGGAAATGGAACAGGTGCACGGCAAAGCCGAGGTCATCATCGCCAAGCAGCGTCACGGCCCGACCGGTACCGTGCAGCTGAGCTTTGAGGCGCAGTACACCCGCTTCGGCAATCTGGCCCGGGCGGATTATCTGCCGGAACGCATGGAATAGGTATGAAACTGACCTCTGGGCTTGGTGGGCAGTTGACCATCGATCTGGGTGCACTGACCAGAAACTGGCGCGCCCTCGACAAGGTGAGCGCCGGCGCACTGACCGCTGGCGTGGTGAAGGCCGACGCCTATGGCACCGGCATCGAAATGGCCAGCAAGGCGCTGCATGCCGCCGGTGCACGCTTTTTCTTCGTGGCAACGCCCGACGAAGGCATCGCCGTGCGCACCACCCTGCCCGACGCGCATATCTTCGTGCTGGGCGGGCTCTATCCGGGCGCGGCCAATCTTTATATCCGCCAGAACCTGATGCCGGTGATCGGCTCAATGGACATGCTGGAAGAGTGGCTGGGCAAATGCGTCGAGCGCAACGAGGCCTATCCCAGCGCCTTCCATTTCGACACTGGCATGAACCGGCTTGGTTTCCGGCTCAATGAGGCGGTGCTGGTGCGCGAGCGCATCGAGCGGCTCGGCTATGCCCCGCAAATGGTGATGAGCCATCTGGCGTGTTCGGACATTCCCAACCACGAAAAGAACCGCACGCAGCTGGCGCTGTTCGGCTCGGTGCTCAACCAGTTCCCGGGCATTCCCGCATCGCTGGCGAACTCGGCGGGGATGATGACCGGACGCGATTATCACTTCCAGATGGTGCGGCCTGGCATTGCCCTTTATGGCGGGCGCGCGGTCAACGGCCGCAAGAACCCAATGGCCAATGTGGTGACGCTGCATGTGCCAGTGTTGCAGGTGAAGGAAGCCCGCACCGGGGAATCGGTCGGCTATGGTGCAAGCTATTCGCTATCGCGCGACAGCCGACTGGCGATTATCGGTCATGGTTATGCCGATGGCTTTTTCCGTTCGCTCTCCGCGACAAACCAGCGGCCGGGCGGCAAAGTGTATCTGCGCGGAAAACTCTGCCCGATCATCGGGAAAATCTCGATGGACCTTACCATCGTCGACATCACCGAGCTGGGGCAGAATGTCCCCAAGCCGGGTGAAGGGGTCGAGGTGATCGGCCCCAATATCAGCGTCGACGACCAGGCCGATGCCGCCGGGACCAACGGCTATGAACTGCTGACGGCGCTCAAGGGTCGCTACACGCGGAACTATGTCGGGGATGGATATCTGCCCGAGTGAATGCTGGTCGTCGCGACCGAAGTCATCTCCACGCAGGTTCTCTATTTGTTCTTGAACTGCATGCCCTCCCCTGCTAGCGTCTTGCGATGAGTGGGATGGGGCATCGTCACTATGTCATCTTGTTACGGGCGATTGGGCCGGTGACGCATCGGCAGATGTCCATGGCGACATGGCGCGAGGCTGCAGAGAGTGTGGAGTTCCTCAATGTCGCGACATTGGGGAACACGGGCAACATGCTCGCCGATTTTGCAGGAACGGCGGCCGTGGCTGCAAAGACGATGACGCCGCTGTTGCGCGGCTTCGGTCTGGGCGAGAATGTCTTCCCGATTGTGCGGCCGGTATCGGTGCTTAAGACACTGGCGCGAGCGATCGAACGGGATGTCGCAGATCCAAGTCAGGCCGCGGTCTATTTCTTTGCGCAGACGCGACCGGAGTTTTCGTGGTTGCAGACGCATGACGGACCGGAACGCATTCGCGTAGTGGACAATCACCTCGTGGTGGAATTCACCCGCAATGCCACCAATTCAGGCCGGCTGATGCGGCAGATCGACAAGAATTGCGGCGTCTCGACGGCGCGCAACTGGAATACAGTGCGGGGTCTGGCCGAACGTGCGGCCGCGCGCAGGAAGAAGAGTTAAGTGGCAAAGATCCGCACCAATTTCGTCTGCCAGTCCTGCGGGGCTGTTTCAACGCGCTGGCAGGGTCGTTGTGATGCCTGCGGCGAGTGGAACACCATCGTCGAAGAGATCGCCGATTCTGGTGTCGGAGCCGGTCCCAAGGCGGCAAAGTCGAACGGTCGGCCGGCCAATCTTGTGCCGCTGGCTGGCGAGACCGAAAGCGCCGCGCGCGTCGTCACCGGAATGGTCGAGCTGGACCGGGTGACGGGCGGCGGGTTTGTGAAGGGTTCGGCGCTGCTCGTAGGCGGCGACCCCGGGATCGGCAAATCGACCCTGCTGCTGCAGTCGGCCGCGGCGCTGGCGTCGCAGGGCAAGCGCGTGATCTATGTGTCAGGCGAAGAAGCAGTTGCGCAGGTACGCCTTCGCGCACAACGGCTGGGCCTGGGCGAAGCCGGCGTTCTGCTTGCCGCCGAGACCAATGTCGAGATCATCCTCGCCACCCTCGAGAGCGGAGCACCGCCGGATCTCGTGATCATCGATTCTATCCAGACGCTGTGGACCGACCGGGTGGACAGCGCGCCGGGAACGGTAACGCAGGTGCGCACCTCGGCGCAGGCGCTGACGCGGTTCGCCAAAAAGAGCGGCGCAGCGGTCGTGCTCGTCGGGCACGTGACCAAGGACGGCCAGATCGCCGGCCCGCGCGTGGTCGAACACATGGTGGACGCCGTCCTCTATTTCGAAGGCGACAGCAGCCATACGTTCCGCATCCTGCGGGGCGTAAAAAACCGCTATGGCGCGACCGACGAAATCGGCGTTTTTGCCATGACCGAACGTGGCCTTGAGCAGGTTGCCAATCCCTCGGCGCTGTTTCTGGACCAACGCGATCGCGATGCGGCGGGGTCGGCCGTGTTCGCCGGCATGGAAGGGACCAGGCCGATCCTGATTGAAATTCAGGCGCTGGTGGCCCCCTCCCCGCTCGGCAATCCCCGCCGCGCCGTTGTTGGCTGGGATACGTCGCGCCTCTCCATGGTGCTGGCCGTGCTCGAGACGCGGTGCGGGGTGCGGATCGGGGCCAACGATATTTATCTCAACGTCGCGGGCGGGTTAAAGATCACCGAGCCGGCGGCCGACCTCGCCGTCGCTGCTGCGTTGATCTCATCTCTGACCGGCGCGGCGCTGCCGCCAGAGGCAGTTTACTTTGGTGAGATTTCGCTCGCCGGCGGCATCCGGCCGGTGTCGCACAGCGGGTTGCGCCTGCGCGAAGCCCAGAAACTGGGGTTCAAATCGGTGACGACGGGGCGACTGGGAAGCGCGGACAAGGGCTCGGAGCTTGAGGTGAACGAATACCTCCAACTGGCCGATATGGTCAGCCGCATCGCCGCCAATGGCAAGATGCCAGTGGCCGAGGAGGACGTCTGGTAAACAATTGGTTTATGGGAAGAACGACGTCATTGGCGCCGCTTAGTCTTGGCAGCCGGATTTAAAGCGGCTAATGGTCGCCCACGGGGCGGACCGAGCCTGTAATTTTCGGGCCGCGCGCAGCGGGATCTTGCGTCCGGTGCGTTAGCCGATCCTGAAAACGGAACTGGGCGAGAACATATGCTGACTGCGTTCGACGTTGGTGTTGGTGTGCTGGTGCTGATCTCGGCAATCCTGGCCACAGCGCGCGGATTGACCCGAGAAGTGCTGTCGCTGGCCACCTGGGCCGGCTCGGCCGCGATTGCTGTCTATATGTATCTCTATCACCCCGACATCGCACAGCAGTATATCGCCGAGGAGATCGTGGCCAATATTGCCACGGTGGTGGTGAGCTTCATCGTTGCGCTGATCGTGCTGCATCTTTTGACCATGCGCATCGCCGACTTCGTGGTCGATAGCCGCATCGGGCCGATCGACCGCACCCTGGGCTTTATCTTCGGCGTGCTCCGCGGCGTGCTGATCGCCATTGTGATCACCATCTTCGGCATCTGGCTGCTGGGCAGCAATTTGCCGGAATGGGCTCGTAATTCTCAGTCTCTGCCCTATCTCCAGGATATGGGCGACACGCTGATTTCCATGCTGCCTGAGGGTCTCGAGCAGCAGGTGACCGATATCATCAAGGGCGGCGGCGCCGATCTGACCGCCGATCCGCAGGTCGTTGAAGGTGGTCCGGTGGACGCTTCGGTCGACGGCACTGTGGACCCGACGGAAGCGCCGCTCGAGGCCGCGCCGACGAACTAGGAATTTTCTGCGGGCCCCGGCCCGCAGCAAGACTGCTGCCTGAAAGTGTCATTGGTGGCAGAGCAGGAAATGCGATATTGGCGGGCAGAGTGATCGACCGGCAGGGCGATCCGCTTCCTTTTTGAAGCCAGTATTGCGCCAAGTGCATGGAGAGCACGGTGAACCACCACCCGAGCGACGATGATTTCGATCTCAATGGCGACACGCTGCATGAAGAATGCGGCGTGTTTGGCATTTTGGGGCACCCCGATGCCTCGGCACTGACGGCTCTGGGGCTGCATGCCTTGCAGCACCGCGGGCAGGAAGCGGCCGGCATCGTCTCCTTTGACGGCCGCCAGTTCCACCAGGAAAAGCGCATGGGGCTGGTTGGGGACCACTACACGGACCCCGTCCTCCTTGCAAAGCTGGCCGGTTCGATGGCCATCGGCCACACCCGCTATTCGACTACGGGTGAAGTGGCGCTGCGCAATGTGCAGCCGCTGTTCGCCGAGCTGGAAGATGGCGGCATCGCTATCGCCCATAACGGCAATTTCACCAACGGGCTGACGCTGCGCAAGCAGATCATCGCCACCGGCGCCATCTGCCAGTCCACGTCCGATACGGAAGTGGTGCTGCACCTTATCGCGCGCTCCCGCCACGCATCGACAACTGATCGCTTCATCGACGCCATCCGGCAGATGGAAGGCGGCTACGCCATGCTGGCAATGACCCGCACCAAGCTGATTGCGGCCCGGGATCCGGTCGGCATTCGTCCACTGGTGATGGGCGAGCTCGACGGCAAGCCGATCTTCTGCTCGGAGACCTGTGCGCTCGACATCATCGGCGCGAAATATGTGCGCGATGTCGAAAATGGCGAGGTGATCATCTGCGAGATCCAGCCGGACGGCTCCATCTCCATTGACGCCCGCAAGCCGGCCCGCCAGGTGCCGGAGCGGCCGTGCCTGTTCGAATATGTATACTTCGCCCGCCCCGACAGCATGGTTTCAGGCCGCAGTGTCTACACAGCGCGCAAGAACATGGGCATCAACCTTGCCAAGGAAGCACCCGTTGAGGCTGACGTGGTGGTGCCAGTGCCCGATGGCGGCACGCCGGCAGCCATCGGCTATGCCCAGCAGAGCGGCATCCCTTTCGAGCTCGGCATCATTCGCAATCACTATGTCGGCCGGACCTTCATCGAGCCGACCCAGCAGATCCGCGCCTTTGGCGTCAAGCTCAAGCATTCGGCCAACCGCGCCGAAATCGCCGGAAAGCGCGTGGTGCTGATCGACGATTCGATTGTGCGCGGCACGACTTCGGTGAAAATCGTGCAGATGATGCGCGAGGCCGGAGCGACCGAGGTACATATTCGCGTTGCTAGCCCGATGATCTTCCACTCGGATTATTATGGCATCGACACGCCCGATCCGGACAAGCTGCTAGCCAACCAGTACACCGATCTCGACGCGATGTGCCAGTTCATCGGCGCCGATTCGCTGCAGTTCCTCTCCATTGACGGGCTCTACACGGCTGTCGGTGGCGAAAAGCGAAATGCTGTCGCGCCGCAGTTCACAGACCACTATTTCACCGGCGACTACCCCACTCAGTTGACCGATCTCGGGGGCCGGGCATCGCACGACTCCAAGCAGATCTCTCTTCTCAAGGAAGCCGGTTAATGACTGAAAGCAAAGAGCTCACCGGCAAGGTCGTTCTCGTCACCGGAGCGTCTCGCGGCATTGGCTATCAGGCAGCGCTCGAAGCGGCGCGTCGTGGGGCTCATGTGATCGCCGTGGCGCGCACTGTGGGCGGCCTTGAGGAACTGGATGATGAAATCCAGGAAGCCGGAGCCTCAGCCACGCTCGTACCGCTCGATTTGCGTGACGGCGATGCCATCGATCGGTTGGGCGCCGCCATCTTCGAGCGCTGGGGGCATCTGGATGGCCTTGTGGCGAACGCGGGCCTGCTCGGCGTGCTGAGCCCGATGGCGCACATCAAGCCGGACGAATTCGACAAGGTGATGGCGGTCAACGTCACGGCCAACTATCGCCTGCTGCGTTCTCTCGACCTGCTGCTGCGCCAGTCAGAAGCCGGCAGGGCGGTGTTTGTGTCTTCCGGCGTCGCTCGGTCGGCCAAACCGTTCTGGGGCCTCTACGCGGCCACAAAGGCCGCCCTCGACGCGATGGTGAAGTCCTATGCGGGCGAGCTGAGCCAGTCCAACGTCAAGGCCAATATTTTCTATCCCGGCATCGTGCGCACGGCGATGCGTGCCAAGGCCATGCCGGGGGAAGATCCAAACACCCTGCCCCAGCCGAGCGCGATCGCTCCGCAACTGATCGATCTCATCAGCCCAAAGCTGACAGAGAACGGCAAGCTGTTCGACATCACCACCGGCACATTCGGCGAGCTCTGATCCATGATCACACTGCGTCCCTACCAAGACGGCGATCTCGAAGCACTCTACGAGATTTGCCTGGTCACCGGGGACGCAGGCAAGGATGCCAGTCCGCTGCACAATGACCGACAGCTCGTCGGACATATTTATTCGGCGCCCTATGGGGCCCTTGAGCCGCACAATGTGTTTGTGGCCAAGGATGCCGAGGGGGTGGCCGGATATATCGTGGGAACATACGACACGCTGGCCTTCGCTGAAAAGCTCGAGACAGACTGGTTTCCGGCGCTGCGGCAACGCTATGCGGACCCGAGCGGGCTCACCCCGGCCGATCTGCAACGTGTGGAGGCGATCATGAAGCCCCATGAGGCGCCGACGGAGCTGGTCGCGAACTACCCCGCCCATATTCACATGAACCTGCTGGAACGGCTGCGCGGGCAGCGGGTGGGGACACGCCTGCTCGATGCGTGGCGCGATCAGGCGCGGGCCAATGGGGTCAAGCGCATCCATCTCGGCGCCAGCCGCAGCAATGCCGGCGGCGTCGCCTTCTGGACCAAGAGCGGTTTCGATCCATTGATCACCATCGGATCGACGGTCTGGTTCGGGATGACCCTGTCCGACTGATCTACCCCGTACCGGCTGCGGCCCAGATTTCGCCTGAATGAAAAAGGCCGCCCTTGTGAGGCGGCCTTGTTTTTGTCAGCCCTCGGCGACCAGCGACATCAGAACCTTGTCGATGCGATGGCCATCGAGGTCGACCACCTCGAAGCGCCAACCTTCACGCTCGAAGGCTTCGCCCGTGCGTGGCAAGTGGTTGAGACAGGCGAGAATGAAGCCGGCTACAGTCTCGTAGCGCGCATCCTTAGGCACGGTTATGCGGAAGCGCTCGGCGAAATCATCGACCGGCATCCAGCCGGCCACCAGCCAGGAGCCGTCTTCGCGCTCGACGAGGGCCGGATCATCTCCGGCCTCTTCCTGATAGACGCCAGTGATCACTTCGAGCACGTCACCAAAGGTGATGATGCCTTCAAAGTGACCGTACTCATCGACAACGAGGACCATCTGCACCTTGGACTGGCGGATGGCTTCCACGGCATCGAGAGCGTCTGCGTGCTCCATGACCACCGGAACAGGCTTTGTCAGCTTGCGCAGGTCCGGCTGTTGCCCACTGGCAAGAGCCGGCAGGAGATCGGCAAGATTGAGCACGCCAAGAATGGAATCAGCGTCGCCTTCCTGGACCAGAACGCGGCTGTGGCTGCTGGCCATGATCTTCTGCAGGTTCTGCTCGTAGCTCGCCTCGATATCGACCACTTCGACGTCGAGACGCGCCGTCATGATGCCCCGGGCGGACCGGTCGGCAAGGCGCATCACGCCCGAGATCATGGAATGCTCTTCGGTCTCCAGCACGCCAGCGGATGTCGCCTCGGCGATTATGGTGCGTACTTCTTCTTCGGTGACCGATTCCTCGGCCTGACCACCCTGCCCCAGGAGACGAAGGACCGCCTTGCCGGAAATATCGAGCAACCAGACGATCGGCGTCCCGACGCGCGCCAGAAGGGTCATGGGCGGCGCGACTCGCGCAGCCATGGCTTCCGGATTGCGGAGAGCGATCTGCTTGGGGACCAATTCGCCCAGAATCAGCGTGCCATAAGTGATCAGCACGACAACGAGGCCCGTACCGCCGATATCGGCGATATTGGTGGGTACGCCAACCTGCTTGAGCCATTCACTGAGGCGCAGGCCCAGGGTGGCGCCAGAGAAGGCGCCCGACAGCACGCCGACAAGCGTGATGCCGATCTGGACGGAGGAGAGAAACTTGCCCGGATCCTCGGCTAGTTTCATGGCCATGGCAGCGCCCTTGTTGCCCTGGTCAGCCAGGACCTTGAGACGCGCGGATCGGGAGGAAACGACGGCCAGCTCAGACATGGCCAGGGCGCCGTTCACCAGAACGAGAACGACGACGATGAGAATTTCTGTAAGCAACAGAGTGCAATGTTGGCACGGCGCGACCAATGGCGGGGTGCTACGACGCGGGGCACTATAAGCCAAACGCGGCCAAGGTGAATAGCTGGCACCACAGGATCATCGGCATTTGGGGATAAGAGCGCCGACGCGCCCAAACCGGGAGACCCAAAACAAAAACCACGCCCCGCTTTCGGGGGCGTGGTTTTCAAATCTTCAGAACCTGAGCGCTTAGCGCTTCGTCTTGTCGTCGTAGGGGTTCGACTTGCTGCCGGCGCGGACCCAGAGACGGATCGGGGTGCCGGGGAGATCGAACGACTCACGCAGTCCGTTCACCAGATAACGCTGATATGACATGGGCAATGCGTCGGGCCGCGACGCGAAGACGATGAAGCTGGGAGGACGCGTCTTGGCCTGGGTCATGTAGCGCAGCTTGAGGCGACGACCGGACACTGCCGGAGGCGGGTGCCCCTCGACCATGCCTGCCAGCCAGCGATTGAGCCGCGACGTCGAGATGTGCGAATTCCAGGTGCGCTCGATGGAGAAAATGGCTTCCATCAGCTTGTCGATATTGCGCCCGGTGAGGCCCGAGAGGGTAACCAGCGGAACGCCACGCAGCTGCGGCAGAAGGCGGTTACATTCTTCGCGGAGCTCTGCGAGAACGGCGTTCTTGTCCTCGATCAGGTCCCACTTGTTGAGCGCGATGACCATGGCGCGGCCTTCACGCTCGACGAGATCGGCAAGCGCCAAGTCCTGCTTTTCGAACGGCACGGTGGCGTCGAGGAGGAGAACGACGACTTCGGCATACTGCAGCGAGCGCAGGCTATCGCCGACCGCAAGCTTTTCGAGCTTCTCGTGGACGCGCGAGCGACGGCGGATGCCGGCGGTGTCGACGAGGTTGATGGTGCGGCCTTCCCACTCCCAGGGAACGAGAATGCTGTCGCGGGTAATGCCGGCTTCGGGACCAACGAGAACGCGATCTTCACCGACCATGCGGTTGACCAGCGTCGACTTGCCGGCGTTGGGGCGACCAACAATGGCGACGTTGAGATAGCGGCGCGGGTTCCAGCGCAGCGTGGCGTCATCGCCCTCGCCTTCGAGCATGTCCGGCGTGATGTCGACGTCAACTTCGGGCAGAAGGTCGAGATCGCTCTGCTCAGCGGCATCTGATGCCGCCTGCTCGGCGATTGCCTTGTCGATGGCAGCAGAAACGATGGAGTAGAGCTCGGACAGGCCAAGGCCGTGCTCGGCGGAAAGCGCGATGGGCTCGCCGAAACCGAGTTTGAATGCCTCAACCAGACCATCTTCGGCTGCGCGGCTTTCGGCCTTGTTGCCGACCAGATGCACGTCCTTGCCGGCCTTGCGCAGGACCTGGGCGAAACGCTGGTCGAGCGGCACGACACCGGCGCGGGCATCGATCATGAACAGGATGACATCGGCTTCCCGAATGGCCAACTCAGTCTGCTGGCGCATGCGGTCTTCAAGGCTGCCGTCGGTGACGTCTTCATAACCTGCCGTATCGAGAACGCGGAAGGTGAGGTCGGCGATGCGACCTTCCGCCTCGCGACGGTCACGCGTGACGCCGGGCGTGTCGTCGACCAGCGCGATCTTGCGCCCGACCAGACGGTTGAACAATGTCGATTTGCCGACATTGGGACGCCCTACAATTGCTACGGTGACCGTCATGGTCTCTCCTTGTTGCGCGCGGCCTATTCGGCGGCTGGCGCGGCTTCGTCTGCCTGTTCCGATGTCGCTTCGGCGCTTTCGTCCGAGATTGCGCCTTCGGAGAGGAGCTGGGCCAGATAATAGGCCATGCGATTGCGCATCGGCCCCTGAACGAGCGGATCATTGAGCACAGCTTCGAAGCTGGCCTGGGCGGCCGCAAAATCGCCCGCCTTGTAATGGGCGAGGCCAATCAGCTCACGGGCAACGCGCCGCATGGGATTGTCATCGCTGGCGATGGTGCCGATACGCGCCTCGACGTCGGCAAGCGTGCCGGTGTCCACGAGGATCTTGCCGGCCTGCAGCAGAGCCAGTTCCCGCAGGCGGACATTGGACTGGCTGTTCGCCAGCGCATCATAGGCCGCCACAGCACCTGCTGCGTCACCGGCTTCAGCCAACACACTGGCCTTGCGGAATTCGGCGAGGACCGGGTAGCCGCCTGAACCATCGGCAGCGAGCTGGTCGAGTCGGGTCTGGGCTGTGGCGAGGTCATCACCAACGTCGAGGGCAGCATAAAGCTCTTCAGACGAGCGCGATGCCTGGCTGTTGGTGTACCAGCGCCAGCCTTCATTGACCGCCACGAGGGCGACAATGGCGATGGCCGCACCGATCACGAACGGGGCAATGCGGCGCCAGAGGGCGCGCATACGCTCGGAGCGGAGTTCCTCATCAACTTCGCGGAAGATATTTTCTTCGGACATCGGCTGGCTCTAGGTCTCTCGAATTTGGCGGCACGTGTAGCATGCTGCCCCGCGAATGCAAATTATCGGCGCATTAATGCACCCATTAACCGTATCCTAACGACGCCCTTGTTCCGGACGTCTGCCGATCCAATCTTGAAAGCAAGAGGACGGGGCCTTTAAGACATGACGGCGGCCACCAGCACTGCTGCAAGTTGTTATCCAGGCGAAACGGCGAAGCCAGAAGAATTGATTGCGCTCGCGGCGCAGTTTCAAAACGCTGCAAAAGAAGCAAGTCGCATATGGGTACGCGGCCAAAACACGACCGCCGCTCCATTCCGCCTGCTCTCTATTCACGCCATCGAGCTTTACCTCAATGCCTTCCTGCTGCACTGCGGAGAGCCGGCACCGGCAATCCGGGGGATGCAGCACAATCTGGCTGCCCGGGTCGCCTTGCTGGACAGGCACAAGCTCGTCCTCAGAACAAAAACCCGCGCCCACCTGTCTGATATTTCCCTTAACCGGGAATATCTGGTCAGCCGCTATGCGCCCGAAGTGACGACACTGTCGCAGATCAACCGTTTGCAGGCGACACTGATCGAAGTCGAGACCAAGGTGCGGGCAAAACTCGCGCCCCCACCACCAGCCAAAAGCGCAAAGGCGGGGCCGAAGGCCCCTGCCCCTGTGCGAAGCCCTCAACCGCCGCGGCAACTCGACCTGCTAACCCGACCTAGCGGCGCCAAGCTTCGCTGGCGTCTGGCCCAATGAGCCAGGCTCTAGCGTAAGAACCTCAAATCGCTCCACGGGAGCGATTTGAGCGGCGTGCCTATTGCCTCTTATTCCCACTCGATCGTGCCGGGGGGCTTCGAGGTCACGTCGTAAACGACGCGGTTGATGCCGCGGACTTCGTTGATGATGCGGGTGGCGGTCTTGCCGAGAAAGTTCATGTCGAACTGATAGAAATCAGCCGTCATGCCATCGACCGAGGTCACTGCACGCAGGGCGCAAACGAACTCGTAGGTCCGGCCATCGCCCATGACGCCCACGGTCTGGACCGGGAGCAGAACGGCAAAAGCCTGCCAGATCTTGTCGTACTGGCCCGACTTGCGTATTTCGTCGAGGTAGATTGCGTCGGCCTGACGGAGAATATCGAGCTTCTCACGCGTGATGCCGCCCGGGCAACGGATGGCAAGGCCCGGACCCGGGAATGGGTGACGGCCAATAAAGCTATCGGGAATGCCAAGGTCGCGACCAAGCTGGCGCACTTCGTCCTTGAAGAGTTCGCGCAGCGGCTCGACCAGCTTCATGTTCATGCGTTCTGGCAGGCCGCCCACATTGTGGTGCGACTTGATGGTGACCGAGGGGCCGCCAGTGAACGACACCGATTCGATGACGTCGGGATAAAGCGTACCCTGGGCGAGGAACTCCGCGCCGCCGAGCTTCTTGGCTTCTTCCTCGAAAGTTTCGATGAAGAGACGGCCAATGATCTTGCGCTTGGTTTCCGGGTCGGTCTGACCTTCAAGCTCACCGATGAACTTGTCGGCTGCATCGACGTGAACCAGCGGGATGTTGAACTGATCGCGGAACATGGTCACGACCTGCTCGCTCTCGTTCATGCGCATAAGGCCATGATCGACATAGATGCAGGTGAGCTGATCGCCGATGGCTTCGTGGATGAGCACGGCTGCAACCGAGGAATCGACGCCGCCGGAGAGACCGCAGATCACGCGGCCGGTGCCGACCTGTTCGCGGATCTTGTCGACCATCTTCTGACGGTAGGCCTGCATGGTCCAGTTGGACTGGATACCGCAGATCTTGTGCACGAAGTTCTGGAAGAGCTTTGCGCCATCGGGCGTGTGCACGACTTCCGGGTGGAACTGCACGCCCCAGATTTTCTTGTCTTCGTTGGCGATCATGGCGAAGGGTGCGTTCGGCGAGGTGCCAACGACTTCAAAACCTTCGGGCAGCGACACGACACGATCGCCGTGGCTCATCCAGACCTGGTGGGCTGCACCATCATCCCAGACGCCCTCGTAAAGCGCGCTCGGACGGGAAACGGTGACTTCAGCGCGTCCGAATTCGCGGTGATGACCTGCCTCGACCCGGCCACCGAGCGCCACGCACAGGGCTTGCTGGCCGTAGCAGATGCCAAAAATTGGAAGACCGGAAGCGAGGATGACCTCGGGAATATTGGGGGCGTTTTCGTCCTGGGTCGACGCCGGGGAGCCGGAGAGGATGATGCCCTTGGGCTTCATCGCATCATAGGCCGCAGCAGCGGACTGGAAGGGATGGATCTCGCAGTAAACGCCGGTTTCGCGAATGCGTCGCGCAATAAGCTGCGTGACTTGCGAACCGTAGTCCACGATGAGGATGGAGTCGTTTGCGGGGGCGGTGTCTGGGTGCAGCATGGCGAGCCTTTAACGGCCGGGCGCGGATTGTGCAAGGTGTAGATGCGCAAGGCCCGGATGCGAAAATGGATAGCTATGTTCCCCGGCACTCTGGCCGGAGAACGGGTCGGCGATACGGATACCTAACGGGCAGGATGCCTCAGGATTTGTGACGCAGGAGGTGAAGGTAGAAGCCGTCTGTGTTGGTGCGCAGCGGCGTAAGGCAGATGCCGCCGCCAGCGGTGGTGAGACCTTCCGGGATGTCGGTGATCAAAGCCGACTTCCAGGCCTGTGCCATATCAACGGTTTCGAGTTCCGGGTGGGCCGCAAGCAGGGCGGCGATCTGGTCGTCATTTTCCTCGGGCAGGATCGAGCAGGTGATGTAGGCCAGCGTGCCCTTTGGCTTTAGGTAGCGCAGCGCCTCTTCAAGCAGAGCCGCCTGTTCGGACTGGCGCTGGGCGAGAAGCTCGGGGCTGAGTTTCCACTTGGTATCGGGGCGACGGCGCCAGGTGCCGGTTCCGGTGCAGGGCGCGTCGATGATGACGCGGTCAAGCTTGCCGACGAGATCATCAAGGGCGCCGGGATTGGGCGCGCGGACCTGAACATTGCGAACCCCATTGCGCTTGAGGCGATCATAGATCGGCGCGAGACGCGAGCGGTCGCTGTCATAGGCGAAGATCTGGCCCTTGTTACCCATTGCGGCCGCGAGAGCGAGGGTCTTACCACCTGCGCCGGCGCAGAGATCGAGCACCTGATCGCCGGGCTGGGCACCGCAGAGGGCGGCGACGATCTGGCTGCCCTGATCCTGCACCTCGAACCAGCCCTTGAGATAGGCTTCATCGGTGGTGACATTGGGCGTGCGCGCATCGCAGGTGCCGGCAGGAAGCGTCAGACCAAAGGGGGCGAGCGGCGTCTGCTCGGGCGTGAAACGGGCCAGCGACTTGATGACCCGATCGGGGACCGCCTTGAGGGAATTGACGCGGAGATCGAGCGAAGGACGGCCGGTCATGGCTTCGCCTTCGGCGACCCAATTGGCGCCGAACGCGCGTTCGAGCGATGGGGCGAGCCATTCCAGGACGTCGGCACGCACTGCATCGGCCGCGCCGGAAATATCTGCCGTCGCGCCGGCAGCTTCTTCCGCGCTCAGCGCTTCGGGTGCGTGGCTGTCGCCGGTAAAAACCTCGGCGAGGGTCTCGGGCGTTTCTTTCCAGTCGCGCAGGGCGACGGCCAGCACGAGTGCGCGCGGCGTGTCGCTGCCCATGGCGGCGGCATGGGACGCGCGGCGGCGCAGCGCATCATAAACCAGATTGCCGATGGCAGCGCGGTCCCCTGCCCCGGCGAAGCGATTGTTGATACCCCAGGCCTTCAACGCCTCGGAGACGGGTCGCTTGCGCTGTTCCACATCGGTGAGGACTTCGATGGCGGCAGCGAGACGGCCGGGAAAGCGCATGGGTCAGATACTCGGGGCAAGGAAAATTCGAAAGACGAGCCATAGCCACATTAGGGCAAGGACGGCAAGTCCGGCGCTATAGGCGGCAAACCGCCGCTGGACGTTATTATCGGTAACGTGGATGGCAGCGTGGACGTAGCGCGTGGCCACGAAGAGCCAGGCCAGAATGACCTCTGCCCATCCCACAAGACCAAGCGCGAGCACTACGAGGGCTGCGACGAAGAACAGCACCGGAAGCTGGAACTGATTGTCGAAATTGTTCGAAAGCAGGCGGGCCTTGAGCGGATAGGCCGAGCGCTCCACCGCGATATCGGCCATGGCAATCTCGCCGCGCAGCACGCGGGGCACGCGCTCACGCCCCATCCAGAGAACAATGATGAACGCCAGCAGCACCTGCGCAGACATGGCGAGAACGAGAAGCTTGGTGACAAGGGGCATGGCGGGTCCGGGTCTGCGAGTGGCAGTCTAACGCGGGGAGCCGGCAATCGTTCGCACCGGCCAGCCCAAGAGATCGATCCGGCTCCGGCGTCATGTCTCCGCGAAATGGCAGACATTGACTCGATTGCCGCAGAGATCGGTGAAGTCAAACCAGGTCAGGCCACCGCTATTTGCGATCGGGGCAACCTCACGCCCATCCTCAAGCAGTGCCGCGCGCAGACGCTCAGGGTCAGGCGAAAATAGATTGAAAGCGACAAAACTGGTCTCCGGCATAGCAGCCACAGGAACCAGAGTAAGCGCAGTCGTCGGCGTCGAGGCGCCTTCAAACCGCAGCCCGATATGGCCGGAGGATCGAAATATTTCGACCATGCCGAACATTGAAGCATACCACTTCGCCGCCGCCTCTGTGTCGACGGCTGGCACAAATATGGTGTCAATTCGCGTTGCGTGATGCATGGCTGCCCCCTTTTGACTTGGGGGCAGCCTAATTTATCAGCGACCGCTGCGATAGTTGGGCGCTTCGCGCGTGATGGTCACGTCGTGGACATGGCTTTCACTGAGCGCGGCGCCGGAGATCTTCACGAAGACGGAGTTTTCGCGGAAGTCCTTGAGCGTGTGGGCACCCGTATAGCCCATGGAGGCGCGAAGGCCGCCGGCGAGCTGGTGGAGAACGGCGCCGGCCGAGCCCTTATAGGGAACCTGGCCTTCAATGCCCTCGGGAACGAGCTTCATCTGGTCGCGCACATCCTGCTGGAAGTAGCGATCCGCCGAGCCGGCACCCATGGCACCGACCGAGCCCATGCCGCGGTAGGATTTGTAGGAGCGGCCCTGATAGAGATAGACCTCGCCGGGGCTTTCGTCGGTCCCAGCCAGAAGCGAACCGACCATGACGCAGGATGCGCCACCGGCCAGGGCCTTCGCCATATCACCGGAGAACTTGATGCCGCCATCGGCGATAACCGGCACACCGGACTTGGCGCCCTCTTCGGCGCAGGCCATGACAGCTGCGAGCTGCGGCACGCCCACACCGGCAACGATGCGGGTGGTGCAGATCGAGCCCGGACCGATGCCGACCTTGACGGCATCAGCACCGGCATCGATCAGTGCGCGAGTGGCTTCTGCCGTTGCGACATTACCGGCGACGATGCGCACGGCGTTATTTTCGCGCTTGATGCGCTCGACGGCTTCGGCAACGCGCACCGAGTGGCCGTGGGCGGTGTCGATGACGAGAAGGTCGACGCCAGCATCGATCAGGGCCTGGGAGCGTTCGTAGCCATTGTCGCCGACGGTCGACGCGGCGGCAACGCGGAGGCGCCCCTGTTCGTCCTTGACGGCGTTGGGATGCAGCTGCGCCTTTTCGATATCCTTGACGGTGATCAGGCCAATGCAGCGATAGTCTTCGTCGACGACCAGCAGCTTTTCGATGCGGTGACGATGGAGGAGAACCTTAGCCTCTTCCTTGGACACGCCTTCACGCACGGTGATAAGGTTCTGGTGCGTCATCAGCTCGGAGATGGGCTGATTGGGATTGGACGCGAAGCGGACGTCGCGGTTGGTCAGGATGCCGACCAGCTTGCCAATCGCACGGCCACCAGCGCCGCCATTCTCGACGACCGGAATGCCGGAGATGCGGCTCTTCTGCATGAGCGCGAAGGCGTCAGCCAGCGTGGCATTCGGGCCGATGGTTATAGGGTTGACCACCATGCCGCTTTCAAATGACTTCACCATCCGCACCTGCTCGGCCTGTTCGGAGGCCGTGAGGTTCTTGTGGATGACGCCCATGCCGCCAGCCTGGGCCATGGCGATGGCCATATTGGCTTCGGTGACGGTGTCCATGGCGGAGGACAGGATCGGCAGATTAAGCGCTATGTCCTTGGTGACGTAGGTCGAGATATCCGTCTCAGTGGGCAGGATATCCGAACGGGCTGGCTGAAGCAGGACGTCGTCGAACGTCAGAGCTGCATCGCCAGTAATAGTGGTAATAATCTTCGCCAAGGCCAGACCCTTCCTGCCTTCTGAATGAACAGAGATGTTGGAATATGAACCGGCGCATAAGAAGTCGCGGGTTCAGGTTGGCGAGGGTGAATAGCATCGGGGGCGCGGCTTGCATAGGGGTTGGCGGCCGTTCGGCTGCACAGCGCCTTTGCATTTTTTCCGGGAAGACAGCGCTTTTATTGCGTGGCATAAGAGTGAGGTTTGGCCGGTCGTGACAGACCAAGGCCTATGGCCAGCGGCAGTAAAGCCCGCCATAGTGTTGACGCGGTTCGGTTCTGACCGCCGATTCCCTGTCGACCATGCCCGTCCTCCGTATCACTCCGCTGATTCTTGCGGTCGCCCTGTTCATGGAACAGATGGACTCGACCGTCATCGCGACGTCTCTGCCCGCCATCGCGGCTGATATCGGCACGGACGCAATTTCGCTTAAGCTGGCGCTGACGGCATATTTCGTGTCGCTGGCGATCTTTATCCCGATCAGCGGATGGATGGCGGACCGCTTTGGCGCCAAGAATATCTTTCGGCTGGCGATTTTGGTCTTCATGCTCGGATCGCTCGCCTGCTCCTTTGCCTTTTCGCTTGAGAGCTTTGTGCTGTCGCGTTTTTTCCAGGGCATGGGATCGTCGATGATGACACCCGTGGGCAGGCTTCTGCTGGTGCGTTCGACGCCGCGCAATGAGCTCGTATCGGCCATGGCCTGGCTGACCATGCCGGCTCTGATTGCGCCTGTATCGGGGCCGCTGATCGGCGGCTTCCTGACCACCTACCTCTCCTGGCACTGGATCTTCTGGATCAACATCCCGATCGGGATCATCGGCATCATCTGCGCCAGCCTCTATCTCAAGGTGCCCGACGAGCGCACACCGCGACCGATTGATCTCGTCGGCTTCATGATCCTCGCCGTGGCCTTTTCCGGCACGGTCTTCGGGTTGTCGGTGATCAGTCTCCCGGCGCTGCCGATCGTTTATGGCTATCTTACCCTTGCCGTGGGCGTGACAGCCTGCATCCTCTATCTGCTCCACGCGCGGCGGGTGAAATATCCGCTATTGGACCCCAAACTGCTCCGGCATCGCTATTTCCGCTCTACGATCACGGGCGGCTCGGTTTTTCGGATTGGCGTTGGCGCCATGCCGTTCCTCTTGCCGTTGATGCTCCAGCTCGGCTTTGGGCTCAATCCGTTCCAATCGGGGGCAATCACCTTCGTCTCGGCGATCGGCGCCATCATGAGCAAATTCCTCAGTGAATGGCTCTATGCGCGCTTCGGCTTTCCACGCGTGCTCGGTTTTGCGGCCGTTGTCGGCGGCCTCCTGATCGCGGCGCAGGGGACATTTTCCATGGACACGCCGGTGCCGGTGATGATGGCGATCCTGCTGGCTGGCGGCGTCATGCGGTCGCTGTTCTTTACCGGCTCGAACGCGCTGGGCTACGCCGATGTTTCCGACGAGGAGGCCAGCCAGGCGACAGCCATGGTGGCGGTGTGCCAGCAATTGTCGATCGCGTTTGGCGTCGCCGTGGCCGGGGCGATCCTTGAGCTGACCAGCGCATTCAGCGGCGGGCACCTCGGGCTCGTTAATTTCCAGATCGCGTTCTTTACCGTGGGTGGACTCAGCATTCTGGCCAGCCTCGTCTATTTCCGTTTGCCGGCACATGCCGGAAGCAATGTTTCGGGCCATGTTGCCCACAGCAAGGAGTGACCGGCGGCGACGAACCGCTGGCAAAGTGCCGTGTCCCGCTCAGTACCCCTCATTCTCGCCACCGCCGTGTTCATGGAGAACATGGACTCGACGGTCATCGCCACCTCGCTCGCAGCCATCGCCAGCGATATCGGCACCGACCCGATTTCGCTCAAGCTGGCGCTGACGGCCTATCTCGTCGCCCTCGCCATTTTCATCCCGATTTCGAGCTGGATGGCCGACCGCTTCGGAGCACGGCGCGTGTTTCGCATCGCCATGCTGGTGTTCATGATCGGCTCGCTCTGCTGCGCCATGTCGAGTTCACTCGCTCAGTTCGTGGGCGCGCGGTTCCTGCAGGGCATGGGCGGAGCCATGATGGGGCCAGTGGCGAGGCTTGTCCTGGTGCGGGCGACGCCGCGACACCAACTGGTCGACGCCATGGCGTGGCTCACCATTCCCGGCCTCATCGGGCCAATCGTCGGACCGCCTTTCGGCGGCTTCCTCACCACCTATTTTTCCTGGCACTGGATCTTCATCATCAACATCCCGATCGGGGTGCTGGGGATCGTTCTGGTCGGCTTTGCCCTGCCGAACGAGCAGCGCAACCGGCCGCGCAATATTGACGGCCCAGGCTTTATCATGGCGGGCCTCGCCTTCGCGCTTTTTGCCTTCGGCTGCTCGGTGATCAGCCTGCCGGCCCTGCCGCCGATCTATGGGATTATCGCCGCCTCGCTCGGGATCGGGTTCGCCTATTTTTACGTGCGGCACGCCCTGTCGACCGAATATCCGCTGCTCGACCTGCGTCTTCTGAAGGTCACCAGTTTCCGTATCACCATGCTCGCCGGCACCTTTTTCCGACTGGGCCAGGGCGCGGTTCCGTTCCTTTTCCCGCTCATGCTCCAGCTCACCTTCGGGCTCTCGCCATTCGAAAGCGGCATGGTGACCTTCGCCAGCGCGGTGGGCGCGCTTGTGGCCAAGTTCATCGCCAACTGGTTCTTCGCGCGCTGGGGTTTCAAGTATCCGCTGGTGATCTCCACTGCGGTGTCCGCAGCGGGCATTCTGGTGATGGGGTTCTACACTCCCGACACGCCGATCCCCCTTATCCTGGGCATTCTGCTGTTCACCGGCTTCTGGCAGTCGACCTTCTGGACCGGCTCCAACGCGTTCACCTTTGCCGACATCGAGGACAAGGACGCCGGACAGGCCAATGTGATGAGCCAGGTCTGGGGCCAGCTCACCTTTGCCATGGGCGTGGCGCTGGGTGGCGGCACGCTCGAGCTGGCGCACCGGCTGCGCGGTGGAGAAGAACTCGCCCTCGCCGATTTCCACGTGGCGTTCTTCGTTGTGGCCACCGTCGGCGCCGTGGCGACGCTCCTTTTCCTGCGCCTGCCAAAAAATGCGGGCCACCAATTGCTTGGTGGCCCGCGCATGCATTGAGTTCGCTCTAAACCAAACCCGTCGGAATCACTTTTCAGGAGTGTTTTGGCCGTCGGCCGGCCCCCCCCGCCATTCGAGCGTAGCTCTCATGGCCTCGGCCGCTAAAATCACTCCTCAGGAGTGAATTTGCCTTCGGCCGCGTCCGAGCCCTTGAAACCCTTCGCAACCAGATATGCCTCGGCGGAGCCGGAGCGGCTGGACGGCGGCTTGGCGTGGAAAGTGGTCTTGAAATTGCGCTTGAGCATATGCAGCAGCTCATGCTCGGTGCCGCCCTGGAACACCTTTGCAACAAAGGTGCCGCCCGGAGCTAGGACCTGGATGGCAAAATCGGCCGCGATCTCGATCAGATGCACGATGCGCAGATGGTCGGTGGGCCGGTGGCCCGTCGTCGGCCAGGCCATGTCGCTCATCACCACATCGGCCTTATGGCCCCCCATGGCGGCAATCAGAGCGTCAGGCGCGTCCTCGTCGGTAAAATCCTTTTGCAGCAGGATGACGCCGGGGATGGGATCCATCTCCAGATAGTCGATGCCGACCACCAACGGATTTTCCGCGGTGGAACCCACCGCCCGCGCCGCGACCTGCGACCATCCGCCTGGCGCTGCGCCAAGATCGACGACATGCATGCCCTTCTTGAAGAACTTATGCTTTTCGTCGAGTTCCTTGATCTTGAAGGCCGCGCGCGAGCGATAGCCCTCGGCGCGCGCACGCGCCACATAAGGGTCGTTGAGCTGGCGCTGCAGCCATTTCGTGGACGAGGTCGTCCGTCCCTTTGCGGTCTTCAGGCGGATCTTCAGGTCCTTGTCGGACTTGCGACCGCCTGTTCCGAGAGCCTTATCCACCATGACCATTCCTCTTCTTTGCGCGATAGGGGCGGGCATGGGCCCGATCTGCGTCCATCAGGGAAATCAGAATGCCTTCCCTGAGCCCACGATCGGCCACGCGCACGCGCTCGGTTGGCCATTCGCGACGAATGGCCTCAAAAATTGCACAGCCCGGGAGCACGAGATCGGCCCGGTCCTTGCCAATGCAGGCATGGGCGACACGCCGCTCGAAGGGCATATTGAGCAGGATGCGCATGGTCTCGTCGACCTGGTCCCGACGCATCCACAGCCCGTCGACCTTCTGGCGTTCGTAGCGTTCGAGCCCGAGATGCAAGCCGGCCAGCGTCGTCACGGTTCCCGATGTGCCGATCAGGTGCACAGGGTGCGTGCTGATCATCTGGCGCAGTTTCTCGCGCCCGCGGAACTGGCGCAGATGGTCCGACACAAACGACACCATCGATTCGAAAATCTCGGGCGTCACATTCACCCCGCCAAAACGCTCGGCGATGGAAACCACGCCCACCGGCAGAGACTGCCACGAGCGAATCGACGCCGACATGCGGCCCTGCGAGCGCGGACGGCCACCGCGAAAATCGAGCCAGGCCAGTTCGGACGAGCCACCGCCGATGTCGAACATCAGCGCACCCTGGGCAGAACTGTCGATCAGATCGGCACAACCAGTAACGGCAAGCTCGGCCTCGGTGCGGCGATCGACGATCTCCAGCTCGATTCCAAGCTCGTTCTTGACCCGTTCGAGAAAGGCCGGGCCATTTTCAGCGGCGCGGCAGGCTTCCGTCGCGATCAGGCGCATCCGTGTTGGCTGGTGGTCACGCAGCTTGTTGCGGCACTGGCGCAGCGCATCCATGGTGCGCTCCATGGCCGCGTCACCGAGACGACCGGTGACGGAGACCCCCTCACCCAGGCGCACAATGCGCGTAAAACCATCCAGCACGCGAAAACCGTGATCGTGCGGGCGGGCAATCAACAGGCGGCAGTTATTCGTTCCCAGGTCCAGAGCCGCATAGAGCGGCCCGCGCTGGCGTCTTGGAGGGGGAGAATGCCCCGTCCGCAGCTCCGCCACTGGCGGGGGCGCAGCCCCTGCCCTTCCCTTCCGAGGCGAATCGGAAGGGGTGCGGAGCGCCGTGTCGGCCCGAGGGACCGGCGCAGCGGCGGACCGAATAGAATCGGTCACTTCGATCTCCTTGCGCTGCCCCGTCGCAGGTCGGACCGGCCGGCCGCGCCCAGAGACAGCTTTGGTGTTGCGTTGTCGAAAACGACGGTAGAGCAAGGCTCGGTTTGGCGCAATGCACACGTTCATTGTGCAACTATCCACAGGGGCACTTGCAATCGCCGAAACCTTTGTCTATTCAGACCCAGCGCTGCACAGCGAACCGCGTTTCACGGTGCAGCCACCCGGCCAGCAGGCCTCTGCTGGGGAATAGTTCAATGGTAGAACAGCGGACTCTGACTCCGTCGATCTTGGTTCGAATCCAGGTTCCCCAGCCAAAAATTTCCTAAATGAAATCAATAGGTTGCGTGATGTGTTGCCATCATGGCAATGCCTTTATGTGCCATTGTGTGCCGTGCAGCTAAGTCCTTGTGAATACACATAAGGACAAAGGCACACGGCTGCGCCGTGGCACATGAGTCGGCACATGGCGCGGCATCAGCCGATCTAGTCCTCCCACTCCGCATAGAGATGCCCGCCGAATGCCTCAGTGACCAAGCTTCGGCGACATAGGCGTCATGCTCAATCAGTTGCCCGACGGTCGGCAGTCCGGATGAAAGCCTATGCCCTATGGCTGCTTATTTAGACGGCAACTAGCGATCCTGTTCGTCGCTCCACCCCTTCGCCCACATCAGGCCCACGATTGCACCCTTTGAGGAGGGTAGGATGGCCAATGGCATGATGATGGAGAGAGGAACGAGAGTATACAAATAGGCCATCGGGCTTGCTCCGCCCCGCAGTTCTATGTCCAGCATTACTGCCGCGATAATGTGAATCACGACCGTGATCACAACGAAAGGCAGGAAGAGCCCAGCCTTGTAGTAAGCTAGTGGTTCTCCGCACTCAGAGCAGTGGTCCACTTGTTCAAGATAGTGGTGGAACAGCCAGCCCTTGCCGCATTTGGGGCACTTGCACTTCAAGCCGCGCCAGATCGCCGGCCAAGCCCGCTTCTCGCTCTCAGCATCTCTCGGATCGGACATGCTTCTCCCTTCCGCTCGATCGCTACCTCGTTGCATGGTCTGCCTGAGCGTTGGCACAAGCAAGAGGCCAAACGGCATGGGGCCTACCGACATTGGCGCGCCATTGCCGTTCCTCCCATGGGCTGGGAATGCCCTTAGGAGGCGCCTAGCAAGCTCGTGGCGGCTTTTACCCGTCAATCACAGCCTTAGCGCCCTTGCTGACTTCCAGCCAGCCCTTGTACGCTTCCCCACGCACAACGATGGAGAGTAACCTGCCAGCCATCAGAAACGCCGCTATCACTCTCTCGGTCTTCGCAACCTTACTCTTTGCATCTCCTGTCTCTGCGGAAGCTGGAGGCCTGGAAATGTGTCGGCCGGGGCAGCCGAACACCTCTGACAAGACCTGCATCGTCGATGGCGACACGCTCTGGCTGAATGGGATGAACCTCCGCCTGCTGGACTTCGACACCCCTGAACCGAGCACGGCCATCTGCGGTGGCGCCACGGAGGTGGAACTGGCTCATCAGGCCAGCTCGCGTCTACGAGAACTGCTCAATTCCAACGATTGGACTTTGGAGACCTTCGGCAATGATCGGCACGGACGAACGCTAGCAACGATCCGTATAGACGGCGTCGACGTTGGCGATATCCTGATTTCGGAGCGACTTGCCCGGCGATGGCCGGATGGTCACGAATGGTGGTGCCGCTGACCACAAGACTCGACAGAAAAACTTTCGGATGCCAACCTTGCGAGTGTTGGGGGAAGCATCATGAAATATATTGGAATATTGCTGGCGACTTTCCTGCTGTCAGCTCCTGCATTCGGAGAAGAGCGCATCAGCCGCGCCGTTCTTGAAGAGACGGGCTTGACCGTCGCCCAGTCCTACTCCTGCCAGCCGAGGAAGACATGCGGACGCATCGGCTCTTGTCAGGAGGCGCGATGGTATCTCCATAATTGCTCATGGGGCGGGCGGCTCGACGGGGACAGCGACGGCGTGCCGTGTGAGAGCATCTGCCGGTGACGGCGCCAGGGATTGACGCAGGAGCGGAGATGGACCCCGTGCCAGCCTTATATCGAATGTCGCCACGCGAAGCGGCTCGTTTTGTGCGGAAGTGCGCTGGCGCCCTGCGATCCCACGCCAGCGATTTCCACATGGGCTGGGACAGGGAAAATGCCTTGGCGGCTTTTAACACCGTCGTTGCCATCCTGCTCAAGGTGCGAGAGCACTATCCTGCAGAGCATGCCCATATAGATGAGGCGTTGCGTCGGCATGGGTATTCCGTGCTTGAGCCGGTTATTGAGAAGTCATGGATATGGCGAGGGAGCTGATCGAGCAGCATTTGAGGCCGAGCGGTGGTTGAGGCTGTCGGTTGAAAGAGGGGGAAAGGCAGCAGCCAGAGGGGCATGAGTAAGGCGTTTGGACCAACAAGGGAAATGAGGAGACCTACCCCTGAAGTACGTTGCATATATCGATGAGGCCGGAGACGAAGGGCTCGGGAAGATCAGGGAATACGGGCGACAGGGCGGGGCGTCTCAGTGGTTCGGCCTAGGCGCAATGTTCCTTACTGCAGAACAGGATGCTCACCTTACGAAATGGCGAGATGAGATCGGCGCAATTTTCCCTCAAAGGGCGAAGCGAGATATTCACTTCCAGCACCTCAAGCACGAGCAAAAGATCGCTGCATGCACCCATTTGGCATCAAAGCCTTTTGGCGCATGCGTAGTCTTATCCAACAAGAGAACCATCAGGCACAGCGGCAAATACGAAATATTCAAACAGCCGCAGCACCTATATAACTACCTTGTCCGCTTCTTACTCGAGCGCCTGACCGTTGCGTGCAAACGGCACGCGACTAGATCCGGCCACGCAGAGGCGAGCCTTTCCATCACATTCTCCCGGCGAACTGGCACAGACTACCAAGTGATGGCCGAATACCTGCGCCTGATGAGGGATGGAAAAGAAGTAAAACAGCCGCTTCGGTCCATTGATTGGAGCGTTTTTGACCCAGACGACATCAGAGTGGAAAACCATGAAAAGCGCGCTGGCTTGCAGCTTGCAGACGTCGTTACGAGCGCCACATTCAATGCTTTTGAGCCAGGCATTTACGGTCACTGTGAGACAGGCTACGCGGAGGCGATCAGATCGCGCTTCATAAAAGACCAAGGATGTGCGCTGAACTGCGGATTAACCCTCACTCCCCTGGCGATGCAAAATCCGATGCCGCAAAAGCAATTGGACTTCGCCTTATCGTTCAAATGAGAGCGGCAGGCCCCCGGCCCCCTGATCCACACTGCAAAGAGTGCTGCTGTCTCTCGACAACTCGGGGCAATTCCGGCGCTTGCCTGCCAAGAGTGAATATAGGCTGATTTGCGTTTATATCCTATGAATTCACGTGAATTTAATTTCTAAATTCTCTTCCCCTCGGATGCGCAAGGGACCTCTAGGCCTGGCGTTCCGTTTTCAGGCTCCATCTCGATGGCGATTTCAAAAAGCCGGTCGACGTCCTCCCCAAGTTCAACCGCAACACGGTCGATGGTTTTGACGGAGCTTTCCTTGTTGAGCTGCGTGGTCATGGGACTCTGGGTGACCCGGGTTAGTTGATGCGGTTCCGCGACTTCTCAAATGCGGCTTTTCCAACCGCGCGCCTGCGGGCGAGCTTTCCGAGGCGCTGGGTTATTGTGGGCACATCGATATCGTCCGGTTCGAAGGGGCGGCCATACCAGGTCATAGTGGTCTCATGCTCTTCATCGGCAGGATCGGCCATGACCATGAGGAACTCTTCAAAGCCGGGCAGGCCTCCAACATCTTCGGGCGGGGCGCGACGGGCGCCCTCGATGAAGCGTGGATAATCAACCACCGGGTCTGCAGCGACAACGTCCTCGACTACGACGCTATGGCGCCAGTCGTCGCCAAAGTCATAAGTGTAGGTGAAGCGGGTCTCGCCGCGGGCGAGCATGGCACCCAGCCGGGCGTTACGAGCGTTGCGCATCTCGTCACCCCATTCTGGGTCGGGATAGCCATAGCGGCGGTCGCCGATCTCGAACTGGAAGAGATGGTAGTCTTCAAACAGCATGACGGCCTGGATGACGTCGTGAACGGCCTTGAGGCTGCTGGTGAGCGGCACCTCGACACGCCGCCAGATGGAGGGCTCCACATCGTCGAGCTGGATGTGGAGCCGGGCAATGCGATCGCTGATCATGCGGTCTTCCTGATCTGATGCTGGGCCGCCCAGTTCCATGGCAACCGATCGTCGAGCTGATGGCTGGGGTGATCGGCGATGCGGGCCAAGACGTCGGCGAGCCAGGCCTGCGGGTCAATATCGTTGAGCTTGGCGGTGACGATGAGGCTGTACATGACAGCGGCACGCTGCCCGCCACGGTCGGAGCCGGCGAATAGCCAGGCCTTCCTCCCAAGTGCGATGCCTCTCAGAGCCCGCTCGGCGGCATTGTTGGTCAGACAGACCCTGCCATCGTGAAGGAACCGGGTGAATGCGGGCCAGCGCTTGAGCATATAGTCCATGGCCTTGGCCAGATCGTCGTGCCGCGACAGTCCAGGGCGATGCTGGAGCATCAGGGCTTCGAGTCCGTCCACCAATGGCGCGCTCAGCTCGCGCCTGATCGTCAACCGCTCGGGTGATGACTGGCCGCTGATGGCGCGTTCAATCTCGAACAGGCGATCCATGCGCTGTACGATCTCAAGCGCAAGTGGCGAGATCGGCGCCGGCTTCTTGCCGTCAGCCCTGCGGCGGGCGCTTGCCTCGATATCTGCCAGCACGAAGAAGGCGCGGCGCGCATGGCTCCAGCATCCGGCTTCGGTGATCGGGCCGGCTTGGCGGCCAGCATCATAGAGCCGGGCATAGCCGCCATAGGCATCGGCCTGCAGAATCCCGGACCAGTCGGCCAGGTGCTGCCGTGGATGTTCACCGGCGCGGTTGGGCGAATAGTAGAACAGCGCCGCCGGCGGGGCCGGACCACCAAAGGGTCGATCGTCCCGGACATAGGTCCAGATCCTGCCCGTTGACGTCTTGCCCCTGGCCAGGACCGGCACGGTCGTATCGTCCCCGTGCAGCCGTTCGGCGGCCATGACATGGGCGGCAAGCCGATGGTGCAAGGGCTCGAGCACGGCCGCAGCCGCACCCACCTGATCGGCCAGCGTCGACAGGCTCAACGGCACGCCTTCACGGCCATAGCGTTCGACCTGCCGGTTGAGGGGCTGATGTTGCCCGTACTTCTCGAACAGCATCATCGCCAGCAAGCCTGGACCGGCCCAGCCGCGGGCCACTACATGGAACGGCGCCGGTGGCTGGCTGATCTTCTCGCAGTCCCGGCAGGCGACCTTCTCACGTACCGTCTGAATGACCTTCCACTGTCGCGGGATCACCTCGAGCGTCTCGGTGACGTCTTCACCGATCCGGCTCAACCGCGTTCCGCCGCAGGCTGGACAGGCGCAGGGCGCAGCAATGACACGACGCTCGCGCGGCAGATGCTCGGGAAAGGGCTGGCGTGATGGCCGGCGGCGTTCAAAGCCGGGTGCATCAGCGACCTTGCGGGCCGCAATCTGGGCCACTGCCTCATCCTGGCTAGCCGTGGCTTCCAGTTCCTCAAGCTGCAGCTCGAGCTGGTCCAGCAAACGCCGGCTGCGCTCGGACTTGCTGCCGAACAGCTGATGCTTGAGCTTCTCGATCTGCAGCTTGAGATGGGCGATCAGCGCCTGATCATCAGACCGCTCAGCCCGGACAGTTGCTGCCTCGGCCTTGGCTTCTGCAACTTCGATCCGCGAAGCCGCCAACGCCGCCTTGAGGGCTTCCACGTCATCTGGCATGGGCGAAACGCTGGCTTGCATGACCATGATGGAATCATAGCTATCGCCTGGCGTGAAGCCAAAAATGCTGCCATTGCCGAAGAAAATGTACCCTATCCGGCCCGCGTCGGGCGCCAGCTCTGCTGCGGGTTGCGCCAGTCGATGCCTTCGAGCAAATAGCCCATCTGCCCGCCACTCAGATGAACCACGCCGTCGACGGTGGACGGCCAGATGAAGCGACCCCGCTCAAGGCGCTTGGCATAGAGCGACAGACCCACACCGTCGTGCCAGAGCGCCTTGATCAGCGAGCCGCTGCGGCCTCGAAACACGAATACGTCCCCGGCAAACGGGTCCCGCCCCAGCCCTTCCTGGATCAGGCGCGCCAACCCGCCCATCCCCTTGCGCATATCGGTATGGCCGCTGGCCAGCCATACGCGGACATTGGAGCGAACCGGGATCATCGCAGTGCCCGCAGCACCGTCAGGATCAACCGAGCGGGCGCCGTCGCGGCAATGCTCACCGTCGTCCCTCCAGCCAGATCGAGACGGATCGCCGGACTATTTGCAAGGCCATCCCCGAGCACCTCCGGCACCACAGGAGCTTCGTCCTCGGCCATGACGGCGGGCACAAACATCGCCTCGGGCTGCTGAGCGTCGCGGCGCCAATTGTAGATCAGACTGGTCGATACATCGAACTGCCGCGCGACCTCGGCAATCACCGCGCCTGGCGCGAACGAGGCTAGCACGATCTCTTCTCGCTCCGCCGCGCTCCAGCGTCGCCGGCGCTCAGGGCCCGAAATAACCGTCATATGCATTATGCTGCGCTCTTATGTGCGTCCTTATGAGCGCAGCATCAGCACCAGGCACCATTATCGCAAGGCGGCCTTCACCGGAGGCTTACTCATCAACCTCCATACCCTCAATTAATACAGGGAGATGCTCCGGATTCCGAAGCACGAAGCTGACGATTTCGGGGACGCGACCAATTGACCGCCGATCTCCCCCAGCCAGGACACCGAGAATATCCACGATCCCCTCCCTCTCATCGGCCCCTAGCGCGCACATGCTTCCCTTACGGAAAGCTCGACCAAAGGGGCGCGCCAGCGATGGCAATGCCGCCGCCATAGACTGGGACGCCTTTGATGGTATGGCCGAGACCTATGTTTGCCGCGGCCGGTCGTTCGTCAGACCTGCTGGCGTAAAACTCATCTGCCAACTTCGACGCAAGACATCAGCGTAGCTGGATATTCCACTGTGTCTCCGACGCGTTCGTGCCGAAGTTCCTAACCGAGTTCCAGCAGCCGCCCCAAGACATCGTCGCGGCGGAGCATGCCAACGAGCTGTCCTAACCGGAGCACCGGAAAGGACCGGTACGGCTCGGAAGCGAACATTTCCGCTGCGGCAACGATGTCACTCGTTGCATCGATGGTGCGAACGGGGTGGCTCATCTGCTCCCCCACGGTTCCGCGCCACTGTTGGTAATAGCTGGCCATCATGGCCGGGCGAAAGCAGTCCTTCTGGGTCAGAATTCCCAGTAACGCGCCTGCGGCATCCACAACAGGCGCCGCCTCCTCGCCATTGGCATGCAGCAGTCCCGCGGCCTGTCGTATCGGCGTATCGGCCTCCAAGGTGAGGTATTGGGTGCGCATGATCCCGGCAATGGCTTCACTCATTCCGTTGGTGCTCCTCGGCCCTTGCTCGGGCAACCCACACAGCGCGCCGAGTCAGGCAGGCAACTCATGCCGCCACAGGATGATTGCAGTGGACGCCCGCGCAGCAAAAGGCCGAGACCAAGGCAGAGCGCCACCAGGAGCACGATGACGAGCGCGAAAAGCATCTCCATTCGTTACTCCCTCAGGCGATGTGCGCGGCAAAGCAATGGGTGGAAATGCGCTCAAGGCCACCCAGCCCATCGCGGAATACGAACAGCGCATCGAGGCTGTTTTGCTCAGCCAAGGCCGGGCCCCGCTCGCCGGCAGCCATCAGCGCGGTGGCCCAACCATCAGCGATCATCGCCTCGTCGGCAATGACGGAGACCGAGGCAATGGTTGTCGCGACCGGCTCGCCCGTGGCGGGATCAATAATGTGGCTGAAGCGACGTGCACCGAGATTGAAGGCGTTGATCTTGTCGCCTGAAGTGGCGATAGCCCGGTTGCCGAGAGCGACAATTTCGGCTGCGCCGCTCTCGTCCGGGCGCGGGTCTTCAATGGCCACCTGCCAGCCTCGCCCGCTGGGATGACTGCCGCGCAGGGCGATCTCGCCGCCCAGGTCGGCCACGAAATCCTCTTCTCCCTCGTCCATCAGCAGGCTGACCAGCCGATCGAGCGCATAGCCCTTGGCGATCCCGCACAGGTCAAGCGTCAGTTCGCCATCATGCTTGCGCAAGGCCGCCTCGCCCAACTCGAAACCCCGATCCGCGCCCAGTTCGCCCGTGATCGGCCCAAAGCCCCATTGATTGACCAGTGGGCCAACCGCAGGATCAAAGCAGCCGCCGCTGGCGCTGCGCACGGCAAGCGCCGCCTTAGCGACTGTCACCACCGCCTCGTCGGCGCGGTACCAGTCCGTGCTTTGCAGCCGGTTGAAGCGGCCGATAGTGCTTTCGGCCTGCCAAGGCGACAACTGCATGTCGATCCTGGCCAGCAGCCTTTCGATCATCTCTCGCAATCGGATCGGGTCAGCCCCCGCGCGCAGCACGACCCGCCACTGGGTGCCGAATGCCGGCCCTGTCACAGTCTGCGTCGATGCCGGTGTGCGGGCAAGTGCCGGCATGGCCAGCGCGGAAAGTCCCATGGTTACAACCAGGCGGCGGTTGGGATTGCGCGTCCGCATGTCCTAGCTCCCGAAATCGTCGTTGAATATTGAATGCGCTTCAACGCCGAGCTCGTCGAGCGTGGCCAGAACCGCAGAAATCATGACCGGCGGGCCGCAGAGGTAGTATTCGCAATCCTCGGGAGCCGGATGCTTGAGCAGCGCATCGCGCAACACCTGGTGGATGAAGCCGGTTGGTCCATGCCAGCGGTCCCCCGGGGCCGGATCGGACAGCGCTACGGTCCAGTCGAAGCTCGGGTGCCGCGTCGCCAGATGCTCGAATTCGTCGAGATAGAATAGATCGTTGCGGGCGCGGGCACCGTAGAAGTAGGACATGGCTCGGCTGGTGCCCAGCCCGAGTTGCTCGTGGATCATGGCCCGCAATGGGGCCATGCCGACGCCGCCCCCGACAAAGATCATGTGGCGTTCGCTCGGCTGGACATGGAAGTCGCCGAACGGCCCGGAGACTTCAATCGTGTCGCCCCGCGTCAGGCCGAACAGATAGGACGAAACAATTCCCGGCGGGATCTCGGTTTCCTGCCCCGCTGGAGGCACGGCCAACCGGATATTAAAGACAAGCTGCCCGCGGTCCTGGGGTCGGCTGGCCAGCGAATAGGCCCGGCTGGTGCGTTCCGACACTTGCGAGCGCAGCGCCTCCCAGCCGGCGACCGACCAGGTAAGTTCATGCTCGGCGTCGATTTCGAGATGGGCGAAGTCTCGCTCGTAAGGCGGTGCCGTCAGCATCATGAAGCCGCCGGCGCGGAAATTGATATCCTGCCCGGCCGGCAGGTCGAGCACCAGTTCGCGGATCAGCGGCGCCAGCATGCGGTTGCTCGCGACGGTGCAGGTAAAGGCCCCCGCGGAAAGGATCTCCGGCGCCACGGTAACCTCGACCGAGCCACGCAGGTTGAGCTGGCAGGCGAGGCGCACATCGGCGCGCCGTTCGCTGGCCGAAAGCAACCCGCGCTCGGTCGCCCGCAATTCCCCCGCCCCAGGCCCGGTGGCGGTAACCCGGCATTGGCCGCATGTGCCACTCCCGCCGCAGGCTGCGGGAACGGGAATATCGGCGCCCTGCAGGACTTCGAGCAGTTTGGCGCCACGCTTGGCGGCAATCACCTGTCCGCCATTGACGGTCACCGACAGCGCCACGTCGGGCACCAGTCGAGAGCGGGCGGCAAGCAGGCCGAGCGCCAGGGCCAGGATCAGGCCAATGATGAGGGCGCTGCCCAGGGCGATCTCGATCATGGCAATGCCACCTGGGCGAAAGTGGAAAAGCCCAGCGACATCATGCCGGTAATGAGGAAGGCGATCCCCAGCCCCTGCAATCCGCCGGGCAGGTCGGCATAGGCGAGCCGGCGCCGGATTGCCGAGAGCATGATGACCGCCAAGGCGAAGCCGGTGCCCGAACCCAGTCCGAACACCGTGCTCTCGGCCAGGTCATAACGCCGATCCGCCATGAACAGGCTCCCCCCGAGAATGGCGCAGTGCACCGCAAGCAGCGAGAGAAACACGCCGAACGTGTTGAAGAGCGCGGGCAGATAACGATCCATCACCATTTCCACCAGCTGCACCGCCGCAGCGATCACCCCGATAAAGGTCAGCAGCCGCAGATAGCTTAGGTCGAGATCGGGCAGGCCGGCCCAAGTCCAGGCGCCCGGCGCCAGTACGAACTGGTAGAGCAGGTGATTGACCGGCACCGTGACACCCATCACCACGATGACTGCAACGCCCAGTCCCACCGCCGTGCCCGGCCGCCGCGACAGGGCGAGGAAGGTGCACAGCCCCAGAAACAGCGTCAACGGCATGTTCTCGACGAAGGCTGAGCGGATGAAGAGGCCGGCGAGATCGGTCATGTGCCGGCATCCCGTGTCGGTGCCAGGCTATATTCAGGCGTCTCGATCTGCTCCCGGCGCCAGCTTCTGATGGCCCAGACCAGTCCGCTGAGGAGGAAAAAGGCGCTGGGCGCCAGCAGCATCAGGCTGAGCGGTTCGTACCAGCCGCCCTGTTCCACAGTCGGCAGGATCGCATAGCCCAGCAGCGTGCCCTGGCCGAACAGTTCCCGCACGCTGCCGACAATCGCCAGCACCAACGAATAGCCCAGCCCATTGCCAAGGCCATCGGCCATCGCCGGAAGCGGCCGATTGTGCAGGGCAAAGGATTCGGTGCGGCCCAGCACGACGCAGTTGGTCGCGATCAGGCTGACAAAGACCGACAGGCGCTGGCTCATCTCATAGAAGAACGCCTGCAGGAACTGATCGATCACGATCACCAGCGAAGCCACGATGATGATTTGCACGATCAGCCGGATCGAGGAAGGCAGGTGCGCGCGGATCATGCTGATGATCGCGCCCGCAGTGACGACGACCAGGGTCAATGCCGCGCCCATGGTCAGGGCGGCGGCCAGGGTCGTGGTCACCGCCAAAGCCGAGCAGATGCCCAGGATCTGCAAGGTCACGGGGTTCTGGCGGAGGATGGGGTCGGTGACTGTCGTCCAGCCGGCCATCAGAACTCTCCCCGCCGGATCGCCTGGAGCAGGGGGCCGTAGCCCTGCGGCCCCAGCCAGAATTGCAGCATCTTGGCCATGGCAGTGCTGGTACGCGTCGCCCCGGTAATGGCATCGACCTCGAACTCGCTGCTGCCGCCACCCCGCGCGACGGTCAGGCGCACCGCCCCGGTGTCATCGGCTATGCGCTTGCCGGAAAACTGCTGCCGCCAAGCCGGCTCCGTGATCCGCGCGCCCAGGCCCGGCGTCTCCCCATGCGAGAGGACGGTAAGACCCGCCACCGTGTTCATGTTATCGGCCACGGCAACCATGGCTTCGATCGGGCCGCCATAACCGGTGCCGCTCACCGGCAGGATGACGACTTTGACCTGCTCGTCGGGGCCGCGCAGCAGGTAGATCTGCTTTAGATTGGCTCTGCTTCCCAGATTGGCGATGTCTTGCTGGGGGGAAAGCTGTGTCCAGCTCGCCGTGTCCGCTAGGGCGGCCGGCAGGGTTTCGGGCGTTATGTCCTGCGCCGCTTCGGCCCGGAGCAGATCCACCACCACGGTCGAAAGCGTCATGTCATCGGACTGGGCCAGAATCTGGGTCAGTCCGGGTATTTCGGCCAGCAGGGCTTCGAGGCGGGCCTGCTGTTCCACGGCGCGGTTCTGCGCCTGTATCGGCCGCAGCATCACGGTTGCGCCCGTGACCAGCACCGCACAGATCGCCGAAACTAGGAAGGCTATTGCAATGGTCTTGGGGCGGCTCTCATTGGGCAGTGCCAGAAGCCCGCGCCAAAGCCGAAAAGGGTTCAGGTCAGCCATGCCGATGTCTCCGAAGCGCCCGCCACATGGCGATGGTGATCTCGTCCAGTAGGGGTGTGGTGAGCGCCGTCAGCAGCGCCGCCGAGACGGCGGTCTGGACTGGGGCGGTCGCCCAGATCGCGGAAAAAAGCACGATGAGCGCGCCGAACAGGGCGCCATTGAGCCAGCGGCCCGATGCGGTAGACGCGCAGGTCGCGGGATCGCAGACCAGTAGGACTAGGACAACGGCCACCGCGCTCGTTAGCAGATCAAGGCTGAATCCGCCGCCGACAACCAGCACGACCAGGGCGCCGACCAGCACCCGCCAGGGCAGGATACCCAGTGCGAGCAGCAGCAGCGCCGCCGGTATGGTCGCCCAACCCAGCGGAACCGCAAGTGGCGGCCAGGCGGCCAGCGGGAAGCCGAAGCCGAGAAACACGACGGCAACCACGGCAGGGCTCAGCACGCTGCGACCCCAGCCGCCGAAAACCAGTTCGCCGAAAACGAAGCCGAAACTGACCCCCAGAACGAACTGGAACGGTCCGACTTCGGGCGCCAGCATGGCGATGAGCAGCGCCGAGACGATACCCGAAGCGCTGGGCGGCTGTGCCCGCAGCATTGTGAATATGGCCTGCCATACCCCGCCGACGACAATGGCGAACAGCAGTCGTGTGGCACCGGCCGAGCCTTCCTGCCAGATCCAGGTGACCGCCACGGGGATGGCCGCTGCCAGAATGATCACCGCCACGGTCTCGCGATCCCAGATGCCTCGCATCATGTATTTGCCTCCATGCGGTCAAGCGCGGCGCGAAGCAGGTCGGAAAACCGCGGGGAGGCGGCGGTGACATAGTCCACCATGGCCAAATCCGCCTCGACCAGCGATAGGGCGCCGAGTTCAGCGGCGGCCTCATCATCCCCGACCGACAGGGCCCGCAGCAATGCCATGCCGGGCATGAAACCGCCCAAGGCCTCTTCGACCGCCGCGGTAGCAATGATCGGTTCGGGACGAGAAGCGCGGCGTAGCGCGGCATCCAGCCAGTGCCTCTGCGGCTTCGTGTCCGAGCGCGGCAATACCGTCACCTGACGGTCCTTCTCCCCCAGCCAGCGAGCCTGGGCACCGTCCAGCACCGAACCGGAAAGGATGACCGTTGGTCCGGGCTTCAGCGATCGGTAGCAGATCTCGCTCAGGTCAGCGCCAGGCTGGCAGCGGACCAGCCGGCTGGCGCGCAGCCCGGGCCCCACAACCGCCACCAGTCGGGTAGTCGGCAGAGTGCCCTCTTCCAGCAACTCCCCGATGGCGACGACATCGTCGACGCCTATGTCCCATACCTGGCGGTCAAGCCGGGCGGGAAACCGGTCGAGAACTCGGTGGCCAGCCAGGCCCGCCGGGTGCAGGTCGCCGACGCGAATGATGTGCAGACGGTCCATCTCCTGGACGATGTCCGGCCCGCGATCCTGGCAGAAAAAGACAGGTCCCGCGCAAAGTGTGCCCAAGGCCGCAATCCCACGTTGAAGCGCTGCTGCGCTGCCCTCGTCAAGCGCAATACGGGGGCTGGCTGCGAGGGGCCGGGTATCCACCGCCATGACGAAGATGGCCGCCAGCGTGGCGTCACCCTTGGGAATGCGACCGAAGGGGCGGACGTTGAACCGCCGCCACAGGCCTGTCTCCTGCAAGAGCGCACGCAATGCAGCACCGCCAGTCTTGCCGGCAATCTCTTCACCGGCGGCGCGCGCATCATAGCGATGCTGTTGCTGGCGCGTCTCGGCCGCAAACACCATGCTGCTCAGCCGCCGCCCGGCGCCGATCTCGAGCGCGGTGACGCGGCCGGCCATGGGCGCGGTGATGACATATTCAGGATGGCGGCGGTCGCGCAGCACCGGCGTGCCTTGTTTGACGATATCCCCCTGCGACACGAGCGGTTCGGCGCGCAAATCGGCAAGGGCATTGGCGCTTAGCCCGGCCTCGTCGGTTATGAGCGTCTCGGGCTCCTTCGGCAGGGGATTTGGCGTGCTAAGGGGGATTGAGAGCCCCCGTCCTAGTCCAAATATGTCCCTATCTCCCCGCATGCGGCGCCAGCCGGACGAATCTCCCCGAAGGACGCGCTTGACAAGCTGCAGTCTGCCAACGAGTCTTTCACGGGTTAAGCGAGGGGGCAAGTCAGATGCGCATGCGACACTTCCTGCTGGCAGGCACCATTCCACTGATCTTCGCGGTTGTCGCCACCTCCGCGCAGAGCCCGACGCGCACGCCCGATATCGAGGAAATCATGCAATGGGCGCGCTCGGGCCATGCCGATGCCCACTCGGAATCTTTTGCGCACTGGAATGACGAGGGCGAGATTCCGCCTGTCTGCGCCACCTGCCATTCCGGCGCGGGATTCCGCTCGCTCCATGGCTTGGACGGCAGCGAGCCGGGCCTGCCACAATCGCCAATTCCGGTCGGAGGCGTCGTCGACTGCGATACCTGCCACAGCCCCGGACTGCAGACCGTCACCCACGTCACCTTGCCTTCCGGCCAGCAACACCCGGTTACCGGGTTCGAGGCGGCCTGCATGACCTGCCACTCGGGGCGCGCCGCCAGCGTCACCGTTGAAAAGGCCGTGGCCGAGCGTCCCGAAGACGTCGTGGATGCCGAGTTGCGCTTCATCAATCCCCACTATGCCACGGCCGCAGCCAGCCTGCTGGGCGGTACGGGGGCGCTGGGCTATCACTATCCGGGAAAGACCTACGAGCCGCGCTTCGTGCATGCGAGGCCGGTCTCGACCTGCATATCCTGCCACGAGCCGCACAACCTGACGGTCAGCCAGGAAACCTGCCTGACCTGCCACGAGACCGGCGCCTCCCAGGATATTCGTATCTCGCGGCAAAGCCATGATGGCAGCGGCAACCTCGAACAGGGTATCGCCGTGGACATTGCCGCCAATCGCAAGCGCCTCTTTGCACTGATAGCCGACTATGCCCGCGAGGTTGTCGGCACGCCCATCGTCTTTGACGCTGCGCGTCATCCGTATTTCTTCGCCGACCACAATGGCGATGGCCTGGCGGACCAGAGCGATGGGGCGCCCGTCGCCTATGCCAGCTGGACGCCCCGTCTGCTCAAGGCAGCCTATAACTGGAAATTCGTGGGGGCGGATGCAGCGATCCACGTCCACAACCCCCATTATGCGCTCGAGCTGCTCTATGATTCCGCAGAGGATCTGTCCGCCGCGCTGCAGCGAGAGCTCACGGGAATGGTTCGCTAAGGAATTGGGGCAGCAGTCTCGAAGTCAGCTCTTCCTCGTCGCGAGGCACGGTGTGCGAGTGCGCTGATGGTCCCCCGTTAGCTCACTGTTGTCGCACAGCCAGCACGTCGCAATCGACCTGCTCCAGAATCTCGATAGCGACGCTGCCAACCAAGACTGCGGCGAGGCCAGAACGCCCCGGTGATCCCACAACAACAAGGTCAGCTTCCTTGTCTGCTACATATTTCGCTAGGTTGGAAGCGATCTTGCCCAACTCCGCAACGATACCAACGGAGTCGGCCTTGGAACCGATACTCTCCCGCAGCCATTCCCGAGCCCGATCCATTTCGCGCGCCCGCAACTCCCTCTCAACGCTGGCCATGTCGTCGATCTGATTTTTGTAAGGAAAGTCAAACGCATGGAACAAGGTGAACTGAGCTTCAGGAAAAGCAGCGACGGCCAGACCGATCGCCCGCCGCGACACTTCGGATAGATCGCTCGCCAGAACGATTCGCTGATACGGCCGGTGCGCTCTCCCCTTCACAACGAGAACTGGCGCCGGACCATTTTTCACCAGTTCCACCACCATCCGACCCAACTTGTCGGCGCCGTAGGTCTCATCATGGGCTATGCCGGTGACCAGTAGTTCGGACCCACTGTCCAGCGCCGCCGAAGTCACCAGGTCATAAGCATCGCCATTCTTGACGATCAGCGACGCGCCGGCCGCAGGCCAATCGGGGTATTCACGTGCCAGTTTACGCTGGGCTACCGCCACCGGATCATAGCGGCGCCAGGAGGGTCCTTGGCTCCAATAGGCATACTGAAATGCCTCGACAGCATGAACGATCTGGATCTGCGCCTGCCAGTCCCGGGCAAGCGCCATTGCACGATCATAGGCGCGATCGCTGCGCGCACTCAGGTCGGTAGCCAGCGTGATCTGCCGGGGCACAGACGGTTTGCTCATCGAAAAGGGTCTCCTGTTGCTCCTTGGGAGCGAGGCCGGCCATCGCTGCAGCGGCGAAGTGTTAGGGGTGGTGCTGGCCTAGCGAACGACCAGAACCGGGATGGTGGTATGGGCCAGCACTTCCGATGTCTGGCTGCCGAGCAGCACCTTTTGCACGCCACGACGACCATGCGAGGACATCACGATCAGGTCACACCCATTGAGCTTGGCATATCTTACAATGGCCTCGGCAGGCGAGATGTCGATCTCATGGGCAAGCTCGGCCGCAATGCCATATTCGGAGCCGCGTTGCGCGATGGAGGCAAACCGATCCTTCATGATCGCTTCTATCTGCTGGTCATAGCGGGTGACGGGATCATCGATGCCGCCCATGCGCGCTGCACTCGCCATGTCCTGGCGCAGCGGTTCTGAAACGGACAGCACCGTGACTTTGGCATTGAGCGGCTTGGCCAGGGCCAGGCCCTGTTCAAGGCCCTTCTCGGCCAGTTCGGAACCATCGGTGGCGATCAAAATATGGGTATACATCGGCTTCTCCTCGCTAAAGAACTGGTACGGCATGCTGCAGCTACTGGTCTGAAAACAAGGGCAGACGCTGCCCTTAGGGTTCGAACGACTTGAGATAGGCGATGATTGCGGCGGCCTGCTCGGGGTCGAATTCGAATTCAGGCATGTCCGGATGGGCCGTCAGGCCTTCGACCAGCGCCTCGCTCAGCAATTCCACATCATAGCGCAGCTGCAGTTCCCGAAACGGCGGCGCGGGCGGAAACGGGCTCTGGCCGGTGGCCGCGATGGCATGGCAGTCCGCGCAGTACATGCCCACCAGCTCCTGTCCCATTTCCACGGGATCATATGGCTGCGCGGCGCCTGGGCCCGCGACGGCGAAACTGCCCATGGCCACAAGCACGGGGAGCATGGCGCGCAACAACAATCTCATGTTCTGGGTTCTCCTATTGGCAAGGCGGATGACCGGGGCGTTATACGCAGCGCCCGCAACGCATTCAAAATAACCGCCACGTCGATTGCTTCCTGCAGCAATGCCCCCTGCACCGGCGTCAGATAGCCAAAGGCGGCGGCAATCATCCCCAGCACCGACAGGCCAATGCCGGCCACGACGCTCTCCAGCGCAATCCGGCGCGCGCCCTGCGCGATTTCGACGCCGGGCAGCAGGCGATTAAGATGATCGACCAACAGCACGACATCGGCCGCTTCCGCCGATGCAGCCGCCCCGCGCGCACCCATGGCCACCCCCACATCGGCGGCAGCGAGAGCCGGCGCATCGTTGACCCCGTCGCCGACCATCATAATGGGGCCACGCTCACGCTCCGCCAGCACCAGCGCCACCTTCTGGTCTGGCGTCAGCTCGGCGTGGATGGCATCGAGCTCCAGGCCCTGGGTGACCGCTTCTGCCACCGCCTGCCGATCGCCGGTTGCCAGCACGATACGACTAATTCCCACGCCACGCAGCCCCGCCAACAGGCCCGGCGTTCCAGCCCGCAGGGCATCGGCCATGACGATATGCCCGGCCAGCTGACCGTCGATGGCCACCGCCACGAGGGCCGAGCCTACCGCCATGATCTGGCTTTCGGGTGGGAGGGTTCCGATATGCGATGCGACAAATACTGCGCTGCCCGCGATCACCTGGCGGGAGCCAACCATCCCGACCAAACCTTCACCAGGGACCTCCATGACCTGCTGGGGAACTTGCAGAGCAGCGCCGCGTGCGCGGGCGGCGCTGACAATCGCCCGCGCCATCGGATGCTTGGAAGCCTGTTCGAGCGAGGCGGCCAGACAGAGCACCTCATCGTCCAACATCGCCTGTAGCGGCTCAATGGAGACGATCTGGGGACGCCCGTCGGTCAGCGTGCCCGTCTTGTCCAGTACCAGGACCTTAATGAGCGCCAGGGCTTCGAGCGGTTTTGCCCCCTTGATCAGCACGCCATAATGTGCGGCGCGAGACATGCCCGCGGCCAAGGCCACCGGGACGGCCAGGATAAGCGGACAGGGGGTTGCCACCACCAGAACGGCCACAGCGCGGATCGGATCGCCGCTCGACCACCATGCAGCCGTGGCAATGACGACCGTGACAGCGAGGAAAAGCAACGAGTAACGGTCCGCCAGTCGCGCCATCGGCGCTTTTGAGGTTTGTGCTGCCTCGACCAGCCGGATAATACCTGCATAAGTGCTTTCCGAAGCGCGCCGCGTGACGCGCAGGTCAAAGGCTTCGCCAATGTTCGTTGAGCCGCTCATGACCTCCCCACCGTCGCCCAGGCGCACTGGCATGGATTCACCCGTCAGTGCCGACTGGTCCAGTAAGGCCCTCTGGCTCTCGACTATTCCATCGACCGGCGCCACGTCTCCCTGCCGGATCAGCAGCAGATCGTTGGGCGTTATGTCGTCCAGCACTACCTCTTCGAGCGCGCCAGCACGATGCCGGGTCGCTGTGCGCGGGACCCGCGAGAGCAGATCGGTCATCTCCCGGCGGGCGCGGCCTTCGGCGAAACTCTCAAGGAAAGTCCCGCCGGAATACATCAAGGCAACAACGGCGGCTGCCAGTGTTTCGCCGAAGAGCAAGGCAGCGGACATCGATAGAGCGGCCACGATGTCCAGACCGACCTCGCCCTTGGCAAGGCTCCGCACAATTTCCGCCAGTAGTGCGGCGAGGATAGGGAGTACGCCGGCAGACCACGCCAGAGCGGCCAGTTGAGCCTGCCCCGCCAGCATCAGTGCCAATCCGCTGGCCAACCCAGTAAGGGCGATGATCAGCAGGGCTGCGTCGAGCCGGTCGTGCAGTGTTTGCGGCAAGCGGTTGATTCCTCTTGACGGCGCGCTGGCAGTGGCCGGCCGCAGACAAGGTTAGGTCACTGAAAGCCACCGCAGCATATGGTAGATTTATTACTCAATCTAGCATGACAATGCGACCGCGTCCGGCTCTCTTGGCCGCATAACACGCGGCATCAGCGCGGGCTAGGGCGGTGCCGAAATCCATTTCGGACGAAAGGCCGACGATACCGACGCTGACACCAAATGTTGGCAAATCACCGGCCGGTACCTGACCGACTGTGATGGAGCGGATCGCTTCGGAAACGGTCTTAGCGATCTCATAGACCTTAGTCTTATCAGTATGGTTGAGAAGAACCGCGAATTCATCGCCACCAATACGGGCAGCCGCGTCGGTCGGCAGGATGTAATGACGCAGAACACGACCAACTTCGACCAGCACGTTATCCCCTGCCGCGTGACCTAGGGCATCGTTGATCGGCTTGAAGTGGTCGAGATCAAGAAAGACCAAATAGCTACTCGCGAGACCGGCGAGGGCCGTCTCGACGGAAGTCTGGAACGCTGGTCTGTTGAAAAGCTGGGTCAAACTGTCATGAGACGCAGCGTGCGCCAGGCGAGCTTCGATCTTCTTGAGATGAGTTATGTCTGTATCGGTTCCAACCGTGCGCAAGACATTACCATTCTCATCCCACTCCACAGGTTTGCCGCGACTGAGAATCCAAATGTAGTGCCCGTCACGATGACGCTCACGATATTCCAGAATGTCGTACCCCTGCTCCCCCTTGTTTTGACGGGAAACGTTCGGCCTAATGCGGTCACGATCGTCGGGATGAACGCGCTCCAGCCAAGCTTCCTGATCATCATCGACTGCCTCATCGTGTGGGATACCGCGCATGATGCGCCACATCGGTGAGTAGAACATGCGTCCGGTTCGGGCGTTGTGATCCCAGACCCCCTGCCTGGCAGCCTCAAGAGCGAAATGCCAGCGACTCTCGCTTTCGGCAAGCGCACTTTCCACTTGCTTGCGACGGTCAATGCTGCCGACCTGGACTATTACATAGATAGGCTCGCCCGTGGTGTCAGATTTTAGCACTGACACCGCTATCAGTGCCCAAATCATCTTACCACCGTGCCCCCGGCACAGGTGTTCGCCATCGTAACCTTCATTCCGACCCGCGAAGACGTTCGAGAGCGCCGAAATTACGTCTAGATCCCGAGGATCGAAGAACCCATGAAGTATGGAGGCTGAAGTTGAACGGTCGAGCGCGAACTCGCGCTCGAATGCGCTGTTAGTATAGACCACGACCCCGTCCATACCCGTCACGGCCATACCTATGGCAGCGCGATCGACGATCTTGCGTAACATATTATAGCTTCGGCCGAACAAAAAAGTTCCAGCATCCTCTGCAGTGGCGGCTACTTTTGTCATTGCCTCCACCACTCATATTCCCCCAAAACGACCATAGCGTCCCTCAACTTTCCGTGCAGCTTTCAGCGCCCCGATCTACGATAGGAGTTATCGACAACTATATTAGTTGCTCTTTTTAGGGCGTACTCACTGGCCGCTTCAAAGCTCATAGGCTTCCCGAACAAATAGCCCTGCCCGTAGTCGCAGCCCCACTCCCTCAGCACGCGTGCTTCCGCATCCGCCTCGATGCCTTCGGCAACTGTGGTGAGATTGAGCGCCTTAGCCAGCCCAAGCATTGCCCTGACAATTTCGCCTTTATTATTGTTTGTTCCAAGCCCGTACACAAACGACCGGTCGATCTTTATTTCATCCACTGGAAGAGACTGCAGGTGAATCAGAGAGGCATACCCGGTGCCGAAGTCGTCCAAGGAGATGCCCACGCCGCTTTCCCGCAGTCGTGCGAGATTTTCGACAACTGATTCACCAACCTCAGCCATCAGAACGCGCTCGGTGATTTCAAGCTTGATAGCGCTGTGGGGCAAGCCTTTTTGATCAAGCATGCCGAGAACACTGGTCACGAAGGCTGCATTGACGATGTTCTCTGTCGCCAAATTTATAGAAACTTGCCCGAAGGCAAGGCCTTCGGCAGCACAGAGCCCCAAGTTTTCAATGACCACTTGAGCCATTCGGAGACCTATGCTGTCTGCCAAACGGGGGTCATCGAAGGCATCGTCAATAACGCTTGGGGATAGAAGGCCTTCTTCAGGGTGATTGATGCGCAGCAGCGCCTCAAAGCCCCGCAGGCAATGATGGTTGAGGCTAAGTATGGGCTGATAGTAGGGTTCGATCCAGTCTTCCCGCAAAGCGGTTCTTGCGAGCTCCAAAGCTCGACTGCGTTTCGATGCCGCGTTTCGGATAGCAGGGTTGAACAGCTGAACAGTGCCTTTCCCCGCGGATTTGGCTGCGTAAAGAGCGAGATCGGCGCGCTTGAAGACTTCATCGGGGTTTTCTCCACGCTGACCCACCGCGCAGCCTATGCTCGGCCGCAATGACCGCGCCTTCTTGATGCCCTTGAGGGATGCCTCGAGCTTGGCTTCTATGGACTGCGCGCGCTCGACCAGACAGACATCATCAGAGATATGACGGCAGATGATGGCAAACTCATCGCCACTCAACCTTGCCACAAACTCATTAGGCTCCACGATGCGCTGAAGATACCGCGCGAACAAGCGCAGTACAGCATCGCCAGTGAGGTGCCCATACCGATCATTGACGAGTTTGAAGTCGTCCATGTCCAGGACCATCAAGCCAATGGGATCATGTGTCGAGGCAAGGCGGCGTCTCAGCTCCTCGACAAAACGACGCCGGTTCGGCAAGCCCGTCAGTTCATCTTCATAGACCTGACGTCTAAGCTTTTCTGCGGCGAGATGGTGTTCATGGATATCTTCGACAGCGCCGTACCACTTAATGATCGTACCAAGCTCATTTCGGCGTGCAGTTGCTCTCGCCCGTGCCCACCGATATTGGCCTGTGCTGAGGCGGATTCGATAGGTGAAGTCCACGGGTTCCCCGCTCGCCTGTCCTTCCGCCCACTTTTCAACAGTTGGCGCGACATCGTCGGGGTGGAGCGCCTGAAGCCATCCGTTTCCTAAAGCATCAGTCTGAGAAATGCCCGTCATCTCTGCCCAACGTGATGACACGCTAAGGATTTGTCCCCGCGGGTCAGCGGTCCACGGTATCTGCGGGTTCTGCTCGACGGTATAGCGATAGTGTTCTTCGCTTTCTCGCAAAGCTTCAAACATACGGGCGCGCTCGATTGCCAGAGAGGCCAGTCCGCGAAGACGTGTTAACTCTTGAAGCTCTGCAGGGCTGGGGCCTCGCTTATCGCGAAAATAGAACCCAAAAGAAGCAATGACATCGCCATTGGCAGCGAAAACCGGCTTAGACCAACAAGCTTGAAAACCCAAAGGCAAGACCAACTGCCGCCAGCTGTCCCAGAGCGGATCGCTGCCAATATCTGTGCTGATCACGTCGCGTTTTTCAAAGGCCGCGGTGCCACAGGAACCCACCCCGGTCGCAATTTTTATATTCGGGACCGCAGCCATCAATCCGTTCGGCAAGTTGGGTGCAAAACCTGCGGTAAAGCGTCCGCCGACTGCGTCAACCAGCAGGATACTGCAGGTGGCACCCGGTACCTGACGCTCCGCAGCTTTGCATAGCTCTGCAAGCAGGTGCGGAAGCGCGACACCCCCAATGACCATTTCGAGGATATTGCCTTGGGTCGCATCCCTTAATTCCGCGGTCAGCCATTCATGCGCATCGATTGCGCAGCCCACCCACTTTCCATCGCCGACATGACGAACGTTCAAGAGGTGACGGTGATACACGCCGTCGTACCGTCGAACGCGCATTTCCGCTTGAACATTCTCGAAGGCATCCGGATGCATGGGCAGCTGCGCCCGAAAGGCGGCAGCGTCAGCCGGGTGAATGCTGTCGAGCCAACCCAAGCCCAGGCCTTTCTCCTGCGGTAAGCCGGTGAACTCAGACCACTGCGCGTTGTTGAACTCCACGTGGCCCTGAGCATCGGAAACCCAAACTAGACCCGGCACTGCTAGGGTGAGCGTTTCAAAAAGCTGACTGACACTCATGAGTAATCGCTGCCAAGGGAACTTGAGTTCGACGAAATGTAACCTCGAAATTCCTTAATTACTCGCCGCGGCACGATCACTTTTTGGAGTCACCCGTATTTTGAGATCTCATATTGAGCCTCACTTTTGACGGGTGATTCCGAACGTGCGCCGAGAAACTGAATACGTTGCCGGACTCGTTGGACAGGTGCTCAATGCGCAGCACCGTTTCGGCGATATGATCCAAGACAAGGGCAAGGTGTCGATCGACCTCGTCACTGTCATCCAAAAGGCACTTGGCGTCCTGGAGGTGGGAGCGGATTTGTCTGTATTTCATCTTGATCTCCGTAGCCCCATTTCACCCTATGGCGCCAAGATCGCCCGAAGCTTAAACTATTTGCCCCAATTGTATTCATTCAAAGGAGCACTTTCGCTGTCATGAACAATGTAGGGATGCAACGACAGCCATGAATTTTGACCCGACCTAGGCGGTGTGGACGAAGTGGATTCCCAAATCAGCTAATCGCTGATTCAACGCTGTTCTTTGCGGAGAGCAGCGTTGGTTCGGGGTTTGATGTCAGATGCAGAGTGGGCCTTCTTCGAACCGTTCGTGGTGGAGAAGGGTCCGAGACGAGGTCGGCGGCCGCGTGATCATCGGCTGGTGCTGGATGGGGTGTTCTGGATAGCCCGCACGGGAACCGCCTGGCGGGATCTGCACAGCCATTTTGGCCCATGGAACTCAGTCTATCGCCAGTTCCGGCGTTGGACGCAGGCGGGGATCTGGGATGTGATGCTGGAGGCCTTGAACGAGACGGGAGCGGGTAACGATAGCGTTCAGATGATCGACTCTACCATCATCCGCGCCCATCAGCACGCCGCCGGCGCGCTAAAAAAGGGGATGCGGACCAAAGTCTTGGCCGCTCTCGTGGTGGTTTCTCGACCAAGATCCACCTCCGCAGCAACGCTCTCGGCCTCCCTGTCGCGGTCACGCTGAGCGGCGGACAGGTCTCCGACGTGAAAGGCTACGTGCCGATCATGGACCAGCCCGGTCCGAGACCCTGCGTGCTGCTCGCCGACAAGGGATACGACGCCGACTTCATCCTGGCTGACCTGGAGGCCCGCGGCGTGGCCGCTGTCATCCCGGCCAAACGAAACCGCAAGGTTCAGTCCGTTATCGACGGCCATATCTATGCCTTGAGAAACCTCGTCGAGCGATGCTTCTCAAAGCTCAAGCACAGCCGCCGCTTAGCCACGCGATACGACAAAACCGCCGATAGCTTCCTCGGCTTCGTTCTCGTCGCGTCGATCCGGTTGTGGGTCAGACACTTTGTCCACACAACCTAGGGTCCAAACCCAATCAGGTTGTTGAATAGGGGCTGCAAATCAGATTCTCTGGCTTCGGATAAGCCGGAGGCATTGATGAGCAGACTGTTTTGGTTGAGTGACGAAGCCTGGGTGGCCATTGAGCCCCACCTTCCCAAGAACCAGCCTGGAGCCCGACGGGTTGATGACCGGCGGGTGATTTCGGGGATCATTCACATGCTCAAATGCGGCGGGCGCTGGGCTGATTGCCCTGGCGAGTATGGTCCTTCGACCACCATCTACAATCGTTGGAACCGTTGGAGCCGCCGCGGTATATGGGCACGCATTCTTGCGGCTCTGACCGAACAGGGCTGGATTGCCGAGACCGCCCAGATCGACAGCAGCTATATCAAGGCCCATCGTTGTGCAGGTGGGGGAAAAGGGGGGCGCGAGCCAATGCCATTGGCATCTCGCGTGGTGGCCGGACCACCAAGGTCCATGCGCTTGTCGACGTTATCGGCAGACCACTCTGCCTCGTCCTGACACCCGGCAATGCCTCGGACATGAAGGGAGCAGATCTGCTCATCGCCCACACAACGGGTATGAAGAGGATTATCGCGGACCGGGGCTATGATGCCAACCGTCTTCGCTCCACTCTTCGAAGTCAAAACACCATCCCGGTGATCCCCGGCCGCAAGAACCGCAAGCGCAAAATCCGATACGATGAGAAACGCTACAAGGACCGCTGGCGCGTTGAGGCCATGTTCTGCCGCCTCAAGGATTTCCGCCGCGTCGCCACACGGTACGACAAGCTCGCTCGGAATTATCTATCTGCCGTCATGCTCGCAGCAGCAGTTGCGTACTGGCTATGATTGAGTCTCAACCCTAGGAATAGCGAGTACGGGTGCTCCATTCGCGCCTCATGCCTCGACCCACCCATGCAGCTGCCTTAAACGTGTTGTTCGTCAGGCCCTCTGCAAAACAGGGAAGGTCAGGACGGGTTGATCAACGCCCCATATCTTACATTGCTGCCGAGTTGGTGTTGCGTGTCCCTGGGCGCTTGGATGCATAAAGACTGGATGCGGCACTATTCTCAGATGGGCTCAGCCGTTACCCTATGGTGGTCAGCTTGACCATTGGCCACCAGCGTGGTCCACTGCCCCTGTTGGCCGCCCAAAAACCCCGGTTTTCGGCGTCTTTCGGGCAACATTTAGTTTTGCTGCGAATCCAGGTTCCCCAGCCAATTTCTTCAAAAAAAAATCAAAATGTCGCTGCTCAGCCATCGAGCAATGTTAACGCATTGGCCTCAGGTTCTGGAGGCGAATGAATGCGCGCGCGTTCATGCGTACGCATTCGAGGTTCGTTTCCAGTTTATTCAGGTGCCTTCCTCTGGCGCGTCCGCCTCTCCGATTTCGGTTTCGGCAATTTGGAAGTCGCACTGCAGCTGGGATGTCGTACGCAGCCCACTTCGCGCAGCTGCACAGTCCAGAACTAGCATCCCAGCTTCATAGGCGCGTTCTGCATGACATGTGGTCAGAATACTCCCGCACAGTTCGGAATGTAAGCGCTGTCCCACCCCCATCTTCTGCCATGCTGTGAGCCATGAGATTGCGCACTGATTGATGTCAGTGCGGGAGTTTCTCCATGGACGCTCCAATGGAGCTTCTCACAAGTGGCGGGAGGCGGCGTCGCAATCGGCAGTGGCCTGATGAGGTGAAGGCGCGGATTGTCGCCGAGACGTTGCGACCGGGGGCGACCGTCAGTGAAGTTGCGGATCGGCATGGGCTGAAGGCCAACCATGTCTCCTCTTGGCGAACCCTTGCGCGGAACGGGAAACTGGTGCTGCCGGCACCAGAGGATGCGGTGGAGTTTGCGACGCTGATGGTCGATCCCGTTGATGAGGCACTTGCGGCGGCGGAGCCGGCGGTATCGGCTGGGCCGGAGGTCGTTGTGGGTTCAGTGACCATCCGGCTGGAGCCAGGCGCTTCGGCGGCCCGGATTGCCTCGGTGGTCCACGCGCTGATGGCGGCCTCATGATCTTACCCTCCAACCGAGTGCGGATCATGGTGGCGACCAAGCCGATCGACTTCCGCAAGGGCCACGACAGCCTGGCGGCGTTGGTGAAGAACGAGCTGCACAAGGACCCGTTCACCGGCACGGTCTTTGTGTTCCGCGCCAAGAAGACCGACCGGCTGAAGCTGCTCTACTGGGATGGCACCGGGTTGGTGATGGCCTACAAGCGGCTCGAAGAGCATGAGTTCACCTGGCCTGCAGTGAAGGACGGGCTGATGACGCTTAGCCACGCGCAGTTCGAGGCCCTGTTCTCCGGGCTCGACTGGCGGCGGGTTCGGGCCGTGGAAGCGCGGGCTCCAGAAGCCGTCGAATGACTGCGGCAGGATGACTCAGGGCTTCTCTTTTTGCGGGAGTGGCGGCGCCTGATCTGGTAGATTCCGGTCATGCTCGATACCGCCGAACTCCCCGACGACATTGCCGCCCTCAAGGCGATGCTTGTCGCTGCGGCGTTGCGCGATCAGCGCAAGGACGAGCGGATCGCCCAGTTGGAAAAGCTGGTTGCCGCGTTCAAGCAAGCGGCCTTCGGGCGCCGATCGGAAAAGAGCGATCCGGACCAATTCGAGCTGGCGCTGGAAGATCTGGAAACGGCCATCGCGGCCGTCCACGCCGAGGACGAAGCCGAGGATCGCGCCGCCCGCCGGCCGGCCAAGCGGCGCAGCGCCAATCGTGGTTCGCTCCCCAAGCACTTACCGCGGATCGAGGAGATCATTGAACCCGAAAGCCTGGTCTGTGGCTGCGGCGGCGGTCTGCATTGCATTGGCGAGGACGTGTCCGAGCGGCTCGACGTGATCCCGGCCCAGTTCCGGGTGATCGTCACCCGCCGCCCCAAATATGCCTGCCGCTCATGCACCGACGGGGTGGTGCAGGCGCCGGCGCCGGCTCGGCTGGTCCCGGGCGGGCTGCCGACCGAGGCCATGGTCGCCCATGTCCTGGTCAGCAAATATGCCGATCACCTCCCGCTCTATCGCCAGGCGCAGATCTACAGCCGTCAGGGTGTTGATCTGGATAGATCAACGCTGGCCGACTGGGTCGGTCGGGCCGCATTCGAGCTGCGTCCGGTCTACGATGCCCTGATGGCGGACCTGAAACGGTCATCGAAGCTATTCATGGACGAAACCCGCGCGCCGGTGCTCGATCCTGGGGCGCGAAAAACCAAGACCGGATATTTCTGGGCTTTGGCCCGCGATGATCGTCCCTGGAATGGCACCGCACCACCCGGTGTGGCCTTCACCTATGCTCCGGGCCGAGGTGGCCTTCATGCCGAACGGATATTGCAGGGCTTTGGCGGCATTCTGCAGGTCGACGGTTATGCCGGCTACAATCGGCTGATCGCGCCCGGCCGCGTCGGCCCGGGTATCCAGCTCGCCTATTGTTGGGCCCATGCTCGGCGCAAGCTGGTTGAGATCACACGCGCCGGCACTGCCCCGATTGCAGAAGAGGGTGTGCGGCTCATCGGCGAGCTCTATGCCATTGAAGCCGATATCCGAGGCTTGTGTCCGGATGACCGCCTCGCCGCTCGCCAGCAGCGATCAGCACCGGGCGCCGCACGAATAAGAGAATGGCTCGACTATCATCGCGCCCGCGTCTCCGCAAAAGCGCCGCTCGGGGAGGCACTCAGCTACATCGCCAAATACTGGGCCGGGCTCGAGTTGTTCCTGACCGATGGCCGCATCGAGCTCGACAACAATGCTGTCGAGCGGACCATCCGTCCGATTGCGCTGAACCGGAAGAACGCGCTCTTTGCCGGTCACGACGCCGGTGCCGAGAACTGGGCCGTCATCGCCTCGCTGATCGAAACCTGCAAGCTGAACGGCGTGGATCCTCACGCTTGGCTGGCCGCGACACTCCATGCCATCGTCACCGGACATAGGCAGAGCCTGATCAACGAACTGCTCCCGTGGAACTATCCTGCAAGCCTGGGTGATTGACGCTGTTGGCTCTGGCGGCATAGTCAGAAAACCACCAGCAACGAGGCCCCCATGAACGATCAAGACGACCCCAACCTGGTCACATCAGGAAAAAGCCAGCGGGTAGTGGTCGATGGTTATGCCTTCTTGATCAATATCCATCGGCTCGAAACGGATGAGACCTGGACCCTTGAGGTTGTGGATCACCAGAACGACAGCCACGTCTGGGACAATCAGTTCCAGACCGACAGCGAGGCGCGTGATGCTGCCTTGGCCACACTGAAAAGCGAGGGAGCCATCGCCTTTATGCGCGGCAACAACGTCGTGCAGTTCCCGCGACCCTGAACCTACGTGGCCGCAGAACACCGCTTACTTCGGAATGCTCGCACCGATACCATGCTGGACTATCCCGCCTCGCACTCCAGCAGCGGTCACCGCAGCAATGGGAAGACCTGAGCGCTTTTCTACCCATTCGGAAATTTTCTAGGGCGGCCTTAGTCGCGAAAGCGATCAAAAGGATCTCATGGAGATCGCGACTGCTGTACGTACTGGATCCGCGACCTTTCTTGGCCAGACTTGAACGCGTTAATTGCCTTGGCTCTCTGGCGCCTCTGCTTGAATGACAAAGCCGCCGAATGTCGCGATAACGGGATGCATCCGGCCCAGTCGCCGTCGGGCTGATTTTGGACAGCAGCGCGACTTTCATTCTTTCTTCTCTCGATGCCCATTCGGTCAGCCGTCGTTAGGATAGCGCAGGCACACATTTGCGTTGGAAATGTGCGCCTTCAATTCCGATTGTATATTTGCTGAATGTATTACAAACTTTCCATTCAAGGCGGGGGGAAGATCCTCGCTGGCTCGTTCTGTTTCAGCTGATTGGAAAGACCCCATGGGCAAGGTCGATATCGCGTTCGACACCTACTACACGTATGAAGAGATGACGGAGCATCTCAAGGCGCTGGCGGCGGCTTATCCCAAGCTGGCCAAGTTGAAATCGGTCGCAAAGTCGCATCGCGGGCGCGATGTTTGGCTGATGGAAATTACCAATCCGGACACTGGTCCGGGCCTTGAAAAGCCGGGCTTCTACATCGACGCGCAGATCCATGCCGAGGAGCACGCGACGAGCGCAACGGCGCTTTATGGCATCTGGTATCTGCTGACCAATTATGGGACCGACGAGGAAGTCACCCGGCTTGTCGACAGCCAAGTGTTTTACGTGCTGCCACGGATCAATCCCGATGGTGCCGAACTCTCCCTGCTCGAGCCCTATCACCCCTGGTGCGGCAATGGCCGGTTCCTGCCGGGTGAAGACCGCATCGAGGGACTGATCCCGCAGGACATCAATGGCGATGGCTATATCGTCAATATGCGCGTGCCTGACCCTCTCGGCGAATGGAAGAAGTCGGAGGCCGATCCGCGTCTGATGGTGCAGCGCGAGCCTGGCGAGGAGGGCGGCGAGTATTTCCGCATCTATCCCGAGGGGCTGATCCGCAATTACGATGGCGTGCATGTTCCGATCGAAAAGCAGCAAGACGGGAACATGAACCGCAACTTCCCAACCAACTGGTCGCCGCAGGAATATGGCGCAGGCGAATATCCGTTCTCCGAGCCGGAAGCCATGGCGATGGGCCGGCTGGTGCTGGACCACCCCAATATCTGCGGCATGTGCGCTTATCACACCCATGGCGGCATCATCCTGCGTCCTTCGATGATGAAGTACGACGCCGACATGAGCCCGCGCGATCTGGCGCTCTACAAGGATCTGGGCAATGTCGGCACGCGCCTGACCGGCTACCCGACCATCTCGACCTATGAGGACTTCACCCCCAACAAGTCCATGGCGCGCCACGGCAGCCTCAAGGACTGGGTCTATGAAGAGATGGGCATCATCTGCTTTTCGACCGAACTGTGGGATATCGAAACCGCCGCCGGCGTCGAGAAGAAGGGCTATCTCAATTTCGGCCCGCGCGATGCCGAGACCCAGCAGAAGCTCTTCAACTGGGTTCTGGAAAATGTCGGCGAGCATGGCTTCCGGGACTGGGAGAAGTTCGATCATCCGCAGCTGGGCGAGGTCGAAGTCGGCGGCATGGTCTATATCTGGAGCTACCGCAATCCGCCGGGCAAGTTGCTGGAAGAAATCTGCCACAACAACACGATGTTCAACCTCCGCCATGCCGCTGCGGCGCCGCAGGTGAAGATCGACGCGTTCGAGGTCGAGGCGCTCGGCTCGGACCTCTACAAGGTGTCCGCTGTCGTCGCCAACCACGGCTATCTGCCGACGAACCTCTCGGATGTGGCGATCGAGAACAAGGTCGCCAAGCCGGTGACGATTGCGCTCGAGCTAGACAACGCCGAAGTGATCATCAATTCGCAGAAGCAGGTTCTGGGCAATCTCGCCGGCCGCAACGAACGCAAGGCCGAGTTTTCGAACTGGCTGCCGCAGTGGTCCCCGACCAAGAAGCGCGCGGAGTGGCTGGTCAAGGCCAAGGGCCCCGGCGCCAAGGTCACCGCTGTTTCCGTATCGGAAAAGGGCGGCACCCACCGCATCAGCGAAGTTCTCGCCTGACACTTTTCCAATCAGCCAAAAGAGAGGGCCGGCTCGCACCGGCCCTCTTCATCTCTCCAGCAGCGATCAGGCGAGCAGTCTGGACAGACCGTTTCGCTCGTAGAATTCAGCCATGTTGATGGCCTGACCATTCTGGCTGCTCTCAATGCCGGCAAAGCAGAGGCTTAGGGAGCGAAGGTGGTCGCGGCCGTCGCAGGGCGCAGGCGTCCCATTGCGCACAGCAGCGATGAACTCTGCCAACAGAGCAACGCTGTCGTCATAATAGGGAGCGGCGTCCGGCGTAGCGATATCGATCAGCTCGGGATCGGCGCTATTGGCATAGGCGAGATCGGAATGCAGCTTGCGCTGCACCAGAATACCGTCCGCACAATCGACCCGCCATTCGAAATTGTAGACGTTCCAGCCGCCGGACCACGTGCCGTGATAGTTCACCTCAACACCGCCTTCGAGGCCGAGGAGACAATTCACATTGGCCTCGTGGGCATACATGCTCCAGGGCGGGTTCCATTCGCGGCAGGCAATGGTCTCGACCTCGCGACCATGCACGAAGCGGATGAGATCGAGGTGGTGGATCGTCTGCTCGAGCATCATCGGATGCTCCATGACGAGGGGATAGCGATTTATCCCCGGACGCTTGCCGTTGCGGTTGGTACGATAGTTGAACTGGCCAAAGCCCACCTGCCCCAGCTTTTCACCGGTCAGCCATTGGCGCATGGTCTGGTTGACGGGCAGATAGCGGAAATTGAGGCCGACGCTCATCGGCAGGCCACTGGCATCTGCCATGTCAACGATCGCCGCCGCATCGGCCAGCGTGGTCGCAAGAGGCTTTTCAGCCAGGATTGGCAGGCCGGCATCAAACAGGCGGCGCATCTGCTCAAAATGCCCATCCGGCGGCGTCACGAGAATAACGGCATCAAACTGGGCTGATGCCAACGCGGCCCTAAGATCGGTGAAGGCCGGCGTTTCCGGATTTTCGGCGCTGTAGAGATCAAGCGAGGCCTGGCTCGGGTCGACAATTGCGGCCGTCAGCACATTGTCCGACATCTTGGCCACTTTCCCCCACATGCGCCCGCGGGTGCCTGCCCCCAATTGCAGAATACGAAATGTCACGGTGTCCCCCTTCCAGCGGCATCAACCCGCACTAAGGGACTGCCGCACCGAAGGGAGATTAGTGTCTGATTGTAATACTGTCGACAGGCTCCTCGAGTCCCCTGCCGAATTGTGTCAGACCATTGTGGCAAGCGCGCTTGGCTCCATCTCAAAGTAGATCAGCCAACGCATCGACATGGTCGCCTCCACGCCATTGTCCAACCAGACCTGCAGTGTAACCTCCCGCACGATGCCGAGGGTAACCCTGCGCAAATATTACCGGGGTTTGCGTTTTCGGGTCAGGGCGACGAAGAAAATGCCGCCGACGAGGCCGGTTATGACGCCTATCGGGATGTCTTGGGGCGGGATGATGATGCGGGCGGCGATGTCGGCAAGGACAAGGAAGATGGCGCCGACGAGAGCCGAGAACGGCAGCACGCGGCGGTAGTCGCCACCTACGACCATGCGGACAATGTGCGGAATCATAAGGCCGACGAATGAGATAACGCCTGCGAAGGCGACGGCGGCGCCCGTAAGAAGGGCACAGACGACGAAGACGACCATGCGGAAACGGCGGGCCGGGATGCCGAGCGTGGTGGCGGACTCATCGCCCAAGGTCATCGCATTGAGGTTTCTGGCGTTCGCGAAAAGGTAACACCCGCAGAACAGCAGTGCCAAAAGCGGATATGGCAACTGGCCCCATTGTGAGAGCCCCAGGCCGCCGAGCATCCAGAAGATAACGGTGTGCGCGGCACGGGGATCGCCGAGGAAAATACCGACGCTGCCGAGTGAGGTGACCACGAAGGAAATGGCGACGCCGGTCAGCACGAGGCGACTGGCATCAGTGGCGTCGGACAGATTGGCGACGAAGACCACGAGCGCGGTGGTCACCAGGGCACCGGCGAAGGCGAAAAGCGGCACGGTGGCAAGACCGAGGAACATGCCGGTGTGCAGCAGCACGACGACCGCGCCGAGAGCGGCGCCGGAGGAAATGCCGAGCAGGTGCGGATCGGCGAGCTGATTGCGGGTGATGGCCTGCAGCGCCGCACCGACGAGCGCCAGGCTCGCGCCGATGGTGGCGCCAAGGATCACCCGCGGCAGACGCACTTCCCAGACGATATTGTCCCGACCAGGCGACCAGGTGACCTCGACGCTGCCGGGGAAGATGTGATGGGCGATCACGCCCCACACCGTCTCGAGGGGGATTGCGACGGCGCCAAGACTGACAGCCGCGACCATGGTCGCGACAAGCAGAACGGCCAGCCCCACCAGAATGAGGGGGAGCTGATGCAGGATGGCGTGCCGGGGACCGGAAACGAGATGGTGATGGGACATGGCAAAACGGACCGGCCCCTAGGGACCGGCCCTACTTTCAGCTTGGGTTGAACGCGGTGGCGAGGCGCTCGATAGCCGCGATATTGCGCGGGCCCGGCGTGGCCTCGACATATTCGAGGACGACGAAACGGTCGTTCTGGACGGCAGGAATGTCCTTGAAGGCCGGATTATCCTTCATGAAGGCGATCTTCTGCTCGGCAGTGACTTCGCCGTAATTGACGATCACCACAATGTCCGGATTGCGCTCGATGACGGCTTCCCAGCCGAGTTCGACCCAGCCGGCCTCAACGTCGTCCAAGATATTGGTGCCACCAGCCGCTTCGATCAGCGCGGTGGGCATGGCATAGCGGCCGGCGGTGAAGGGCTTGTTCTCGCCAGAGTCGTAGATGAAGACGCTGGGCTTGTCGCCCGTCGGCAATGTGGTGGCGAACGCGGCCAGCTCCTCGCGATAGGAAGCGACCAAGGCCTCAGCCTTGTCCTCGACGCCAAAGATCCGGCCAAGGTTGAGCAGGTCGACATACATATCGTCGATCGAGGATTTCGGCCGGTCCATGACATGGATGCAGCTTTCGGTCAGCTCATAGACAGCAATGTCAAACGGCGCCAGGGTTTCGGGCGTCACCTCGCCTCCCACCCGCATGCCATAGTTCCAGCCCGCGAAGAAGAAGTCGGCATCGGCGCCGAGCAGGACTTCGCGCGTGGGGTAGTCGGGCGAAAGTTCGGGCAGTTCGGCAACACCAACGCGCAGTGTCTCGTCGAGGGTCTTCCACTCGGACACGCCGGTGTAACCGACCATGCGTTCCGTCAGGCCAAGGGCCAGCATCATTTCGGTGAGGTTGACATCATTGGAGATCGCCCGCGATGGCGGCGCGTCGAAGGTAACTTCCCGGTCGCAACTATTGACGGTGACGGGGTAGGCCAATGCGGTCGCGGCGCCGGCGGCGAGCAGCAGGGGCGCCATAAGGGCGGAAGCAAATTTCATGATGGGGTCTCGGTATTCTCATCAAGATGAAAGGAAAAACGGGGGCGCCCGGTGACCGGATGGGTGTCGATGGCGACGCCAACCGCGAATGTCTGGTTGACCGACTGCGGGGTCAGCGCTTCTGTCGGGGAGCCCAGCTGCACCTGATGCCCATGATCGAGCACGAGGACAGTGTCTGCATGGGCCGACGCCAGCGCCAGATCGTGGAGGGAGACGATGACGGTGATGCCCAGCCGCGACAACAACTCGAGCACTTCGAGCTGATGGCGGATGTCGAGGTGATTGGTCGGCTCATCGAGGATGAGTAGGTCCGGCCCCTGCAGCAGGGCACGGGCGATCATCACCCGCTGTTTTTCGCCGCCGGACAGGGTGGCGAAATCCCGGGATGCGAGGGCGGAAAGGCCCATCAGACTGAGGACATCGCTGATGCGGCGCCAGTCCGGCCGCCCGAAGCGTGTCAGATGCGGGGTCAGACCCAGCTCGACGATTTCGGCCACGGAGAGACCAAAATCCACCGCCGGTTCCTGCAGCACGGTGGCAATGCGCCGCGCATAGTCTTTGGGTGGGACTGACCAGATATCCCTGCCGTCGATCCGGATCTGACCCGAACTTGGGCGATTGTAGCGGTAAAGACAGCGCAGGAGCGATGATTTGCCGGCACCATTGGGGCCGACGACAGCCAGCATGGTTCCGGGCGCAACCTCGAAAGAGATGTCTGAGACAAGATTGCGGTGGCCCTTGGGGCCCCAGCTCAGCTTCTCTACCGCCAAGGTAGCAGGACGCACTGGACGCCGCGCACCGGCAAACTGCTGCAACCGCGCGCTAAAGGCGGGAAGGCTCATCGACTTGCTCCGCAAATGCGGGACGCAATGCGGGCAAAATCAGATCGAGCTTTTTCAAATAGACTGCAAGCGCCATCATCATTCTCCGCGGCACACCCCGGCCGGGTTGAAAGGAATGTCGATGGCAGGTCTCCTGGCTCACGGGTCAACGCGCTTCCGACCTTCCCGACCCCATGGGGTCAGTGGATTATTCGGAAGAACTCGCCGTCTACAGTTGCGGGGGCAGCCACGGTATTGCGTCCTGATGGATACGTCGCACCGTGTTCCCTTTTAATCCCCGTTGGCAGTTGCCGCCGGGGAACCTACGACGCCTTTGGACCTATTGACCCCAGCCCACGACGTCAAGCCCCTCCCCCATATTGTCCCGACCGGCTGCACTTGGTTGGGTCACGGACGCGTGATAATGTCACGCGGGGATATCAGGGAGCTCAAGCATGGATAATCAGACTGCGCTGTTGCGCGAGGCGATTGCACTCTCGAAGTCCGCCGTCGACCATGGAAACGAGCCGTTTGGCGCGGTTCTGGTGAAGGACGGAGAGATCATCCTGCGCGCAGAAAACAGCGTTTTCGGAGGCCGCGACATGACCAACCATGCCGAGATGAACCTCGTGAAGCTGGCCGCGCAGCACTACGACCCTGCGTTTCTGGCCGACTGCACGCTCTATTCCAACACCGAACCCTGCGCCATGTGCGCCGGAGCGATCTACTGGTCCGGAATCGGGCATCTAGTTTTTGCCTGTTCGGAACAGCGGCTGGGTGAAATTGCTGGCATTGGCCTCGCGGTGCCCTCACGCTCTGTGCTGGAAACAGGCGCCCGCAGCGTCACGGTCATTGGTCCGACGGAGCTCGAGGAAGAGGCCGCAGAAGTGCACAAGGCCTTCTGGCCCAAGCATCTGGGCAAGGATTGAGCCTTTGCCCTACTGCACCACGACATAGTGCGAGACATAGCGATCGTTGGCCACGAACGGCTTTTCCGGGTGTTGGGTCAGAGCGAGCAGGACGGGCGGAAGATCGGGCCGCGTATTCTCGAGCACGCGCATGGCCCGCAGCACGTCGCGCTGTCGCGTGGCGGCATAGCGAGTGAGCATGACCACAGCATCGGCAAACTGCATGGCATAGGCGGCGTCCACCACCTCGGTCAGCGGTGGCGTATCGAGGATGATGTAGTCGAAGGTGTCGCGGGCCGCGACCACCAGATTGCGAAAGAGCTCACCTACAAGCAGATGCTCGGTGGGGCCGGCGCCGGGGCGGGTGTTCACCACCGCCGAGATAGCGCTGAGTGGATCGGTCTTGATCGCGGTGGGAAAGCGCTCGGGGGGAAGCTTTCCGGTGAGATATTCGACAAGTCCAGCCGCGGGGGCCGCGTCGAGGTGGATAAAGAGCGATGGCCGGCGCAGATCGGCATCGATGATGAGCACGCGACGACCAGAGAGAGCATAGGTGCGCGCCAGGGCAAGGGCTGTCGTCGTCTTGCCCTCGTCCACCACCGCCGAGGTCACGAGAATGACGCGTCCTCTGCCCCCGCCGCTGCCGGAATAGGGTGACGGCAGGCGCAGATCGAGGCCAAGCCGCAGCCGGCGGAGGCTTTCCGAAAAGCTGGAAAGAGGGGTGCGGACCACGGCATCGGCCATGCTCGACGACGTGCCACTGTCGCGCTGCCACGACGGCGTGATCGCGGGGATTGCGGTGGTAACCTCCCTGCCCGTCAGCAGCGCTAATTGCTCGAGCGTGACGACGCCGCTCATATAGCTTTCGCGGAACAGCGCGGCGCCGACCCCGAGCCCGACGCCGAGGAAGGCGGACACGGAAAGGATGAACGGCAGGCCGCGGGATGAGGGCTGTTGCGGCGGCGTCGCAGCAACGACAAGTCGGCTGTCGGCCTGTTGCAGTTCGGACCGAAGCTGCAGGTCATCGAGCCGGGCCAGCAATTGATCATGCTGGGTCCGAGCGAGTTCGTTGCCGCGTTGCAGGATGTGGAGGCGTTCCTCAACGGCCGGCGGCAAAGACCCGTCGTCCAGCCCGTCCAGTACGACGTCCCGCCGCGAAGCGATCTCCGCGTCGAGCGGCAGGAGCTGCGCCTTCAACAGGTCCAATTCCGCGTGCACCGCGGCGAGGAGACGTCCTTCGAGATTGACCAGATCTGTCTCGATCGCCGAAATTTCCGGGCCGACCAGAGGAAGCTGAGCCGAGCGCGCCAGCATTCCTTCGCGTTCGATCACCATGTCGTCTATGGGCTGGGACGCGAGCGCCTGGGAAACAGCAGCGAGATCGCCTTCATCGAGCGCGGTTTGCGCATGGGTGATGCGCCCCCGCAAATCGCGCGCGGCGCTCACCGAGGCAAGATGGGCTTCAACCTCGGCCGACAGCTGGCCGCTCGCCAACGGCATGGCGAAAAGGCGGATATTTTCATCGACAAAGGCATCGACGGCCTCGCGGCGGAGCGCCAGCGCGGCTGAGACTATTGCAAGCTGGGGCGAGAGCGTCTCGATAGCGTCGGCAATGGCCGCCATCTTGGCCTCCCGCTGCAAATCTATATGAGCCGACACCACCGCATTGGCGAGAAGCGCTGCGCCATCCGGGCTATCCGTCGTCGCCGTTGCAGCAATGATGTAGGTTGACCCGCGCCGGTCAAACGTAACGGCGTCTTCAAGCCGCCCCAGCAGATGAAGCGGTCCGAGCGCAGGTGCCGACGGTTCACCCATGCCAATGAAGGCGCGGGCATGCTCGGCAATGCCCGGTCGGTCAGGAAAGATGGTGCCGATGTCGATAGCGGCATTGTCGATGATCCGCAGGAAGGTCGGGGCGGAGCGCATGATCTCCACCTCGCTGTCGATGCGAGCATTTTCGGTAGCAAGGGAAAGCGGCCGAGCCGTTTGAGGATCGAGGAGATCATCCTGTCGCGGATCGACCCGCACCAGCGCGGTGGCGGAGTATTGCGTCGGCGAGAGTAGCGCAACCCAGATGCCGACGATAAGGCAGACACCGACGACCAGCGCGATAAGGCGCGCCTGCCTTACAAGAACAGCCAGAAAAGCTCGGAGATCAACTTCATGGTCATCCATGGAGGCCTCAGCAATTCCATTCAATGTTTAGTAAATAACAGCCTCCAGAAAGGAACGCCACTCAATACCATTTGGAGGTGCGCAAATAGAACTCTGGAAAGTGCCCAAACAAAGTGATTAACTTAGTATTAACCACATTGGGGCTGGGCAGAGCATGGGCGCAAGTGCACCCTTCGAGGCGTTGAATGTCACTGTCAGCGAGGCGGGGTCAGCACTCGGGCGCGACCACGAAGGCGCCAACTGGAGGCCAAGGCGCCGCCGAACACTTGCGGTGAAACGGGCGATGGACGTCATCGGCGCGGCCTTTGGTCTGGTACTATTCAGCCCCCTGCTGCTGATGGTGGGCGTCTGGATCGTCGTCGTTGACGACAATTCACCAATCTTTCGCCAGGAGCGCGTCGGGCTCGGTGGAAGGCGTTTCGTGATCTACAAGTTTCGAACGGTCTATACGCGCTTTTGCGATCCGACGGGGCGGACGATCTTTGGTCCGGCTGACAACCGCCTACTGCCCTCGGGTCGCTTCCTGCGCAGCTCACGCATCGACGAGTTGCCGCAGCTGCTCAACATCCTGCGCGGAGAAATGTCGCTGGTTGGGCCCCGACCGCATATTGCGGATATGCTGGTCGAAGGGCGGCAGTACGCCAGCCTCGCGCCGGGCTATGACCAGCGCGCCGACATGCTGCCGGGGCTGACGGGCTGGGCGCAGTGCCACGGCCTGCATGGTACGCTGCGGACGACGGACGAGGCGATCGCCCGTCTTGAGCACGACCTCACCTATGTCCGGGATTTCTCGATTCTGCTGGATCTCAAAATTCTGGCGAGGACCGTGTTTCATGTCCTCGCCATTCTCAGATCGTGACTGACACGCAGCCTGTCAGCGGGCGAAGGGCACCTTGGCGGTGAGAACATCGCCGGAATTGTTGAATTCGACCTCGAAATTGACAACGATATTGTTGTTGGACAGCACGATGTTGGAGCCGATGCGGACATCGCTGCCGCCGCGGTCGCGCTGATTTTCGCTGAGGTCGAAGCTGATCGAGTTGCCACGGTTCTGGCCGATGGCCATGCCGGTAAAACCGGCGTTGGAGCTCATGGCAGCCTCATAGCGCCGCGATGAATCATTATAGGCGATGGTACCGCTAATGGAGAGCGTCGTGTCCACCAAGGTGCAGCGGCCGGTATAGTTGATGCGCTGCTGATTGCCCTTGGCGACGTTGAGGCGGCAGCGGAAAGCTTCCGGCTTGTCGCCTCCGACAAGGGCGCCTTCGCCGCGCCACTGGCCGATATAGGTGCTGAGCAGCGCCAGTTCGGCCTCGCCCGCCTGTGCCGTTGCGCTCAGCGCCTGAGGCGACAGAGCGAGAAGCGTCACCAGAATCATTTTTTTCAATGCGAACTTCAAAGTCGACCTCCCAAGCCGCGCCAAGGGCACTTCGCGCCCTGCAGAATAGTTGCATAACAGCGAATGACTGCCACGCTACCCCCGAATTACAAAATAATCGGTGATTATCCAGTCTGGACGCAGGAAACTGTCTTCATAAGTTTGTCAGACGTGACAGCATGGCACCACTCGACGGGGACGTTGGGAAGACCACAAGCTCAAAGGGATGGGTGAATTGCGGGAAGCTCGATCGCCACTGATTTCGGCGCACGAAGTCGACTACACCCTGGATGTTGCCGGGCGTCCCCTGAACATCTTGCGCAAGGTTTCGCTTGAAGTCGCCCCTTCCGAGGTGGTGGCCATAGTCGGGCCCTCGGGCAGTGGCAAGACATCACTGCTGATGTTGCTGGCCGGCCTCGAGCAGGCTGCTGGCGGCAAGATCACGGTCAACGGCCACGACCTTGGCAAGCTGGGCGAAGACGATCTGGCTCGCTTCCGCCGCAAGACGCTGGGCATTGTGTTCCAGAGCTTCCACCTTATTCCCTCGCTGACGGCGATCGACAATGTCGGGCTGGCGCTTGAGATCGCCCGGCCGGACCTGAGCATGGCCGAGGTGCGTGCGCGCGCGGCCAAGGCGCTAGAGGCCGTGGGCCTCGGCAGCCGGCTCGATCACCGGCCGACCGCACTCTCGGGTGGCGAACAGCAGCGCGTCGGTCTCGCCCGCGCGATCGTTGCCGAACCCAAGCTGCTCCTTGCCGACGAGCCCACGGGCAATCTTGACCAGAAGACCGGCAAGGCCATTGCCGACCTCATGTTCAGCATCACCCGCGACCTCGGCACGGCGCTGGTGATGATCACCCATGATCCCCTGCTCGCAGCGCGGGCGGACCGCATGCTGACCATGAGCCAGGGCGAACTGAGCGAAAACCTGGTGGCCGGCTGATGGGAAACATCTGGCCCAAGCTGCGTATCGGGCTCCTTGATATGCGCGGCGATCTGCGGCGCTTTGTGCTGCTGGTTGTCACCATGGCCGTCGGTACGGCGCTAATCGCCGGCGTGAGCTCAGTGGGCGCGGTCATTGATCGGGCCATGCTGCGCGAGGCTGCGCAATTGATGGGCGGCGACATCGAGCTATCGCGCGCCGACCGCGCGGCCAGCGACGCAGACCGGGTGTTGTTCTCCGGCTATGGCGCGGTTGTCGAGACCGTCGACTCCAATCTGCGGGCGCAGGCGGGCGAGAATGACGCCTTTGTCGACCTCAGCGTTGTCGGCCCGGGCTATCCGCTGCTGGGCCAGATCCGAAGCCCGCAGGTCGCGCCGGGCACCGATATCCAGGCGTTTCTGGCCGAAACCGAAAACGGTCATGGCGCGCTTGTCGCGCCGCTGATGCTCGACCAGCTCGGTATTACTGTCGGCGACAGCTTTGAGCTGGGCGGCACGAGTTTTGAAGTGCGCGGGGCGCTTGACGGTATACCGGACGATCAGGTGCGCGGCTTCCGACTCGGCCTGCCCGCACTCGTCACCATTGATGGTTTCGCCACCGTCTCGGACCGAACCTCTCCCCTCCCCGGCCTCGGCACCTGGTTCCGCTACAAGATTCTGCTCGACGGGCAGTCAGCGGACGATGCCAAGGCGCAGCTGAGTGAAGAGCTTAGCGGCAGCGTCTGGACCATCCGCACATCGCGCGAAGGTCTCGGTGAGATGGTGCGCTACTATGATCTCTTCATGCGCTTCCTGCTCATTGTCGGGCTCGGCTCCCTCTTGATCGGGGGCGTCAGCGTCTGGAGCGGGATGAACGCCTATGTCGGCGAACGCTCTGGGGTCATTGCGGTTTTACGCAGTCTCGGTGCCACCACGGGACGCGTGTTCACCCATTTCTTCGTACAGGTTGCGGCGCTGACCGCCGTCGGTGTCGGCATCGGCATTATCACCGGCGCCTCGATCGCGCTGCTGATCCTGCCGACGATTGGCGATGCCGTTGGCATTGCCCTGGCTCCGACGCTCGACGCGCGCGCCCTTTTGGTTGCGGCCAGCGCGGGCGTGATCATTGCGCTTGCTTTCGCCTATCTGCCGCTCCTGCAGGCCCAGACCATCCGTCCGGCTGAGCTCTTCCGCTCGCAGCGCCAGGCACTGCCGCCGGTGGACTGGCGTGTCGTGCTTCTCTCCTGGCGCGCGCTGCCCCTCGCCGTCGCGGCACTCCTCTTCTTCCTCCTCGCCCTTGCGATGACCGGAGACGCAGGTCTTGTGGCCTTGTTCATCGGCGCAGCGGCGCTGGCAACTATTCTCTTTGAGCTTGTCATCCAGTTGATGCAGTTCGTGTTCAAGCGACTGCCGGACGTACCGTCCCTGACCTTGCGGCGGGCGCTCCGGGCAATCACCGGCTCAAAGAGCGCCACCATGGCGGTGGTTGTATCCATCGGACTGGCACTCAGCATGCTCGTGGTGATCATCGTGCTGCAGAATAATCTGCGGCAGGAGTATCTTGGCGCGTCTGTGTTTGATGCACCGACCCTTGTGGCTTCGGATCTTTTTGATGACGAAGTGGCCGATCTCGAGGCCATGGCAACGGCCGGATCGGGCATGACCAAGCTGGTGGTGACCCCCATGCTGCGGGCGACCCTGAGCGCGGTGAACGGCGTCGATGTCGCGCAGGTCCGCACCGATGGCCCCGAGGCCAGCTTCCTCCTCGGCGGGGAAGTGCCGATCACCTATCGCACTGTTTTGCCGAGCTCCTCGCAAGTGACGCGCGGCGACTGGTGGCCGGCCGATTATGCTGGCCCGGGCCTTGTTTCCCTCCACCAGAGCCTCCGCAACGGGCTGGACGTCGATATTGGCGACACGCTGACGTTCGATGCCTTTGGCGAAAAGTTCGAGGCGCAGGTGTCCAATTTCCGGGACTATTCCTGGCAGGGCGGCACTGATTTTCTCGCCACCTTCTCTCCAGGCGTCCTGGAGAATTATCCCTCGACGCTGTTCGCTGCGGTGACGGCGGCTTCGGGGCGCGAGACCGAGGTGGAGCGCCTTCTGGCGAGCAGCCTGCCCGATATTCGCTTCATTGCCATTGGCGATACGCTCAAGCAGGTGACCGAAGCCCTGTCGCAACTGACCCTTGCCGTGGTGCTGGTGGGCAGTCTTGCCGTGGGCAATGGCCTGCTGGTGCTGATCGGCAGCCTTGCAGCCGGACGGCGGCAGCGCCAGGCGGATGCGGTGATCACCAAGGTACTGGGCGCGACACGCAAACAATTGCTGGGCGGCGATTTTCTGCAGTTCCTGATCCTGTCGCTCGCCGCTGCAATCCCTGCGCTGGGCCTTGGCCTGGGGCTCGGCTGGCTGGCCAGCATGATGCTGCTCAATGTGCAGTTTTCCATTGACGGATCGGCACTTGCCATCGTTCTGGCGGTCGCCGTGCTGATGACGGCGCTGCTTGGATGCGTAACGATCCTGAGGGCTGTATCGGTGCGCCCTGCCCGGCTGTTGCGCGATCTCTAGCCGTTTGCAATCGCTTCGGGGTCCGGGCGCGCGTCCGGACCAGATCACAAGATCGGATTGAACGAAAAAGCGCCGCTTTCGGGCCTCTGCGGGCATCGGTTCTCACGAAGGGTTGAATGCTTCAGACTTCGTGATAGACAATATACCCCCTATCACTCGCAACGAAGCCATCTGTCATGAGCCGCAATTTCCTGGTCGTCGACCCAGAAGAAGACCTCGAAGTGCTCAAGGGACTGGCTTCGCCCATTCGCGTGCGCATTCTGAAACTGCTGCATATCGAGGGCCCGCTTAACGGGAATGACATTGCCGACAAGCTCTCCCTGCCGCAGTCGACTGTCTCGACCAATCTGCAAATTCTCGAAGGCGCAGGGCTGATCCGGACGGAAACGCAGAAGGCGCGCAAGGGCAACCAGAAGATCTGCCACTCGACCTTTGACGAAGTGCTGGTGATGTTCAAGGAAGACATCGCACCGCTTAAGTCGAACGCGATCGAGGTTGCAATGCCGCTGGGGCTTTATACCAGCTGCGAAGTCTCCGCGCCCTGCGGGCTCTGCTCTGCCGACGGGATCATCGGCCTACTGGACGTGCCCAATACTTTCCTCGACCCCGAACGGATGAAGGCGGGCCTCATCTGGTTCACCCAAGGCTATCTCGAATATCAGTTCCCCAATAACGCCAAGCTGGCCCAGAACACCATTGAAGCCATGGAGTTTTCGATGGAGCTGAGCTCGGAAGTGCCGGGCACCTCTGCTGATTGGCCAAGCGACATTACGCTATCGGTCAATGGCACCGAGATCGGCACCTGGACCAGCCCGGGAGATTTTGGCGACAAGCGAGGGGTTTACACGCCGAGCTGGTGGAAGCTGAAGGGCAGCCAGTATGGCAAGCTCAAGAGCTGGCGGGTGACGATGGACGGGACTTATGTCGACGGTCTCAAGATTTCGCCGATCTCGCTGATCGATCTCGACCTTGCCAATCACCACTCGATCCGGTTGCGGATTGCGGTCAAGCCGGATGCTAAACACCCGGGCGGCATCAATATTTTCGGCCGCGGCTTCGGCAATTACGACCAGGACATCATCCTGCGGTTGCAGACCGAACGCTGACCGCCCGCCAGCGCCGATGGGGCCTTCGGCCGGACTACGACTTTTGTAGGGACCCGACTGCGCCAAAAATCATACAAAAGAGCCTCGGGGCGGCTTGCGCGCGCCCGACTTTCCCATGTACAACCGATTTACTGATACAAATCAGAATATCGGAACGTATGGGAGGGTCCAGTGAAGGCGTCCGTTATCGCAAATAAGGATTTTACGATCTCGCAAATCGATGATCGTGTCTACGGGGCTTTTCTCGAGCATCTGGGCCGCGCCATCTATGAGGGCATCTACGAGCCGGACCATCCGACCGCAGACGCCGATGGCATGCGCGGCGACGTGGCCAAGCTGGTCAAGGACCTTAATGTACCGGTGGTTCGCTACCCCGGGGGTAACTTCGTGTCCGCCTATAACTGGGAAGACGGCATCGGCCCGCGTGAGGAGCGCCCGACCCGCCTGGACCTGGCCTGGCACACGTCGGAAAGCAATGCCGTCGGCATCCACGAATTCGCCGACTGGTGCACCACCGTCGGCACCGAGATGATGCTGGCCGTCAATCTCGGCTCGCGCGGCGTCGATGATGCGCGCAATTTCCTTGAATATGTGAACCATCCGGGCGGCTCCTACTGGAGCGATCTGCGCATCAAGAACGGCCGCAAGGAACCGTGGAACGTCAAGATGTGGTGCCTCGGCAACGAGATGGACGGCCCCTGGCAGGTCGGCCACAAGGACGCCGATGAATATGGCAAGCTCGCCGCCAACACGGCGCGCGCCATGCGCATGTTCGACAAGAACCTCGAGCTGATCGTCTGCGGTTCGTCGCATTCGGAAATGCCGAGCTTCCCGGACTGGGAGCGCATCGTACTGGAGCACACATATGATCACGTCGATCATATCAGCCTGCACATGTACTTCGCCAATCGGGACGACGACACGCCGAACTATCTCGGCCTCAGCCACAAGCTGGACCGGTATATCGAGACCGTTGCCTCGACGATCCGGCAGGTAAAGCACAAGAAGCGCTCCAAGAAGGACGTCTATATCTCCTTCGACGAATGGAACGTCTGGTACCATTCCAACAAGAAGGATCGCGAGATCCTGGATGGTGGCAGCGGCTGGCCGCATGCGCCGGGCCTGCTTGAGGACATCTACAATTTCGAAGACGTGCTGATGGTGGGGCTGATCCTCAACACCTTCATCCGACGCTCGGATGTGGTGAAGATCGCCTGTATCGCCCAGCTGGTGAACGTGATCGCTCCGATCATGACCGAAAAGGGCGGCCCGGCCTGGGCCCAGACCATCTACTACCCCTACTACTTCGCGTCGGTTTACGGCCGCGGCACCGCGCTGCAGCTGGTGACCAATTCGCCGGGCTACGAGACCACCCACGCCAAGGACACCCCGTTCGTCGACGTGTCGGGCGTGCACAATGAAGAAGAGGGCACGCTGACCTTCTTCCTCGTCAACCGGCACACCACCGACAGCCTTGAGACCGAAGTGAGCCTGCAGGGCTTTGGCACGGGGTCGATCATCGACCACCAGGTCATGACCCACCCCGACCTCAAGGCCGCCAACACGGCCAAGAACCAGGACGAGGTCAAGCCGCGCAAGGGTGACGGCGCCAAGATCGGCGGCGATAAACTCAGCGTGACCCTGCCGCCCTACTCCTACCAGATGGTGCGGGTGAAGGTTTAATCTGCACCCTTGGGGGACACCCCTCCTAGCCTCCCCCTGATAGGGGGAGGGACTGGTTCGGTGGCTCCCCGTGATAGGGGGCGAGACAGTTTCGGCGGCTTACAGGAGCGCGTGCGCAGGCATTCGCATGTGGGCCGAGTTGGTTAGCAGACTGTTAGCATTGAGATCGCGAAACCGCGAAAATGGGGGCGTGCCGGCAACGGCGCGCCCCTGCGCATTCTATATCATGCTTTCCGATTTACATCACGATGTGCATTGACAACGAATGCGGTGCCGCTAAGTATTACTTATGGGCGCCGTGAGGTGTCTAGAAGCGAAGTGCGGGAGGCTCTTCGCCATGGGAGGATATAATTAATGGATAGACGCAGTTTTCTCATCGGGTCGACCGCGATCGGCGCCATCCTTGCCGCAGGCAATGGCATGGTCTTCGCCCAGGACGCAGGTTCGGCCCCCGATCTCGCTCAATTTCCGCGCAAGGAAACCCTGATCATCCATAACCCTGAAGGGGTTATCCGTAATCCGGCATGGTTCAACAACTGGGTTATCGGCTCGGGCGCAGGCCTGTCCAACGGCCTGCACCAGCTGACAACCGACACGTTCTGGTTCGTCGATCCCGATGCGGGCATCCCGGGCGCCAGCGAAAACGCCATCTACAACTCGCTCGCCGACGATCTCTGGCAGTATAATGACGACTTCACGGAAATGACCGTGAAGCTCAAGAAGGGCATCTACTGGAGCGACGGCAACGAGTTCACCGCCGACGACGTCGTGTTCACGGTCGAAAAGCACAAGGCGACGCCGGGCCTTGCCCAGAATGGCGCCTATAATGCCCAGGTCGAGAGCGTTGAAGCCGTCGACCCCTACACCGTCCACTTCAAGCTCAAGGGTTCGAACTCCCGCTTCCACACGCTGTTCTCGATCCGTTGGGGCGGCGCCTGGATCATGTCCAAGGCCCAGTTCGAAGGCGTGGATGACATCCTCAGCTTCACCAATGATCCTCCGGTGAGCCTCGGGCCCTATACGCTGCACTCCTATGATCCGAACGGCACCTGGTTCATCTGGCAGCGCCGCGAAGACTGGCAGCGCACCGCCATGGGCATGATCGCAGAGCCCAAGCCCAAGTTCATCATCTATCGCAACAACATCTCGCCCGACGCGCGCCTCATCGAAATGCGCAACGGCAATCTGGACATGGTGCACGATCTGTCGCCGGAAGCGACATTCTCGATCCTGCAGCAGGACCCGCAGATTCAGGGCTGGTTCCCGGGCTTCCCCTATGCCCACCCCGATCCGACCCTCGTCATGGCGATCTTCAACCTCAAGAAGGATCTGTTCACCGACAAACGCGTCCGCTGGGCGCTGGCGCTCATGCTCGATGCACGCGCCATGTCGATGGCTTCCTACCGTGGTGCGGCGACCCTATCGGCAATTTCGGTTCCGCCGACCGGCACCCATCCGCGCGACTATCACGGCCCGCTGCAGGACTTCCTCATCGACTACGAGATCGACACCGGCAGCCGCAAGATCAAGCCATACGATCCGAATGTGGGCCTGCAGATCGCCGACATGGTGCGTGGTCAGTTCCCCGACGCGCCGACCGACGAAGCCGCAATCCGCAACGCTTTCGGCTATGGCTGGTGGCGCCAGGATTCCCAGGCAGCAGAAGAACTGCTGATTTCGGCCGGCTTCACCAAGAATGGCAACCAGTGGATGATGCCCGACGGCCAGCCCTTCCGCTTCAGCGTGATGGTGCCGACCGATGGCGTGGTCAACCGCCTCGGCTCGATCATTGCCCAGCAGTGGGCACAGAACGGCATTGGTGCGGAACTGGAAGCAGCCTCGGATACCTGGGATCGTCAGCGCGTCGGCAATTACGACGTCAACATCTCCTGGGCCGTGGAATCCTGGGGCGGTCACCCCGACCTCAGCTTCTTCCTCGACAGCTATCACTCCGAGTATGTCCGCCCGCTTGGCGAAAGCCAGCCGGACCGCAACTGGATGCGCTGGGAAGATCCGCGGCTTGACGAGATCATCGAGAAGGTTCGCGCCAGCGACTTCAACGATCCCGCCGGCATCGAATACGGTCATGAGTTCGTCAAGCTTCACCTCGAAGAAATGCCGAACATTCCGATCATGGCCTACAACGTGTTCTCGGTGCAGTCTAACCGCTACTGGACCGGTTGGCCGAACGCGGACAACCCGTATGCGAACCCGGTGACGAACTGGTCGAACGGCCGGTACATCTTCACCCAGATCACGCCAGTCGAGAGCTGATCCCTCCCCGCCTGGCGGTCCGGCCTACGGGCCGGGCCGCCGGGTGGTGGCGCCTCTCAAAGCCTGCTCCCGCCACAGTCGCGTGCGGAGCTCACGCTCCTCCTCGGCGGATGCAGGCACAGGTTCGAGCGGGAATTCGCACTCCCCCAAAGCTCAACCTGACCGGTTCATTCTCTCGCCGGACCTCACCGAGAGTGACACGCGCAAGGAGCTCTGATGCAGGGTTATCTGTGGTTCGTGAGCAAGCGTTTACTACAACTGCTTGCCGTTATCTTTTGCGGGATATCCGCAACATTCCTCGTCACCCATCTGTCGCCGATCGATCCGGTGGAACAGGTGCTGGGCCGGCTGTCCGGGCGCTCGAACCTGCCGCCCGAGGCAATCGAGGCGACACGCGTGGCGCTGACCGAAATGTACGGCACCAACGAACCCATCCTGCAGCAATATATCAATTTCTGGCTGCGCCTCGTGCGCGGCGACCTTGGCCCCTCGCTGCTGGCCTTCCCGACCCCGGCCATGGAACTGGTGGGCCGGGCCATGCCCTGGACGCTGGGCCTGCTGACGACCTCGACGCTGATCACCTTCATCGTCGGCAATCTGATGGGCGCGCTCGCCGGCTATAACCCGGACAACAAGTTCCTCAAGGCGTTTGGCCTCATCTCCATGGGCATCCAGCCGGTGCCCTATTATGTGGTGGCCTTCATCCTCCTCATCATCTTCGGATATTTCCTGCCCATCCTGCCGATCAATGGCGGTTTTGCCATGGATGTGCGGCCCGGGTTCAGCTGGCCCTTCATCAGCTCTGTGCTGCAGCACTCGATCCTGCCGGCGACATCGCTGGTGCTGGTCGGCTTCGGCGGCTGGTTTCTGGGCATGCGGGCGCTGGTCAGCAATGTGGTCAATGATGACTATGTGACCTATGCCGAACTGGCCGGCGTCAAGCGCGAGACCATCGTCGGCGGTTACGTCATCCGCAACGCCATGGTGCCGCAGCTTACGGCGCTGGCCATGGCGCTGGGCGGGGTGTTTTCCGGCACCATCATCACCGAGCAGGTGTTCAACTATCCCGGTATCGGCTCGCTTCTCGTCGATGCGGTGAACTGGGGCGACTATTCGCTCGTGCTGGCGGTTTCAACCGTCTCCATTACGGCGGTTGCTGGCGCGATCTTCATCGTGGACCTCATCCATCCGCTTCTCGATCCTCGTGTGCGTGCGGAGTAGGCCATGTTTTCCGTCTTTCGCGACCTTATCCGCTACAATCTCGAATTTGCCATCGGCATGGTGCTGGTCACCATCGTCGTGGTGTTTGCGGCGCTCAGCTTCATTTCGCCGGTCGATCCGACGCTGATCTACATGTCGATGCCCGACCAGCCGCCATCGGCGGAATACTGGTTCGGCACCAATTCGCGCGGGCAGGACCTGTTCTGGCAGCTGTCCGCCGCGTTCCGGAACAGCTTGATCTTCGGCATTACCGTGGCAGTGCTGAGCCGTATCATCTCGATCGCGGTGGGCTTGGCCTCAGGCTATATCGGCGGCTGGGTTGACCGGGTGCTGATGTTCATCAACGATATTTTCGTTGCCGTGCCGATTTTCCCGATCCTCGTGCTGTTCTACTTCGTGCTGCGCAACAATATGGACAGCTTCACCCTGGCGCTGATCATGGCGTGCTTCGGCTGGCCGTTCGACGCGCGTCTCATCCGCTCGGTGGCGGTGGGGCTCAAGCATCGCGAGTTCACCCGGCATGCGGTGTTCTCGGGCATGTCGACGCGAAAAGTGCTGCTCGAGGAGCACCTGCCCTATGTGATGCCGATCGTGTTCGCGACCTTCATGAACAACATGCTGTGGTCGATCGGGCTCGAGGTGACGCTGGCGGTGCTGGGCTTCACCAATCTGAACAACCCGACCATCGGCACGGTGCTCTACTGGGCCAATTCGCACTCGGCCATGGTGGTGGGCGTGTGGTGGTGGATCGTCATTCCGGTGGTTTTGATCGTCATGACGTTCCTGGGACTGTTCCTGCTGGCCGTCAGCATGAACGAATATATCGACCCGCGCAGCCGCCTGCGCCGCATGGGAGCCTAAGCCATGACCCGAGACACATCGAACGACCTGCTGACGGTCGAAGGGCTCAAGGCCTATTACCAGATGAGCTATTTCGGCGTGAACCGCGAAGTGCGGGCCGTCGACGACATCACCATGACCATCAAGCGCAACGAGGTCTATGGCATTGCCGGGGAAAGCTCGTCGGGCAAGACCAGTTTCATCAAGGTGCTGGCGGCGGCGATGCGGCCACCGCTGCGCATTGTTGACGGGTCGGTGAAGTACCAGTTCAAGGACCGCAAGGTCGATATCGCCACGGCCACCGACAAAGAAATCGAAGCCATCCGCTGGAGCCACCTCTCCTACATCATGCAGGGGTCGATGAGCGTGCTCAATCCGGTGCGGCGCATCGGCAAGACGTTCCATGATTTTGCGGCCAAGCCGCTGGGGCTGTCGGGCAAGGCGTTCGAAGACCGGGTGATCGCGCATCTGGCGCGGCTGAAACTGCCGCCGGAAGTGCTAAGGGCCTATCCGCATGAGCTTTCGGGCGGCATGCGGCAGCGCGTGACCATCGGGCTGGCGACAGTGTGCCATCCCGAATTCATCATTGCCGACGAGCCGACGACGGCGCTCGACGTGGTGGTGCAGAAGGAGGTGCTCAACCTCATCCGCGACATCCAGAAAGAAATGGGCGCCTCGGTGATCTTCGTCACCCACGACATGAGCGTGCATGCCAATGTCGCCGACCGCGTGGGCATCATCTATGCCGGGCGGCTGGTCGAGGAAGGGCCGACGCGCGAGATGTTCTTTGCGCCAAAGCATCCCTATACCGCCCATCTCGTGGCAAGCCTGCCGCGCATTGGTGACACGACGCAGCGCCCTGCCCTTGAAGGACGGCCGCCGAACCTTTCCGATCCGCCGGCCGGATGCCGGTTTCATCCGCGCTGCCCGCTGGCCATCGACAAGTGCAAGAAGGAAGTGCCGCCCATGGAAACGGTGGGGCCGGAGCATCGCACCGCCTGCTGGCGCTGGCGCGACGTGGAGCCACTGGTCAAGGCTGCAGCACCGCATGGAGTAATGGCATGACAACGCTTCTCGATGTGCGCGGCGTATCCAAGAGCTTTACGATGGGCGGGCTGTTCGGCCGCAAGATCGTGCCGGCAGTGCAGGATGCAAGTTTTTCGCTGTCTTCGGAAAATCCCGAGATTTTCACCATTATCGGCGAGAGTGGCTCGGGCAAGACGACGCTGGCGCGCATGATCCTGGGGCTCGAGGACGTCACGGAAGGCGAAATCCTGTTCCGCGGGGAAAAGGTCGATCGTCACGCCGGCAAGGACAAGCGGCACGAATTCATGAGCCATGTGCAGCCGGTGTTCCAGAACCCGTTTGAAGCGTTCAATCCGCTGAAAAAGATCGAGCGCTATCTCGAGAGCACGGCGCGGCAGTTTCTCAAGACCACCGACAAGGCTGTCATCGACCGGGCGATGGACGAGGCGCTGCAGAAGGTGGGGCTGAGCCTTGTCGAGGTGCGCGGACGCTTTCCGCATGAGATGAGCGGCGGGCAGCTGCAGCGCGCGGCAATTGCGCGGGCGCTGATCCCCAATCCACCGCTGCTGATTGCCGACGAGCCGGTGTCCATGGTCGACGCCTCGCTGCGCATGAGCATCGTCAATCTGCTCAAAAGCCTGCGCGACGATCTGAAAGTCTCGGTGATCTACATCACCCACGACCTGGCGACGGCCTACTACATTTCCAACCGGCTGATCATCATGCAGCGCGGGCGGATCGTGGAAATGGGTGATGCGCGGACCGTGCTGGACAATCCGGAACATCCGTATTCGCGGCTGCTGAAGGCGTCGGTTCTGTCGACGGATGATGCCGGCGACGGCAAGCTTATTACCGACCCGGAAATGGTGCGGCTGGCGACTGAGCTGGTGGCGCGACCGGGCAAGCTGGTGACGCGGGCGGATGGGCGCGCGGTTCGGGTTTACGAGGCGGCTTGAGACAAGACCCCCACCTAACCTCCCCCTGCCAGGGGGAGGGACGGATCGAGGTTGGGGAGCGGCCGGTGGTTTTACCGACAGAACCCCCTCCTAGCCTCCCCCTTGCTAGAAGGGAGGAATGGATCGGGGCTGCGGTGAGTATGAGGGACCAAAAGAATGAGTGCGCCGGTATATCGGGATCCGATTCAGGATGGGGCGGCGGATCCGACGGTGATCCGTCGGGAAGGCACCAATGAATGGTGGATGTTTTATACCAATCGCCGGGCCAATGCCGGGGGCGACGGGTTTTCGTGGATCCATGGTTCGCCGATCGGGGTCGCGGTTTCGACCGATGACGGAGTGAGCTGGACCTACAAGGGCACGGTGAAGGGGCTCGATGCGCCGGGGGATGACGGGCTCAATACGCATTGGGCGCCGGAGGTGATCTTCGCCGAGGGGCGCTATCACATGTTCCTCAGCTATATCAAAGGGGTGCCGACCCATTGGAAGGTGCCGCGCACCATCACCCATTTCGTCAGCGATGATCTCGAAAACTGGGAGCGGGTGGGACCGCTCAAGCTTTCGAGCTCGAACTGCATCGACGCCTGTGTGTTCCGCTCGCCGGAGGGGATCTGGCGGATGTGGTATAAGGACGAGGGCCAGGGTTCGAGCACCTGGAGCGCCACCAGCCCGAATATGATGGACTGGACGCTGGAAGGCGAAGTGCTGCCGGGATCGCCTGAGGCGCCGCCGCATGAAGGGCCGAACGTCTTCGAAATGGGCGGGTTCTATTGGCTGATTACGGATGAATGGCGGGGCCAAGCGGTCTACCGGTCGGACGATACGCTCAAATGGACGCGGCAGGGGACTATCGCCGGGGAGCCGGGCGAGGACCCGCTGGACCAGAAGTTTGCGCGGCATGCCGACGTGGTGGTCACTGGCGAGAGTGCGGTGATGTATTATTTCACCCATGCCGAATGGGACGAGACCAAGAACCCATCGGCCGGGCCGCCGGATGCGCGCTCGCGTGCCACCGCCGTGCATCAGGCGCGGCTTTGGGTCGAGGACGGCGTGCTCAAATGCGACCGGAATATCCCCTTGGGGCAGCCGGTTCTGGCGGGTGGCTAACTCTCAGTCGGCGTCCAACCGGGACTGGGCTCGCGCTTGAGCGGGCCCATCGTTGTGATGTCATCGCCCCGGCGCATGGAAATGTTCATGCGGAAGGAATTGCCGATGCGCTCGGAGCGTTCGACGAAGAGCGCGGCGATGTCAGGCGGGCAGAGTTCTTCGGCGGTCTCGCGGAAGAGGCGCAGCCAGCGCATGAAATGGGCGTCGTCCAGCTCGGGGATGGCCAGATGCTTGGGCATGGGGCGGCCATTATAGGTGCCGGTGCCGAGCAGCATGGAATTCCAGAATTCGGTGATGAGATCGATGTGCGCCGGCCAGTGGTCGGCCGGAATTTTGCTGTTAAACACCGGGCCGATCAGGGGGTCGTGGCGGGCGCGACCATAAAAGGCTTCAACGACGGCGCGGACCATGGGCTGGTCGAGGCCTTCAGGCGTTTCCCAGCCGATGCGGGTAAGACGCGTGCCTATCGGGGGACGATCGGGGACGCTCATGACGCTGGCTCTTCGGTGATGGTGTAAGTGCAGCGCCGGCCACCGCTGACGATGTGCTCGCTGCGCTCGACCGTGGCACCGGGGCCAATGACCGACCGAAACACGTCAAGCTCGGCGCGGCAAAAACCCTGGCAGGCGGTGGCGGCAGCGCAGATGGGGCAATGGTTTTCGATGAGCAGCAGCGAGCCGTCGGGCTGCTCGGACCACTCGGCCATATAGCCTTCGCGGCTGCGCAGATCAGCCAGCGCGGCGACGCCCGCCTTGAGATCGGTGGCGGTGGAAACCGCCTGCTCATAGGCGCTGCGGGTGTCGGATTCGCGCGCGGAGATGATGGTATCAAGGGCCGCTTCGCCGAGCTGGGCGCGCACAATGTCGAGCAATTGCACGGTCAGCGCCGCATGGGTATCGGGAAAACGCGACTGGGCGGCGGGCGTGAGGCTCCATTGCTGGGTCGGGCGACCGACACCGGCAGAGAGGCTGCGTGCCTCGACAAGCCCCTCCTCGGCGAGCCGCAGCACTTGCTGACGGGCGGCTTCTCCGGTGGTGCCCAACATTTTCCCCAGCGCGGCCGACGACAGGGCGCCATGCATCTTGAGCAGCATGAGAATGCGCTCGGCCGGGCTGCGCGGCGACCAGGACTGGGATTGGGGCAGTGCGTTTTCCAAGATGGACCTTGACTAAATGGCGCTAAGGGTTTTCAAAGTCAGTACTTGGAAATTAGACCGGACTGCGCCGCAAGGCAAGCCGGCGCACTGCGAAAGGTTATTGAGATGAGCTTTACGCTACCCGCCCTGCCCTATTCCGTATCTGCTCTGGCCGACGCCGGGATGAGCCAGGAGACGCTTGAGCTGCACCATGGCAAGCATCACCAGGCCTATGTGACGGCGCTGAACGGCTTTGTCGAAAAATACCCCGAGCTCGCCGGCAAGTCGCTTGAGGAGATCGTGCTGTTCGCCAAGGACAAGGCCGACATGGCCCCGGTGTTCAACAATGCCGGCCAGCACTGGAACCACATCCATTTCTGGAATGCGCTGTCGCCGACCGGTGGCAAGCTGCCGGGCAAGCTCGAAGCCAAGATCGTGGAAGATTTCGGCTCGGTCGACGCCTTCAAGGAAAGCTTCAAGACTGCCGCCACCACCCAGTTCGGGTCGGGCTGGGCCTGGTTGGTGCTGGGCGAGGACGGCAAGCTCAAGACCTCAAAGACCGCCAATGGCTCCAACCCGCTGGCGTCAGGCGAAGGCAAGGCGCTGCTCGGGCTCGACGTGTGGGAACACAGCTATTACGTCGATTTCCGTAATCGTCGCCCCGACTATGTGAGCAACTTCCTCGACAAGCTGGCGAACTATGAGTTTGCCGAAGCCAATCTGGGCTAAGTCGCTCCACCGCGCCCGATCCCCAGGATCGGGCGCCCCGAGCATTGCATTCGGCGGCGCTTCCGGGCGATGCTGGGTGATTGATTTTGACCGTTGATGTCCCGACATGACGGGCATGAGGTCTCGAGTATGACAATGGCTGATTTCGACCTTCCCGACACCATGGCCCTGCGCCCCAGCCGCCGGCCACCGGTGGGAAGGAGCGAGTTCCGCGCCGTGATGGCGGGCATGGCGTCGACCGTCTGCGTGGTTTCGGCCAAGCGTGGCGACGAAATGGTGGGGCGGACCGTGACCTCGGTGCTGTCGCTGTCAGCGACGCCGCCTGCCCTGCTGATCTCCATCGACATCGTCAGCCGGCTTGCCGATCTGATCGCCAAGACCGGTGGGTTCTCGCTGGCGATGCTGGCGACAGAGCAGACAGAGATTGCCGACGCCTTTGCCGGCAAGCTGGAAGCCGAGCACAGATTTGGCCTTGGACGATGGGGCAAATGGCCCTCGGGCCACCCCAAACTGCTCGACGCGGTGACGACGCTCGAATGCGACGTGATCGGGTCCATGGAAACGGGAACGCATGTGCTGTTTGCCGGCGCCATTGTCGAAGCGGAGACCAGTACCGACCGGATGCCGCTCATCTGGCAGCGGCATGGCTATCATGGGCTGAGCGCCCACGAGGACAAATAAGGCTCTGGCGGCGCGACGGAAAACCGGCCAAGCTGCCAGAGGAATGCCGCAATGATTGTCACACCGGGCAATGGTGCAACCCCTGGCCGCGGGGCCCGTTTACAGTGTGACCAGGAGGCGAAGGTGCCGCGCTTTTTCTTTCACTACCGTACCGATGATGAGCTGATCCGCGACGAGGCGGGCAGCGAGCATCCGGATCTGGAAGCGGCCGAGCACAATGCTGCCGAGATTGGCAAGGCGATCATGGACAAGCTGGCGGGCGAAGGCGGGGAAACCGGCATGCCGCGCAGTATCGAGATCACCGATGCCGAAGGGCACGAGCTGCTGTATGTGGTGTTCTGGGTGGGCCCCAAGATCGGCGCCGTTCCCGGCACGCCCATAACACCCGCCAGCGTGCACTAGGTGACCGACTCATAACTTCGCAACCAGATACGGATTGAAGCGAGTTGGACTGATGCCAGGAAATTGTCGTCTCGCTTGTCGTATCGGGTTGCGATTGCCCTGAAGTGTTTGAGTTTGTTGAAGTAACGTTCGACAGCGTTGCGCTGGCGATAGACCCAGTGGCTGAATGGGAAGGTTTGCACGCGGTTGGGCATGGCGCGGATATTGGCCCATGCACCGCGCTCGGCCATGGTGCTGCGCAGGGCATCACTGTCGTAGGCTCGGTCTGCGAGCAGGATATTTCCAGCGGACAGGGTGGCAAACATGTCCGCTGCTGATCGCCCATCATGGGCCTGGCCTTCGGTCAGTTTGAGCTGGATCGGCCGCCCCTGGGCATCGACCAGCGCATGGATCTTGGTGGTCAGGCCGCCGCGCGAACGACCCATGCAACGGGATCGCTCGTCTTTTTTTGACCGTTGGCGGCGTGCTGGTGAACCCGGATCGAGGACGAGTCGATCATCTGCACGTCGCCATTGTAAGCGGCTGATACAGCGTCAAGAATGCGCGCCCAGTGGCCGGCCCTGCGCCACCGGTTGAAGCGGTTCACGCAGGTCGTGTGCGGGCCATACCGCGTCGGGATGTCGGCCCAGGGCGCGCCCGTGCGAAGCCGCCAGAAGATGCCGTTCAGAACACGCCGGTCATCGGCGCGCGGAACGCCGCGCACCTTCGTCGGAAGCAGCGGCTGGATCACAGACCACTCAAAATCCGTAAGATCAAAACGCGCCATCATCACCTCCTGTCCACCAAAGGGAAGGAATCACAACAGCAGCACTTTGGGAATCCCGTTAATGGGTATGTGACCTAGGCGCGGCCCAGCCGAATTTTCGACAGAGACAGACGCTTTCCATGCGGGGCATTAGCCTGTGCACGGAACTGCTTTGCTATGGGCAGGCGAGATCAGGGACTAGAAAAGAGGCCCGGCATGGGCGGTGACCACGAAGCCCAGAATGAGGGCGGCGGCCAGAGCCGCATAGGAAACCATCAGATAGATCTTCGACATCGGGAACCCCGGAGATTGATCTATCGAAAGACTACCAGATCAATCGAGTTTAACAAGAGGTAAACGCGCGGCTGAGGCGGGGTGATGCGAAAAGCTTTGCCTGATTGTGACGATATTATGAAATGGCGTGCTCAATTAGGCCCGGAAGCACAGGCTTGTCAGGAGGGGAGACAGGACTGTTTGGCCTGCTAAGCTAGGGGACGGAACTGGAGGGGGATAAGCATGGCGGACATGCGGCTGCGGGAATTCGTCGAGGCCGGGAAACGGCTTGCAGGGGAAGACGAGAGCCTTGCGCGCTTTCTCGAGGCAGCACTGCGCGCCACCGACCCCGATGACTTGGCGCGGCAGGAACCGAGCCACTTTCTCGAGGTGTTGCGCCGCAGCCATGAGCGGTTGATCAAAGGGGGCCCAGAGGAGACGCGGATTTTCGCCACGCCTCCGGCCGATCCCGGGGCGCCGCTGGTGCTCGACGTGATTTCTCCCGACATGCCGTTCATCGTCGACAGCGTGCTGGCCGCCCTGCGGGCCATGGGTGGCGCCATCCGGCTGCTCGCCCATCCTGTGGTGCATCTGGGCAGCGACGGGGTGAACGACAATGGCGGGGCTGCGCTGAGCGTTCTGCATATCCACAGCGATCCGGTGGCCGATGCCGAGGCGCTGCGGGGCGAAATCGCCCTTGCGCTGCGCGATGTGGCGCGGGCCGTCAATGACTGGCGCCCCATGCTGGAGGCGGTGCGCGGGGCGATGGGTGGGCTCGGAGGCCTGCGCGCCGATGTGCGCGACGAGTCCCTGCGCTATCTCGAATGGCTGACCGAGCATAATTTTACGTTCCTGGGGGCGTGCGAGTTCCGGCTGGACGGCGAGAGCCTGGTGCCGCGGCCCGAGACGGCGCTGGGGATTTTGCGCGATCCGGAGCTGAAGGTCCTGCGGCTGGAGGACAGCTATGTCGACAGCACGCCGCAGCTGGTGGATTTCCTCAAGACGGCCGAGCCGCTGCTGGTCACCAAGGCCAATGTGCGCAGCCGCGTGCATCGGCGAGTGCACATGGATTATCTCGGGATCAAGCGCTATGGCGCCGACGGGCAAGTGGTCGGGGAATTGCGCGTTGTGGGGCTGTTTACCGCCCAGGCGCTGGCAACACCGCATACCGATGTGCCGCTGATCCGGCGCAAGATTGCCGAGGTGATGCGCAAGTCGGGGCTCGATCCGCGCAGCCATGCGGGGCGGACACTGCTGAGCGCGCTCGACAGCTATCCGCGCGACGAGCTGTTCCAGATCGAAGTGGAGCAGCTGGCAGAATTCGCCGAGGCGATCGCGGCGCTTTATGACCGGCCCAAGGTGCGGGTTCTGCCGCGCATCGACCGGTTTGACAATTTCGTCTCGGTGCTCGTTTTCGTGCGGCGCGACCGCTATGACAGCGCCGTGCGCTCGCGGATCACGCGGACCCTTGCGCAGATCTACGAGGGCCGGGTTTCGGCCTATTACCCGAATTTCCCCGAAGGGGAGCTGGTGCGCCTCCATGTCATCATCGGGCGCATTCACGGCAAGACGCCGAACCCGTCGCAGGCAGAGCTTGAGGCGCGGATCGAGGCGTTGACGCGGGACTTTTCGGATTTGCTGGTGGCCGAGGCGCCGGACCCGGGTGCAATCAGCGATTATCGCGGGGCGTTTTCGCAGGCCTATCAATCGCGAAAAAGCGTTGGCGAGGCGCTGGAGGATATTTCGGTCTTCCAGGGTCTGGGCGAGAGCGGCGGGATCGCCATTCGCCTGCAGCAGCGGGAGGCGTCCGAAGGGGCGCTGGCGATCAAGTTCTACAAGGCCGGCGGGGCCATTGCGCTCAGCGAGCGCGTGCCGATGCTGGAGCACTTTGGGTTCCGGGTAATCGACGAGCGCACCTATACGCTGGTGCCGCGCGACGGGGTGGAGCGGTATCTGCATGACATGGTGCTGGAGCCGGCCAATGGCGCGGCGCTCGATGTGGCGGCGCGGGCCAACGCCATCGAGAGCGGGCTGATGGCGGTGTGGACCGGGGCGGCCGAGAGCGACCAGCTCAATAGTCTCGTCACCCAGGCGGGGCTCAGCTGGACCGACGCGGCGCTGCTGCGGGCGCTGTCGCGCTATCTGCGGCAGGTGGGGACCTCCTATTCGCAGCGCTATATCGCCCAGGTGATGGTGACCCAGGCCGCGTCGGCCCGGGCGTTGGTGGCGCTGTTCAACGCGCTGCACGATCCTGCGGTGACGGATCGGGAGGCGGCGGCGGATGCGGCGCGGGCGGAAATAGCGGCGCAGCTCGAGACGATCTCGTCGCTGGATGAAGACACGATCATAAGGCGGTTCCAGAACCTCATCGAAGCGGTGCTGCGCACCAATGCCTTCCAGCGCGACGAGAGCGGCAATCGCCGGCCGGCGCTGGCGCTGAAGTTCGACAGCGGCAAGGTGGAAGGCATGGCCGCGCCTCGGCCCTATCGCGAGATTTCGGTCTATTCGCCGCGCGTCGAGGGCGTGCATTTGCGCTTTGGCGCGATTGCGCGCGGGGGTCTGCGCTGGTCGGATCGGCCGGAGGATTTCCGCACCGAAGTGCTGGGGCTGGTGAAGGCTCAGCAGGTGAAGAATGCCGTGATTGTTCCAGTGGGTGCCAAGGGCGGGTTCGTGCCCAAGCGACTGGTGCCGGGGATGGCGCGAGAGGCCTTTATGGCCGAGGGGACGGAGAGCTATCGGATCTTCATCGGCTCGCTGCTGGATGTGACCGATAATCTTGTCGACGGTGCCGTGGAGCCGCCCCAAAATGTGGTGCGGCGCGATGGGGATGATCCTTATCTCGTGGTGGCGGCGGACAAGGGCACGGCGAGCTTTTCCGATCTGGCGAATTCGATCGCGCTGGAGCGCGGCTTCTGGCTGGGCGATGCCTTCGCCTCGGGCGGGTCGGCCGGTTATGACCACAAGGGCATGGGGATTACCGCGCGCGGCGGCTGGGAGGCGGTGAAGCGCCATTTCCGCGAGAGGAACCGGGATATCCAGCGCGAGCCCTTTACCGTGGCCGGTGTGGGCGACATGAGCGGGGACGTGTTCGGCAATGGCATGTTGCTCAGCCAGCAGATCCGTTTGCAGGCGGCGTTTGACCACCGCGATATCTTTATTGATCCCGATCCGGACCCGGCCAGCAGCTTTGCCGAGCGGCAGCGGCTCTTCGCCCTGCCCCGTTCGAGCTGGCAGGATTATGAGACCGCGCTGATCTCGAGGGGTGGCGGGGTGTTTTCGCGGAGTTTGAAGTCCATTCCGCTCAGCGCCGAGATGAAGGCGCTGCTGGGATTGGAGGCGGATCACGCGACGCCCGCGGAGGTGATGCGGGCGATATTGATTGCGCCGGTGGACCTTCTCTGGTTCGGCGGGATCGGCACCTATATCCGCGGCACCGACGAGGACAATGCCAGTGTTGGCGACCGCGCCAATGATGCCATCCGCGTCACCGGCGCCGAGGTGCGCGCCAAGGTGGTGGGCGAAGGCGCCAATCTTGGCGTGACGCAGAAGGGGCGCATTGCGTTCGCCCAGAAGGGTGGGCGGATCGACACCGACGCCATCGACAATTCGGCCGGGGTGAATTCCTCGGACCTTGAGGTCAATATCAAGGTCGCGCTGGCACCGGTGGTGGCGTCTGGAGCGCTGGATGGTGAGGCGCGGCGAGCATTCCTGGCCCGCATGACCGACGAAGTGGCGGCGCTGTGCCTCCGGAACAATTATCTGCAGACGCTGGCCCTGTCGCTGGCCGAACTTGCAGGAGCTGGCGACTTGCCCAGCCACAGGGCGCTGATCGAGACGTTGGAAGCGCGCGGCCTGCTCGACCGGGCGGTGGAATTCCTTCCCAGCGACGCCACGCTCGATGCGCGGGCAGCGGAGGGCAAGGGGCTGGTGCGGCCCGAACTGGCGGTGATCCTGGCCTATGCCAAGCTGACGCTGTTCGATGATCTCCTCGCCAGCAGCGCCATCGACGAGCCCTATCTGGCCGGGGAGCTCTATCGGTATTTCCCCCAGACGCTGAACGCCACCTATTCCGAGGCGGTGAATGGGCACCGGCTGAAACGCGAGGTGATTGCGACCGTGCTCACCAATGCGATGATCAATCGGGGCGGGCCGGCATTTGTGACCGAACTGACGGCGGCGACGAGCGCCAGCGCCGGCGAAGTGGCGCTGGCCTATGCGGCGGTGCGCGATATCTATGGGCTGACGGCGCTGAATACGGCTGTCGATGCGCTCGATGGCGTGGTGCCGGGCGCGGTGCAGCTGGCGCTTTACGCCCAGATTGCCGCGCTCATGCGGCGAGAAACGCTCTGGTTCCTGCGCAATGGCAATGTCGGCGCGGGGATCGCCGGGCTGGTGGAGCGGCATCAAGCGGGCGTGGCCCAGTTGCGGGCGGCCCGAGAGGCGATGACAGGGCCAGACGTTGCCGAAGCCATCGCGGCACGGGCAAGGGGCATGGTCGGGCACGGGGTCCCCGAGGATCTGGCGCTCCGCATTGCCGAGCTACCGGTGATCGGCAATGGCAGTGACATCGTGCTGGTGGCGGAACGGGCGGGCGTGGCGGTCGAGACCGCGGCCAAGGCCTATTTTGGAGTCGCGGGGCTCTTCGACATTTTCGGCATGGCAGAGGCCGGTCGCGGCATGGTGCTGGCAGACCGCTATGAGCGCATGGCGCTCGACCGGGCGCTGGCCAATCTCAACCGGGCACAGCGGGACCTCACGTCGGATGTGCTCGCCGCTGGCGGGCTGGAGACCTGGCGCGGCGCGCATGAGGCAGCGATCGCGCGGACGATGAGCGCGGTGACGGAGCTGACGGAGGGTTCGGCGAGTGTGTCGCGGCTGAGCGTGGCGGCGGGGTTGCTGGCGGATCTGGCGCTGGAGGCGTGAGCGGGGGCTTCGGCGGTAGACTGAAAGATCGGGGTCGTGGCACACCCCACCCCAGCCCTCCCCATCAAGGGGAGGGAGAAACTCAGCGTGTGGGGGGATATCTGGCGCAACTGAATCTCGATTTATGAGCCGTCACCCTCCCCTCACCCGAAAGTCTTTCTTGTGCCAACGGGCGGGTTGGGGAGATTGGGGGGACGCAGAGGAGTTGCCCCTATGACCAAACTTGCCCAGTGGCTCGAGACGCAGACTGATGACCGTGAACTGGCCAGCGTGCTCGTCAGCATGGCCCGATCCGGCGCGGAAATCGCCGAGGTGTTGCGGCAGGCGCCGATTTCCGGGCAGACCGGGCTGGCCGGGGCGACCAATGTGCAGGGCGAGCACCAGAAGGCGCTCGACATCATCTCGAACGACATTGTTCTCAAGCACATAGGCGAGAACACTGCGGTTTCGATTCTGATCTCGGAAGAGCTGGATGAAGCGGTTCAGTTCGAGACTCAAGGGCGGTTCATCGTTGCCACCGATCCGCTGGATGGGTCTTCAAACCTCGACGTAAACGTCACTGTGGGCACGATCTTTTCGGTGCTGCCGGCAGCGGGTGGGATGCTGCAGAAGGGGACCGCGCAGGTTGCTGCGGGTTATGTCGCCTATGGCCCGGCGACGAGCCTGGTGCTGCGGATCAACGGGCCGGTGGCGGTGTTTACGCTCGACGGTGCGGGCGAATGGGTGCTGACGGTTGAAGCGGCCAAGGTGCCGGAAGCCTCGGGCGAATTTGCTATCAATACCGCGCGCGAGCGGTTCTGGGATGCGGCGACGCGCGGCTATGTCAGCGAGAGCGTGGCGGGGGAAACCGGGCCGGCCGGCAAGCGCTACAACATGCGATGGGTGGGCTCGATGGTGGCCGACATCCACCGCATCCTGATGCGCGGCGGGATCTTTATGTATCCGCTCGACAGCGAGACCGTGAGCAAGGGCGGGCGGCTGCGGTTGCTCTATGAGGCGAACCCGATGGCGTGGCTGGTGGAGGGCGCTGGTGGGGCGTCGACCACGGGGACGCAGGGCATTCTGGAGGTGGCGCCGACGGGCATTCATCAGCGCGTGCCGGTGATTTTGGGCTCGGCCGAGGAAGTGCGGCGGGTTGAGGGGTTTTACGCCCGGGGGTAGCACCCCCACCTAACCTCCCCCTGAAAAAGGGGGAGGGACAGATCGCGTTTTGGGCGGGTGTGGTGCAGGGAACGCGCTCCCGTCCTCGTATTTCGGCATCACCCGGCTTGTGTGGAGGATCTGTGCTTTAGTGGTGGCATCAGCCGGGTTGCGCATCCCGGCTGATGCAGTCAGGAGGCCGTTTTGTCCGGCTGGTTTGTCACAGCCGAGGACGAGCAAGGCCCTGTCTGCTCCCTTTGACCCCGAACGGTTGATCGGGCTGTTGCCCGCACCACAAGCCTGGGAGCAAGGTCATGATACACGACACCCTCTTCGTTGGCATCGACGTTTCCAAGACGCATCTGGACGTTCATACCCATCCCGCTGGCAAATCCTGGCGTTGCAGCACTGGACCGGAGGCGCTCGCCGAGCTGACGCAGCGCCTGGCCAGACTGGGGCCGTTGGCCATCGGGCTCGAAGCCTCGGGAGGCTATGAAGCCCGCGTGGCCGAGAGCCTGCATGCCGCTGGCCTTGAAGTGCATGTTCTAGCCCCGGCGCGGATCCGCAGTTACGCGCGGGGTATCGGCCAATTGGCCAAAACCGACAAGATCGATGCCGCTCTGATCGCGCGTTATCTGCAGGCCGTGCGCGCCAGCTTGACCCCTTATGTGTCTGATCCGATCCGACAAAGGCTGAGCGCGTTCACAGCCCATCGGCGGCGGATCGTTGCGGAAAAGAGCGGCCTTGTCAGTCAGCTCGATACCATCGACGAGCCGCTTGTGCGCAGCCTGATCGAGGAGCGTCTGGCGGCCATCGCCCTGGAGATCAAACGCATCGAAGCGGCCATCACTGCCCTTCTCGCCGACAATCGCCAGCTCCAGCAGCGCCAGGCGCGGCTGCGGCAGGTGACCGGCGTCGGTCCGGTTCTGGCGATCGCCTTACTGGCCGACATGCCCGAGCTCGGCAAGGTCTCCGCCAAGGTGGCCGCAGCACTCATCGGCGTTGCCCCTTATGCCCGCCAATCGGGCGCATCGGATCGCAACGGCCGCTGTCTTGGCGGACGAAAACATCTGCGCGATATCGCCTACATGGCCGTGCTCAGCGCCATCAAGGTGAAAGACCCCGTTCTCGGCGGCTTCTATCAAAGACTGCGCCTGCGCGGAAAACCCTTCAAACTCGCCATGATCGCAACGGTGAGAAAACTCATCACAATCCTCAACGCCATCGCCCGACAGGAACCGGCATTCCAACAGTGATGTCCACGGTTGCTTGTCCGGGTGATGTCGTTTTTGGGGAGATGGATTGCCGGGACGAGCCGGGCAATGGCGATGGAGGGGATGGGGATTGCGGAGACCGGGCACGATTTTCGGATAATGATTGCAACGTTGCAGGACGAGCGTCTTGGCGATAGAACGCGGGGAGCGGCGGAGAGGCCGGATGGGAGCGAGCATGACCGAGACGAAATCCACCCTGCCCAAGACCAATGCCGGCCCGTGGCAGAGGCGCCCGTTTCATCGCCAATATCTGATGCGGCAGGCCAATGATCTCTTCGATTTCTTCGAAGCGGCCTCGATCAATCCCAAGGGCGGGTTCTTTGAGCTGGACGATGAGGGTTTTCCGCTCAATGAGGAAAATTCCACCCGCCAGATCCACGTCACCTGCCGCATGATCCATTGCGCGGTGATCGGGAGCCTCCTCGGGCGGCCGGGATCGGACGAGATCGTCGACCACGGGATGCAATATCTCTGGCACCACCATCGCGACACCAAGAACGGCGGCTATGTCTGGTCGCTGGATGACAATGGTGTGGTGGATGGGCTCAAGCAGGCCTATGGCCATGCCTTCGTACTGCTGGCCGGATCGAGCGCGAAACTGGTCGGGCATCCGCTCGCCGATCAGCTGATTGAAGACATCACGCAGGTCATCAATAGCCGCTTCTGGGATGAGGCCGCCGGGGCGGTGCGCGAGGAGTTCGATACGGACTGGTCGCCGATCAGCAGCTATCGCGGCCAGAACTCGAATATGCATCTCACCGAAGCGCTGATGGCGGCGTATGAGGCCACGGGCAAGGAAGACTATCTGCGCAAAGCCGAGCGCATCGCCCAACGCATCATTCGCGACAATGCGGTGCCTCTTGGGCATCGGGTGGCCGAGCATTTCGACGAGAACTGGGGTCTCGACAAGAGCTACAAGCACGAGAACGAGATGTTCCGCCCGTCCGGGACGACGCCGGGGCACTGGCTGGAATGGGCGCGGCTGCTCTACCAGCTCTGGGTGCTGGGGCGGAAACAGCATGGCTGGATGACGGACGCGGCGCGCAATCTCTTCCGGACATCCATCGACCTCGGCTGGGACAATGTCCATGGCGGGTTCTTCTATACGCTGGACTGGAATGACCAGCCGGCGATGCGCGAAAAACTGTGGTGGCCGGTGGCGGAGGCCATCGGGGCGGCGGCCTATATCTCGGCCTATGATCATGATGATTATTTCCAGACTTGGTATCGTAAGCTCTGGGACTTTGCCGAGAACCATGTGATCGACCATGATCGCGGCGGGTGGCTGAGCGAGCTCAAGGAAGATCTGACCCCGGCATCGAACCTGTTTGTCGGCAAGCCGGACCTTTACCACGCGCTGCAGGCCTGCCTCATTCCGCTCTATCCGGCGACGGGGAGCCTGACCCAGGCCATCATCGAGGCGGACCACACCGAACGGCCGGTCCGCTAGAACCGATGTGAGTGAAACGGGGCGCCCGGAACGATTGGGCGCCCCTTTTGCGTTGAGCCTCCAACACATGGAGGCACGCAATGAACAATCTGGATGGCAAGGTGGCGCTGGTGACCGGCGCTGGCTCGGGTATTGGGGAGGCCGCAGCGCTGGCGCTCGGCAAGGCCGGAGCCATCGTGGTGGCGATGAGCCGTACGGCCGAAGAGGTCGAAGAGACGGCCAAGACGATCCGCGATGCGGGCGGACAGGCCAAGGCGATGACGGCCGACACGTCCGATGACGCGGCGATGAAGGCGCTGGTCGAGGGGCTGATTGCCGAATTCGGGCGGCTCGACATTGTGGTGGCCAATGCCGGGATCAATGGCATGTGGGCGCCGATCGACGACCTCACACCCGAGGAATGGGACAAGACAATCTCGGTCAATCTGCGCGGCACGTATCTGACCATCCACCACGCCGTGCCGCACTTGAAGAAGGCGGGCGGTGGCTCGATCATCATTATTTCCTCGATCAACGGGACGCGCACTTTCACCAATCCCGGTGCGACCGCCTATTCGGTGACCAAGGCGGGACAGGTGGCGATGGCCCAGCAGCTTGCGGTGGAACTCGGGGAGCACCGGATCCGAGTCAATGCGATCTGCCCGGGCGCGATCGAGTCCGAGATTTCCGACAATACCGAGGCGCGCAACACCGCAGAAGTTGAGGTACCGGTGGAGTTCCCCGAGGGCGATATTCCGCTGACCGGCGGAGAGCCGGGCAAGGCCGAGGATGTCGCAGATCTCGTGCTGTTTCTGGCCTCGGATGGCTCGCGGCACATCACGGGTTCACCCATCTGGATCGACGGGGCGCAGAGCCTCCTGCGCTAGGGCAAAACATTGCCAGCGGGCGGGCGGAAGCGTAAAGCACGGGGAGGATTTCTTCTGCTTGTGATGTGCCATGCTCGCCCTGCCCGCCCAGCTTCCGCGCCATCTTGTCGAGAGCGCCGTTCTCAATGCCCTGGCTGAAGATCTGGGCCAGGCCGGTGACCTGACCAGCCAGGCGGTGCTGGCGCCCGATGCCTGGGCGGTGGCGAGCCTCTCGGCCCGCGAGATGGGGATCATTGCTGGTCTCGATCTGGCGGCAGCGGCGTTTCGGCTGGTCGGCGACGGGATCAGCTTTGAGCCGCAGCTCAGCGATGGGGATCGCGTGGAAGTCGGCGGCGTCGTGGCACTGGTGTCGGGCCCTGCCCGGCTGGTGATGTCGGCGGAGCGCGTGGCGCTCAATTTTGTCAATCATCTGAGCGGGATTGCCACGCTGACCCGGCGCTATGCGGACGAGGTCGCGGGGACCTCTGCAAAGATCTGTGACACGCGCAAGACCACTCCGGGGCTGCGGGCCTTCGAGAAATATGCCGTGCGCTGCGGCGGCGGAGCGAACCACCGCTATGCGCTCAATGACGCCATCCTGATCAAGGATAATCACATTGCCGTCGCGGGCAGCGTCACCGCAGCCTACAAGGCGGCGGAAGCCTTTGCCGGTCATCTTGTCGCCATCGAAATCGAAGTGCAGACCCTTGCGGAGCTGGAGGAAGCACTGGCGGCCGGGGCAAGCATCGTGATGCTCGACAATATGGACAATGATCTGCTGCGGCAGGCGGTAGCGATTAACGCCGGGCGGGCGAAGCTCGAGGCTTCGGGTGGGGTGAAGCTCGACCGGGTGCGTTCGATTGCCGAGACCGGCGTCGACTATATTTCCACCAGCCAGATCACCATGGGGTCGAAGCCCCTCGACCTCGGTCTCGACGTAACCATTGGCGGTGGCGAATGAGCGTTTCGCCCAGTCTGGCGACCCGTTCGCTGACCGAGATTGCCGTTGAGGCCGCCATTGCAGCGGCAGAAGTGATCATGGCGGTCTACGCCCGCCCGATCCATGCCGTGGCGAAATCGGACGGATCGCCGGTGACCGAAGCCGATGCGGCGGCCGAAGCGATCATCATCGAACATCTGGCGCCGACCGGCCTGCCGATCCTGGGCGAAGAAAGCGTGGCGGCTGGGATCATACCGGTTCTGGGCGAGCGCTATTTCGTGGTCGATCCGCTGGATGGGACCAAGGAATTCATCAAGCGGAACGGCGAGTTCACGGTCAATATCGGGCTGATCGAACATGGCACGCCGGTGATGGGCGTGGTGCTGGCGCCGGTGACGGGCGAGCTATTCGTTGGCGACCGGGACGGCGCCTGGTCGGGTGTTATCCGCAACGGCGTGCTGCAGGAGCGGCAGACGATCGAAGTGGGCTCGCGGGCGCGGTTGCGGATTGTCGCCAGCCGTTCGCATGGGCACGAGGCGCTGGACCAGCTTTGCCGCACGCTCGATGTCGAGGCGGATGTGTCGGTCGGCTCGTCGCTGAAGTTCTGCCTTCTCGCGCGTGGAGACGCACAGCTTTACCCGCGCTTTACGCCAACTTGCGAATGGGACACCGCGGCGGGCCAGGCAGTGCTAGAAGCTGCAGGGGGAAGCGTTGTGACGCTGGATGGCCAGCCGATGCGCTATGGCAAGCACGAGCTGGGATTTCTCAATCCCTATTTCGTGGCGGCGAACAGCATGACGCTGGCGCAGCGAGCCGCAGAAGAGATGCGCAGCCTTTTGGGATGAGGCATGCACGCCGCGCTTAACTGATCTGCAAACACGTTTTCGGGCCCCCGCTTGCGTCCGTGTCGGCCGGGATATATAGCCCGAGCATATATCGAACCGAAATATGCCGGGACGTGCCAATGAATGTCAGGACGCTGTGCCTGTCGATCCTCTACGAGGGCGAGGCTACGGGATATGATATCCGCCGCCTGAGTGTGGACGGCGAGTTTGCCTATTTCGTCGAAGCCAGCTTCGGCTCGATCTACCCTGCCCTGGCCAAGCTGGAGCAGGAAGGGCTGGTGACCAGCCGCACCGTGCCGCAGCCGGGAAAGCCGGCGCGCAAGATCTACTCCATTACCGATGCGGGTCGCGCAGAGTTTGCCGAAGAGCTGCTGGGGCCGCTTGGCGACGACGTCTACCGCAGCCCGTTCCTGCTTCTGGCCCGGTTCGCGCGGATTTTACCGAAAGAACTCGTCGAGCAACGCGCAAATGAACATTTAAAGCGTCTGAGCGAGAGCCGACAGAAGCTTGACGACGTATCAACTAACGACGGCTGCACAGCTGCAGACCGCTGGGTGATCAACTACGGACGCAGTGTATTGGACGTTGCGGAGACCTATCTGCGCACCCATATGCACGAACTAACTGAACTTGCGAAGGCCGATCCCCGTAAGGACGCGGCGGAATAGAGGGGCGACTACTCGATGCGTGCACTGTTTTCTTACGGCCTGGCCTTCCTGATCCTGTTGGGCGCGGGCGCGTGGCTCGCGACCGGGACGCTCGTCATCGGCGGAAACGGCCCGGGGAACGGCGAAAAGCCCATCATCTCGGTCATCGAAGGTGAAGAGCACGGGCCCCTCCACAATGCGCTGGCCGATGCCGGCGTTCTGGCCGAGCACCCCGAACCGGCAACCGATCCGCGCCTGTCGATCGCCGAGCGCAATGCCGAAGCCTCCGGTGTGAATGCGACGCTGCCCAATGTGCGCGTGCAGATGTTCACCGCCCAGCCGATGCCGCTCGAAGTTCCGCTGCGCGGCCGCACCCAGGCCAAGGCGGCGGTGACCGCCGTCGCCGAAACCGCCGGCACGGTCGACGTGGTGCATGTCACCAAGGGACAGCGCGTCGAAGTCGGCGATCAATTGTGCACGCTCGATCAGGGCACGCGCGCCGCCGCCGTCTCTCAGGCCGAAGCCGGTCTGGCACAGGCCGAGGCGGGTCTGGCTCAGGCACAGCTCAACTATGACACCAATGTCGACCTGCGCTCGCGCGGCGTCGCCGCGGCCAATACGGCCAATGCGGTGGAAGTGGCCCTTAGCGGGGCCAAGGCAGCCGTTTCCTCGGCACAGGCCGGGCTCGACAATGCAAGGGCGGAACTTGCCCGCACGGAAATCCGCGCCAAGGTGCCGGGGCTCGTGCAGGATCCGCTGGCGCTCGCCGGTTCGATGCTGGCGGCAGGCAGCCCCTGCGCCACGATTATCCAGCTCGACCCGATCGTCTTTGCCGGCATGGTGCCCGAAGCCCATATCGGCCTCGCCCGGCTCGGGCTCGACGCCACCATCAAGACGGTGACGGGCCAGACTGTCGAAGGCAAGGTGACCTATATCGCCTCGCGCGCCGACAATGCCACCCGCGCCTTCCCGGTCGAAATCGAACTGCCGAACGCCGACTTCGCCATCCGCGACGGCGTGACGGCGGAAGCCGTCGTCAATCTGGGAACTGCGCCTGGGCACCTGCTGCCGCAATCGACCCTGACGCTGGACGATGACGGGAAGCTGGGCGTGCGCACCGTCGAGGACGGCGTCGTGGCCTTCTATCCCGTGACTATCGTCAGCGACACCCGTCAGGGCGTCTGGGTGACCGGCCTGCCGGTGATCGCCAACGTGATCACCGTTGGACAGGAAAGTGTGACCGCCGGACAGGCCGTGAAGGCCAGCCCGGCTGACGTGCCGGCCCAAGCGCAAGCCAGCTGAGGACAGCTCACATGCTCGACTTCATCGAGAAAATCCTGAGAATGCCGCGCGTGGTGCTCACGGTCATGGCCGTGGTGCTGGTGGCGGGCACGAGCGCCTATCTCTCCATGCCCAAGGAGAGCTTTCCGGCCATCGACGTTCCCTATCTCTACGTCTCGATAAACCAGACGGGCGTGTCGCCGCGCGACGCGGAGAACCTCCTCGTCAAGCCGGCTGAAGAAGAGTTGGCCAATCTGCCGGGGCTGCAGAACATCAGCTCCACCGCGACCACTGGGCACGGCTCGGTGTTCCTCGAATTCGATATCAATACCGACAAGGATCAGGCGCTGGCGGATACCCGCGCCAAGATGGATGCCATCAAGGCCAAGCTGCCCGATGACGCCAATGATCCGACCGTCAATGAAATCGACATTGTCGGCCAGCCGATCATTTCCGTGGCCGTCTATGGCACGGCGCCGGAAAAGGAACTGGTGCGCCGGGCCGAGATGCTGCAGGACGCGCTCGAGGGCATTCCCGAGGTGCGCGAAGCCAAGCTTTCGGGCGCCCGCAAGGAGCAGCTCGAAGTGCGGATCGACCTCTTGCGGCTCGAAGCCTATGGGCTGACCGCCGGGCAGCTGTTCGACGCGCTCAGCCGCAACAACATGGTGGTCCCGGGCGGTACGCTCAACACCGGACAGGGCTCGTTCAACATTGAAGTACCGGGGCTGATCACCACGGCCGAGGACGTCTACAGCCTGCCGATCAAGACCGACGGAAATACCGTTGTGACCTTCGGCGATGTGGCGACCATTACCCGGACGCTGGCGGACGCAACCGAATATACCCAGGTCAATGGCTCGCCAGCCCTGATCCTTGGCATTTCCAAGAAGCTGGGCACCAATATCATCGATGTGTCGGACAAGGTCCGCGCAGTGACGGCGGAGGCCGCCAAGGACTGGCCAGGCGGGGTGAGCTACAGCTTCTTCCTCGACCAGGCCGAGACCACGACAAGCCTCTTCCGTTCGCTTGAGGCGGCAGTGCTGACCGCTGTGGCGCTGGTGCTGGTCACCTGTATCGCCACCCTTGGCCTGCGCCCTGCCCTGATGATCGGGCTCTCCATCCCGCTGTCGTTCATGATGGCGTTCCTCGTGGCCGAAATGCTGGGCATGACCATCAACATGATGGTGATGTTCGGGCTCGTGATCGCAGTGGGGGTGCTGGTGGACGACCCCGTTGTGGTGGTCGAATATGCCGAGCGAAAGCTGCAGGAGGGCGTTTCCAAGAAGGAGGCGTTTATCCTGGCGGTGCGGAAAATGTTCGTGCCGGTGCTGGGTGCGACGGCGACGACGCTGGGCGCCTTCGTGCCGCTGCTGTTCTGGCCGGGCATCATCGGCAAGTTCATGAGCTATCTGCCGACGATTGTGATCATCGTCATGATCGCCTCGCTGGTTTCGGCCCTGATCTTCATGCCGGTGATCGGCGCGGTGATCGCCTCGACCCATGTGGACGAGAAGGAAAAGGAAAAAGCCGACATCGTCATGTATCCCGATAAGTTCGACCCCAAAAAGGTCAGCGGGATCACCGGCGTCTATGTGCGCACGATGGAGCATCTGCTGCATTGGCCATTGCCGACGCTGGCGGTGGGGTTCGGGATTATCGCCACGATTTTCGTGACCTATGCGATGAACCCGACGGGCACCGAGGCGTTTCCGGCGTCGGAGCCGGAATATGCGACAGTGGCAGTGGTCGGACAGGGCAATTTTTCGCCCCAGGAAGTCCGCTCCATGTTGATCGAGGTCGAACAGGAGCTGCTTGAAGTCCGCGGCATCCAGGACGTGATCATGCAGTTCGGCACGACCGGCGCATTCGGCACCATGCCGCCCGATACAATCGGCAATTTCCAGCTGCAGCTGGTGAACTGGAACAATCGCGTTCCGGCCGAAAAGATTTTTGGCGATATCCGCCAGCGGGTCAGCCAGTTTGCCGGGCTCGATATTCAGGTGATCGCGGCCGAGAACGGGCCGCCGGCGGGCAAGGACATCAATCTGCGCGTCGAGAGCAGCAATTACGATGACCTCGTGCCGACCGTGACCGCCATCCGCGACCATCTGGCCAGCTGGCCGGAAGTGGTGGATCTCGAGGACGGACGCCCCTCCCCCGGTATCGACTGGCAGATCACCGTGGACCGGCCGGAAGCGGGCAAATATGGCATCGGCGTGCGCGAACTCGTGCCCTATGTGCAGCTGATCACCTCCGGCGTGAAGCTGGGAACATACCGCGATGCGGAAACCGGCGACGAGCTCGATATCCGTGTGCGCCTGCCGCAGGAAGAGCGCACATTCGACGCGCTCGACTCTATGCGGATCGCTACTGCCCAGGGCATGATCCCGGTGTCCAATTTCATCGATCGGACCCCTGTGCCCAAGGTCGCCAATATCCAGCGCCGCAACCAGGTCTATGCGATGAATGTCGCCGCAGGCCTTACCAATCTACCCGACGGCGTTTATGCCGCCGACAAGGTGCAGGAGCTGCAGAGCTGGATCAGCGCCCAGAACTTCCCGGATCGGGTGAGCGTCGCCTTTGGCGGTGCGGAAGAACAAATGGGCGACGCAAACGCCTTCATCGTCCAGGCTTTTGGCATGGCGATGGCGCTGATCTTCTTCATCCTGCTGCTTGAGTACAACAGCTTCTACCAGGTGATGGTGACCCTCTCGACGGTGATCATGTCGGTGGCGGGTGTCTTGCTCGGAATGCTGGCGACGGGAATGAGCTTCTCGGCGATCATGACCGGGCTCGGGATCGTGGCGCTGGCGGGCATTGTGGTGAAGAACGGCATCGTGCTGATCGACACCTACAATGACTACAATCGCCACCAGGCGGTGGAGCCGGTGAAGGCCATGTTGCTGACCGTGAGCCAGCGCGTGCGCCCGGTGTTGCTGACGGCGTTCCTTACGGCGCTGGGCGTGATCCCGATGTGGGCGAACATAGAGTTCGACTTCATCCGCCGCGAGATCGTCATCGGCGGGCTGGCCGGATCATGGTTCATCCATCTCTCGGCGGCGCTGGTTTCGGGGCTCTTCTTCTCTACCGCGCTGACGCTTGTGATGGTGCCGGTGATGGTGACGGCGCCGAGCGTGATGTGGAAGCAGATCAAGGGCGTCGGCGCCTGGCTCAGCAGCATTGGGCACTCCATCGCCTCGCCGTTCCGTCCGAAGGCGGCAGTCGCGGCTCCAGCCGGATTTGACGGCATGGCCGTGGAAATTCCTGACGATGTGGACGGCGCCAAGCGCTTCATCGTCTCCAAGGATGCCGGGCTGGTAGAGCATGACACCAATGGTGTCACGATTGTCAGTCGCCGGGACGCTGCCGAATAGGTCGGTCAACAAACCAAAAATAAGAGGCCCGCAGCGATGCGGGCCTTTTTTCGTGTCAGATGGTAGGCGCTGACGAGGTCGTAGCTCTCTGCCCCCCTCTCGGCCTCCCCCTGTCAGGGGGAGGAGAAGAGGTGGATTGGATTGGGCGTTACTCGCCAGCAGGCGCGCCGCGTTTGACGAAGCCGTCGGGGTCTTCCTGGGTGCGGGCGAGGGCTTCTTCGGCCTCGGTGGCTTCGCGCTGACGGCTCCACATCTGGGCGTAGAGGCCTTCCTGGGCGAGGAGCGCGGCGTGGTTACCGCGTTCGGCGATCTGACCTTCGCGGAGCACGAGGATTTCATCGGCATTGACGACGGTGGAGAGCCGGTGGGCGATGACCACACTGGTGCGGTTGCGCGATACGACGTCGAGGGCCGCCTGGATATCGCGCTCGGTCTTGGTGTCGAGAGCGGAAGTGGCCTCGTCAAGGATGAGGATCGACGGCGCCTTGAGGATGGTGCGGGCAATGGCCACGCGCTGCTTTTCACCGCCCGAAAGTTTCAGGCCACGCTCGCCGACGGGCGTATCATAGCCCTTGGGGAGCGAGGAGATGAAGTTGCCGACCTGAGCCATGCGGGCCGCCTCTTCGACTTCAGCACGGCTGGCGCCGGGGCGGCCATATTCGATGTTGTAGCCGATGGTGTCGTTGAAGAGCACCGTATCCTGAGGGACCATGCCGATGGTCGAACGCAGGCTCTTCTGGGTGACGTCGCGCAGGTCCTGGCCATCAATGGTGATGCGGCCGCCAGTGACGTCGTAGAAGCGATAGAGGAGACGCGAAATGGTCGACTTGCCTGCCCCGGTGGGGCCGACGATGGCGACGGTCTTGCCGGCGGGCACCTCGAAGCTGACCCCCTTGAGGATCGGACGGTCGGCGTCATAGTGGAAGGTGACGTCCTCGAAGCGCAGGGTCGGACCGGTTACGGCCAGCGGCTTGGCATCCGGCTTGTCGGTGATTTCCGGGGCCTGATCGAGCAGCTTGAACATCTCCTCGATGTCGGTGAGGCCCTGGCGCAGCTCGCGATAGACGAAGCCGATGAAATTGAGCGGGCGGTAGACCTGCATGAGGAAGGTGTTGAGCAGGACGAAGTCGCCCAGCGTCAGCGTGCCATCCATGACGCCCATGATGGCCATAATGGAGATGGCGAGGAAGCCGGCATAGAAGATGACCGCCTGGCCGAAGTTGAGGAAACCCAGCGACGTCCAGATGCGGATGGCGGAGCGCTCATAACCGGCCATGGACCGATCGAAGCGCTCGGCTTCCATCTGCTCATTGGCGAAATACTTCACCGTCTCGTAGTTGAGCAGGCTGTCGATGGCCTTGCCGTTGGCGTCGGTGTCGCTCTCGTTCATCTGGCGGCGGATGGTGATGCGCCAGTTGGAGGCCTTGATGGTGAAATAGAGATAGCCCCAGATCATCACCACCAGGACGCCGAGATAGCTCAGGCCAAACAGCCAGACAAAGACCACCGCCACGACGATGAATTCGACGATGGTGGGGGCAATGTTGAGGATGGCGAAGCGGACGACCGCTTCGATGCCCTTGGTGCCGCGCTCGATGACACGGCTCAACCCGCCGGTGCGGCGCGAGAGGTGGAAGCGCAGCGAGAGCGTATGCATGTGGTGGAAAGTCTGGAGGGCCAGCTTGCGGACGGCGTTCTGGCCGACACTGGCGAAGAGGACATCGCGCAATTGCTGGAAACCGGCATCGACGACATTGCCCAGCGCATAGGCGATGACCAGCACGATGGGAATGGCGAGGCCCAGCACCAGAGTATTGTCCGGCGCGCTGCCGTCGAGGCTGTCGATGATGCCCTTATAGGCGAAAGGAATGAGGGTGGTGGCGACCTTGCTCAGCAGCAGGGCACCAATGGCGAGGATGACGCGCAGGCGCAGATCAGGACGATCCGCCGGCCACATATAGGCCCAGAGATTGCGCACCGTCGCAAATACGGAACCTTCGTCCGCGCTAACGGACGGCTTCTTTTCAGTGGTGTCAGGGCGCATCAGGCCAGTTCCGTTTCCTGTGGGGTGGGGACAGGCGCAAGGCAGCCCAGAAGTCCCCCGAAGGCATCACCGACTTCAGACAGGCGATCCTGCCGGATGACGTAGCGATTGCGCGTACCGATTGGCTTGCGCTCGATCAACCCGGCATCGAGCAGGACTTTAATGTGCTGGGACACGGTCGACTGGGCGAGCGGCAGGGATTCCGTGACATCGCCACAGCAGCAGTTTCCCTGCTGCGCAGAAAGGATGCGCAGAATGTTGAGCCGGACCGGATGGCCCATGGCTCGCATGATCGTCGCTATGTCGTCGTCGCGCATGGGCCAGAACAAATGATCGGTGAATTGCGATGAACATGGTGAGGAACGGTGCCGAGGTCAATCCCCCAGACGAAAACGGCGCCTTGCGGCGCCGTTTTGCAGAGATTTTGCGTCATTCCGTGGGCAGGTTGAACACCTGACCGGGATAGATCCGATCCGGGTCGCGAATCTGGCCGGTGTTGGCCTCGTAGATAGTGGTGAACTTCATGCCCGTGCCATAGACGCGGCGGGCGATGGTCCAGAGATTGTCGCCACGCCGGATGATGGCCTTGCCGGCGGCAAAGCGCTGGGCATCGGCACCACCCATGGAGACGGCCACCATGGTTGGAATGGCCGGCGCCGCCTCGGCTTCCACGGCTGGGGCCTGGGCAACTGCGGGGGTTTCGGCGCTCGCGATTGCCGGCGTTGCAGGTTGGGCAACTTCGGTAGAAGTCGTTGACGTTGGCTGGCTTGCAGGCGCGTCGACAGCTTGCGCCTCTGGTGCAGCGGGCTGCGTCACCGGAGTTTCAGCCACAGTAGCAGATGGTGCGGTCTCGCTCGTCGTGGCCGGAGGCACGGTGAGCGTTTCCACTGTTGCGCTGGCGGCGGGTTCACTGGTCTGGGCCGGTGTTTCAGCCGGAGTGGTTGCAGCGACGACAGGCTCTTCAGCCTCGGCAGTCGCCTGCGGGGATGCCTGTTCGGCCGTTGTTACGGCCGTCGGCTCGTCGCCGGGTGGCAGCTCGAGCACGAAATCGACCTCGGCGCGGCCGATGACGGTAGCCGTCCCACGCTGGAGAAGGTCGACGCGGATGCGCTGATTGGGCTTGGTCAGGACCGAGCCAGCCTCCACCAGCCAGCGCCCACCCTCGACCTGCGCGTCGGCGATGAAGGCGTTGTCGACATAGAGCCGGACAGTTGCCCCATCTGGGCCGGCACCGGCGAAGAAGGTACGATCACCCTCGATCTCGATGGCGTCGATGGTGGGTGGGACCGTGGCCGGGGCCGCAGCTTGCGTTTCGGCAGTGGTCGGCGCAGTCGGCTGTTCGACGGCAGCAACCTGGGTCTGCGGTTCTTCGGCCGGTTCGCTGGTCGCTGGCGCTGCGTCTGCCGGAGCGTCAGCGGTCTGCACGGCGGGAACGGTGGCCGCAGGCTCTTCCACGGCGGCTGCCGGCTCGGCCGGAGCTTCCGGCTGGGTTACTTCCGCAGTCTCGACGGGCTCGGCCACAGCTACGCCGTTCGCTGGCACGACTGGTGTCTCAGCCGGCGTGGCGGCTGGGGTAGCCTCAGGAGCGGGAGTCGTCTCAGCTGGAGCGGCAGGCTCTTCGGTCGCTGCTACCGCGTTTTCTGGTTCAGCGGTCTCCACAGGCGTCGGAGCATCAGGCTGCGCGGCCGGCACGTCGGTTGCGGTGACGCTCGGTTCGGCGCTCGCGGGTTCTGCCGGTTGGGCAGGAGCGGTTTCGACGGCAGGATTTTCGGCAGGCGTCTGCGGCTGTTCCGCGCTGGCGGGGGCGGCTTCCGGCTGGGTTGTGGGTGTGGCCTCGGCGATCTGGGCTACTGCCGCAGTTTCGGGGCGTTCGAGACCCTGCAGGATGTCGCTGGCTTGGCCCGGCGTACTGGCGACGACGAGCGGCTGGCTCTTCTTGTCTTCGTTGATGACGACGACGAAGGACTGCTCGGCCTGACCGGTCTTGCCCTTTTCACCAAGGGTGATTTCGAGCGGGCCAGCAGGCAGCGGGGCATCGGGCACGAGCACCCAGTCACCGCTGGTTTCGACCGTGGCGCGGCCAAGGAGCGAGCCATTGGCATAGACTTCGATCTCGCTGCCCGGCGTGCCGCTGCCGGCGATGACGACAGAGCCATCGGGCTCGGCGCGGAGCAGGCCAAAAGTTGCGGCAATGAGATTTTCAGGGACGGCGACCGCCGCTTCGGGCGGCGTGACGTCGAGCGCAGGCTCGGCAATGGCCACTTCCGGCTCGACAACCGATTCGGATACGGCGCCGACAGCCTCCTCGCTATCGGCGACGACCGGTGGAGCGGGCGGGCGCGGCAAGAGGCCGACGTCGGCAAGGCGCGTCTGAACGCACTGACCAAAACCGTCGCTGCTGGAAAAGCAGTTGATGACCGTGGGACCGGTCAGCACGCCAACGACGGTAAGGAGAGTAACGCCTGCTGCCCCGATAGTCAGGGCAAGAGGTCGTTTCGGAGTGGTTTCGGCCAGTTTGTCCTCCCGGACTTTTGTCAGCCGGCAATCCGCGCCGGTTGATGCTGTTCCCCTCGTGTCGAATCCTGCGCCGCTTCAGTCTTCAACAGCTTGTATGTGATTGATTCATACAGAGCTTCAAACGAGGCATCAATGATATTGGGCGAAACCCCGATGGTGACCCAGCGTTCGCCGCTGCCATCGCGACTTTCAACCAGCACACGGGTGACCGCGCCCGTGCCGCCGTCGAGGATACGCACCTTGAAGTCGACCAGTTCGAGATCCTCGATGCGGGACGAATAGACGCCTAGATCTTTTCGCAAGGCGAGGTCGAGGGCGTTGACCGGGCCGTTGCCCTCGGCGACCGACATCAGCAGCTCGCCCTGAACGCGGAGTTTTACGACCGCCTCGGTGACGGTGATCTCCTCGCCCTGGGCGTTGTGGCGGCGCTCGACCATGGCACGGTAGTGCTCGACGTCGAAGAAATTCGGCAGCGTGCCGAGGACGCGGCGGGCCAGAACGGCAAAGGACGCATCGGCGCCATCATAGGAATAGCCGCGGGCTTCGCGCTCTTTCACAGTGGCGAGGAGCTTTTCGAGGCGCGGATCGTCTTTTTCGAGTGCGATATTGTGACGGGCGAGAGCGGTCAGCAGATTGGACTTGCCGGCCTGCTGGCTGACCATGATGGAGCGTTCATTGCCGACGCTTTCGGGCGGCACATGCTCATAGGTGGAAAAATCCTTGAGCAGCGCCGAGGCGTGGATGCCGGCCTTGGTGGCGAAGGCCGAGGCGCCGACATAGGGCGCCTGGCGCGCCGGGGCGCGATTGAGGCGATCATCGAAGGCGCGCGAGATATGGGTCAGGCGTTCGAGATGGTCCGCGGTGATGCCGGTTTCAAAGCGCTGGGCATAAAAGGGTTTCAGAACCAGCGTCGGGATCAGCGTGATGAGATTGGTATTGCCGCAGCGTTCGCCCAGACCGTTGAGCGTGCCCTGCACCTGACGCACGCCGGCCTCGACGGCGGCGAGTGCATTGGCAACGGCCTGGCCGGTGTCGTCGTGCGGATGGATGCCGAGACGATCGCCGGGGGCGAATTTCAGCACTTTTCCGACAATCTCACGGACTTCGGACGGCATGGTGCCGCCATTGGTGTCGCAGAGCACGACCCAGCGGGCGCCGGCATTGAGCGCGGTGGTGATGCAGGTCAGCGCATATTCCGGGTTGGCCTTGAAGCCGTCGAAGAAGTGCTCGAGGTCGATGAGCACTTCCTTGCCGGCGGCGGCGGCATTGCGGACCGTGTCGGCGATGCCTTCGAGATGCTCGTCGGTTGTGGAGCCGAGCGCGAGCTCGACCTGATAGTCCCAGGCCTTGGCGACAAAGCAGGTGGCATCGGCGGCGGAATTGACGAGGCCCTGCACGCCGGGGTCATTGGCGGCAGAGCGCCCTGCCCGCTTGGTCATGCCGAAGGCAGTGAAGGTCGCCTTGCGGGTGCGGCCCTTCTCGAAAAAGGCCGTATCGACCGGATTGGCGCCGGGATAGCCGCCCTCGATATAGTCGACGCCCAATTGCTCGAGCAGGTCAATAATGGCGATCTTGTCCTCGAGCGAGAATTCGATGCCGGCCGTCTGCGCTCCGTCGCGCAGGGTCGTGTCGAAAAGATAGAGGCGTTCTCGGGACATTTTCGGGCCTTGTCGGTCTAGTCTTGCTTGTGCGGGGGCCAGACAGAGGTGTCGTGGTCCGGATGCTGGTTGTTTGTGGACTGGATGGCGCTCCACCAATCCCTGCGATCGGGCTGTTCGGTGGCGCCGCCGTCTTCAATGCTGAGAAGCGTCGTGAACCAGGGCACACGGGCCTCATTGCCGGTAATGGCGCCCGGCGGGAAGTTTTCCGGGTGGTCGAGCGAACCGATGGTGAAGTTTACGCGGTCGCCGGAGACGTCTTCGTAAAAGAGCGGCGTTCCGCAATCCCGGCAAAAGCCGCGATCAACGTGGTCCGAGCTTCGGAAACGGGCGGGTTCGCCGCGGGTCCAGGTGATGGCCTCGCGCGGCGCCGCCACCAGAGCGGCAAAGATGTTGCCAACCGCCTTCTGGCACATTCGGCAATGGCAGATGTGGGCATTATCCAGCATTTCGGTGGCGTGGTAGCGCACCGCGCCACATTGGCAGCCACCGCTGACTTCGATGGCATAGCGGCGCATCACTCGTCTCCCTGCGTGGGCGGCCAGTCCTCGGTGTCGTGGTCCGGATGCTGGTTGGAGTGGATTCCGGCCATGAAGTCGCGCCATTCGTCGCCGACCTCGGCGCGGACCGGCAGGCTGGTGAGGCCATCAAAAAAGGGCAGCTTGTCGGTGGGGTTTACCTGGATTTCGGGGGCGGCGACGGCGGGATCATCGAAGGTACCGATGGCCAGTTCCAGCCCGAAGCGCGTTTCATAGGCGAGCGGGGTGCCACACTCGCCGCAGAAGGCGCGGCGGGCGGCGTTGGAGCTCTGGAACCATTTTGGCTGGCCGCGGGTCCAGACCGCATTATGCGCGGTCACCAGCGGGCCGAAAAAGCCGCCGAAAGCCTTCTGGCACATGCGGCAATGACAGATGGACGGGCGACCCAGACGGGTCACCCTGAAACGCACGGCGCCGCACTGGCAGCCACCGGTATGTGCGTCAGCCTGGGGCATGGCACACGGCCTCCACATTGTTTCCGTCGGGATCGATCACGAAGGCGCCGTAATAGTGCGCGTGATAATGCGGGCGCGGTCCGGGGCCGCCATTATCCCGACCGCCATTGGCCATGGCAGCGGCATAGAAGGCGTCGACCTCGGCGTGGTTGGCGGCTACGAAGGCATAGTGACGGCCGGGACCGGTGTCCGTGCTTTCGGTCAGCCAGAAATCAGGCTTGTCTCGGCCATAGCCGCCGACGTTGACGCCACCGGTGTGTTCAACCGGGATTTCCGCAAGAAGGCGATAGCCCAAGGCTGCAAAGGCAGCATCGTAGAAGGCCTTCGACTTGGCCCAGTCCGCGACAAGAATTCCAACGTGATCAAGCATTTTCGTCTCCTCTGATTAAGACGAGCAGACTTGTTCGAACACGGCGACAGTTCCTGTCAGCAATGGACCGGCGCAGGCTCACCGCTTCACTTCCCATTTCGTTTGGCGCTGGCCGGCTTCGTCCTTGTAGTCGAGCAGAGCGATGCCTTGGGCGGCGAGGTCGTTGCGGATGGTGTCGGCCTTGGCAAAGTCCTTGGCGTTGAGGGCGTCGAGGCGTTCGGCGATGGCGGCCGCGATGTGCTGGGGCGGCTCCCAGCCTTCGTTGGAGCCGATGACGGAGTCCAGCGTAAAGCCGAGGAAAACCAGCGAGGCAGCAAGCGATTGGGCAGCGTCGGTTTCGCCGCGGTTGGCGCGGCGGGCGAGTGCATCCAGCGCCACGCTGGCCCGGTGGAAGCCGAGGTCGTCGGCGAGCGCGGAGATCACCTCGGCGTCGGGCTCGGCGGACGGGGCATCTGCCTTACCGGCAGCGCGCTGCCAGTCGCGCAGTTTGGCTTCGGCTTCTTCCAGGCGGCGGGACGAGAAGTCGATGGGCTCGCGGTAATGGGTCATCAGCATGGCGAGGCGCAGCACTTCGCCCGGCCAGGCGTGGCCGCCGAGGGCACCGGTCTGGAGCAGATCGTTGATGGTGACGAAATTGCCCAGGCTCTTGGACATTTTCTGACCTTCGACCTGCAGGAACCCGTTGTGCATCCAGACATTGGCCATGGAGTGGCTGCCATGGGCGCAACGGGACTGGGCGATTTCATTCTCGTGGTGCGGGAAGATCAGGTCGAGACCACCGCCATGGATGTCGAAACTCTTGCCGAGGTAGCGCTCGGACATGGCGGAGCATTCGATATGCCAGCCCGGACGGCCGCGACCCCAGGGGCTGTCCCAGCCGGGCTCATTTTCGGAGGAGAGCTTCCAGAGCACGAAGTCGGCGGGGTTTTTCTTGTGAGCGTCGACGGCTATGCGGGCGCCGGCGAGATTGTCCTCCAGATTTCGGCCGGAGAGCTGGCCGTAATCGGGCATGGACTGGGTATCGAACAGCACTTCGCCCGAGGTTTCATAGGCGTGGCCGCGCTCGATCAGGGCCGAGATCAGTGCCTGCATCTCGACGATGTTTTCGGTGGCGCGGGGCTGGTGTGTCGGCTCAAGCGTGCCCAGTGCTTTCACGTCGGAAAGGAACTGGGTCTCGGTCTTTTCAGTGACCTTGCGAATGGCTTCGTTGAGCGGCAGATCGGGGAAATCGCGCAGGGCGCGCGCGTTGATCTTGTCGTCGACGTCGGTGATGTTGCGCACATAGGTGACGTGTTCGGCGCCATAGACATGGCGCAGCAGGCGGAACAGCAGGTCGAAGACGATGACCGGGCGCGCATTGCCGATATGGGCGAAATCATAGACCGTCGGACCGCAGACATACATGCGCACATTGGAGGCATCCATGGGCTCGAAGGGCGCCTTGGTGCGGGTGAGCGTATTGTAGAGGGAAAGCTGCGGCTTTGCCGAATTCATGGAAGGCTTCCTGATGGCCAGACGTGGGGTCCTGGCGGGGAGCCTCTATCCTTAAAAACCTATCGGGATGAAGAAGACCGCTCCGCCAACATTTCCAGTTAGCAGATAATAATGGTGCAGTCGGTAATCTGAACGACAAGGGTCTTCATGGGGCGGAGAGTGACCGCCCACGACCGAGAAATCAAGCGCAAAACGAAAAGAGGGCGGCCCGAAGGCCGCCCATATCGCTTTGGAGGCGAATATCACCCTTGGGGGGATGATGCTTTTGCCTCGATGGCGGACGACGCCCTCCCATCAACAGGCTCTGAATTGAGGTTTACACGTTGGCGGTAAACGCCCAACGGCTACACGGGAATGTTATCGCTCCCGCGAGCCGCTATTCAGCGGCGCGGATGGGGTTGTCCATGTCGCCGAACACCGACTGCCCGTCCTTGCCGATGGCTGCGATGCGCAGGCGATCTCCGGCCTTGAGGAAGGGTGTGCGTGCGGCGCCGAACTTGGCTTTTTCGGCGGTACGGGCTTCGGCGATACAGGCAAAGCCGATGCCGTTTTCCTTGATCGGCAGGGTTTCGTCGTGGCGATTGGCGATGGTGCCCGACCCGATGATGGTGCCCGCAGAGAGGCGCCGCGTGCGGGCGGCCTCCACGATGAGATCGATGAAATCGAAATGCACCTCAATGCCGGCATTGGGCTGGCCATAGAGTGTGCCATTGACTTCGACGCGCAGCGGCAGGTGGAGGCGGTTGTTGCTCCAATTGTCGCCCAGCCCTGACGGGGTGATGGCGAAGGGCGCAAAGGCGGTAGAGGGCTTGGCGTGAAAGAAGCCAAAGCCATTCTGCAGATCGTCGGCCACGAGGCGGCGGAGGGACACATCGTTGCAGATGGTCACGAGGCGGATGGCGGCCTCGGCCTCGGCGCGGCTTGGGCGCATGGAAACCGGGCCGATGATGATGGCGACTTCGGCTTCGAAATCGAGGGCAAGATCCTCGGCCGGCGCGGGAATGGGATCTGTGGGCGCGAGCATGGTGTCCGAGCCGCCCTGATAGAGCATTGGGCGGACGGATTGCAGTTCCTCGTCGCGGCTGCCCTTGAGTGAGCGCACGCGTTCCAGGTGCCCCATGTAGCCAGAGCCATCGATCCACTGATAGGCACGTGGCAGAGGAGCAAGAGCGGCGGCCTTGTCGAAGGGCTGCCCGGCGATCGCGCCATTGTCCAGCTGTGCCGCCAGCGCCGACAAGGCGGGTGCGGCATTGTCCCAATCATCAAGCGCGGCCTGTAGATGTGGCGCGATGCGGCCGGCGGAAACGAAGCGCGTTCCATCCTGTGAGACGACCACGAGCTGGCCATCGGGCCGCGCGGAGCGCAACGTTGCGAGTTTCATAAGGGGCACATCTCCCGGAATAGTGTTGCACTGGGGCGATATCGCCGTGCAACGTGGTCGCTATAATGTTGCCATCTGCCCTAGCGATGTCTTAAGGCGGCACAAGGCCAGAAGTTGCGGCGGGCGAACAGGACCAAACAGTGAATTTCAGCTCTACCGGCTTTCGCGCTCTCGCGCTTCTTGTTTTGGCAATGGCCATGTTCAGCATGGATGTGACGAGCGCTTATGCTCAGGCTGCACAATGCCGGCAGCTCGAAAGCGCCTTGCGCCAGTTCGACCGCAACGGCGATTTCCGCCAGCTGCAGAATAATTCGCAGGCGGTGCGGGAGCTTGCGCGGCAGGTGCAGAATGCCGAGAGCCAGTATATCCGCCAGGGCTGTAATGACGATGCCAAGGCCGGCCGCACGCTGACGCCGCAGTGCCAGGAAGTCGGCCGCTCGGTGCTGCGCCTGCGCGACCAGTATGCCCAGGTCGCCCAGTCGGTCGAAACGGCCGGCGCCGTGGCGCAGCAGCGCGAGGCGATTCTCCAGGAAATGGCCCGCTTCGGCTGCAATGCCGGCTCGAGCGCGACGTTCAACCAGGACCGCCAGTCGATCTTCGACCGCATTTTCGGCACCACGTCGGAAGGTGATTTCACCAATGGCGATTTCGTGGATGGCGGGGACTATTGGGGCTATCAGGGGTATTCGACGGTCCGCACCGTCTGTGTCCGCCTCAGCGACGGCTATTTCTGGCCGATCAGCTATTCCACTGTGAGCGACTATATCGGCAGCGACGCCCAGCAATGCCAAGCGATGTGTCCGAACACGCCGGTGGAGCTCTATTACTATGACAATCCCGGCCAGGAGCCGGAGCAGATGCGCAATATGGCGGGATCGCCCTATACGTCGCTGCCCAATGCCTTTGCCTATCGCAACAAGTTCGACAGCGCCGCCAGCTGCCGCGTCGCGCCCAAGTCCGACGGCACGGTGACCATGGCCGACAGCGAGGACGGCAGCAGTCGCGCGATGATCGATATTGCCGGGGTGAGTTTTCCCCTGCCCCTGCGCGATCCGCGTGGGGTAGTGCCGGTGACCGTCGCCGCCGTCGAAGCGGCAGCGGTGAGCACGGTTGCGCTGGTGGATGTGCCCCTGCCCCGCCGTCGTCCGGCGGGACCGGGTGAGATCGCCGTGCAGCCCTCAGCCAGCACGGCATCAGCCGAAAGCGAACTGCGTATTGTTCACTTCGGCGACAAGACCGTCAGGGTAGTCGGGCCAGACACTCCGTACGCCCAAGCAGGACGAGCAGGCTCTTAAGCTCCGGCCCATCCGAGCGGCCGGTCAGCGCCAGACGCAGCGGCATGAACAGAGCCTTGCCCTTGCGGCCGGTCGAGGTCTTGAGCGCGTCCGTCCACTGGCTCCAGGTTGTCGCATCCCAGGGATCGGGCGGCAGCAGCGCCTTGGCCAGCGCCAGGAAGTCGTGATCTTCCGGGGCGACGACGGGCTCGACCGGTCCGGTGACCAGTTTGGACCATTCAGCGATATCGCCGAAACGCACGAGATTTTCGCGCAGCAGCATCCACATCGCCTCCCCTTCCAGCCCGAGGGTGGAAAGGCGCGGCGCGGCTTCGGCGTAAGACAGAGCATGGACGAGGCGCGCGTTGAGCCCGTCGAGCTCGGCGGGATCGAAACGGGCGGAGCCATGGGAGATCATCGACAGCTCAAGCCGGGACGCGATGTCCTCGAGCCCGGCATAGGGTTCGATCGGCAGGCTGGTGCCGGTCAGGGTCGCCATGACGGCAATGGCGAGCGGCTCATAACCGTCATTGCGGAAGTCGGCGATGGACTGGGAGCCCAGGCGCTTGGAAAAGCCCTGCCCCTGCGCGTCCGTCAGCAAATTGTGGTGGGCGAACTGGGGGATTGCGCCGCCGAGCGCCTCGATGATCTCGATCTGCGTGCCCGTGTTGGAGACGTGGTCTTCGCCGCGAATGACATGGGTGACACCGAGGTCGATGTCATCGACCACGGATGGCAGGGTATAGAGATAGCTGCCATCGGCGCGGATCAGCACCGGGTCGGACATGGAGGCGGTGTTGACCGTCTGCGTGCCCTTGATGAGGTCGTTGAAATGTACGGGACGACCGTCGAGCTTGAAGCGCCAATGGGGTTTTCGCCCCTCGGCTTCGAGGCGGGCGCGGTCTTCGTCGGTGAGAGCCAGCGCGGCGCGATCATAGATCGGCGGCTTGCCGAGAAGGCGGGCACGGGCGCGCTTGCGGTCGAGTTCTTCCTCGGTTTCGTAGCAGGGATAGAGGCGGCCGGAAGCGATCAGCTTGTCGCGGGCGGCGTCATAGAGATCGGTGCGCTCGGACTGGCGCACGAGCAGATCCGGCACGACGCCGAGCCAGGCAAGATCTTCCTCGATGCCATCGGCAAATTCGCGGGTGGAGCGCGCGTGGTCCGTGTCATCCATGCGCAGGATGTAGCGGCCGCCATTGCGGCGAGCGAAGAACCAGTTCAGCAGCGCCGGCCGCGCATTGCCAAGATGAATGCGACCGGTAGGGGACGGAGCCCAGCGTACGACTGTCATCCGACGGTCAAATCCTTATAGCCATTGGTAATCGGGTATCTGCGACCGAGCCCGAATGCCCTGGGCGACAGTTTTGGCCCAGGCGCGGACTGGCGGCGCTTGTATTCTGCAATATTGACGAGGCGCTCGATGCGCTTGACCAAAGCCGGATCATGGCCGCGCGCGACGATGTCGCCGAGGGCCATCTCCTCCTCCACCATGCAGGTGAGGATATCGTCCAGCACCGGATAGGGCGGCAGGCTGTCCTGATCCTTCTGGTCGGGGCGCAGTTCGGCGCTGGGCGCTTTGTCGATGATCGACTGCGGGATGACCATGCCCGCGGGGCCGCGGCAGTCGCCAGGCAGATGCTTGTTGCGCCAGTCGGCCAGCGCATAGACCTGCATCTTGAACATGTCCTTGAGCGGATTGTAGCCGCCGTTCATGTCGCCATAGATGGTGGCGTAGCCAACGCCCATTTCCGACTTGTTGCCGGTGGTGAGCAGCATGGACCCCAGCTTGTTGCTGACGGCCATGAGGATGGTGCCGCGCATGCGCGACTGGATGTTTTCCTCGGCCAGATCGGAAGGACGATCGCCAAAGATCGGGGCGAGTTCGGCCAGCGCCTGATCCACGGGATTGCCGATGGAGACAACGTCATACCGCACGCCCAGAAGCTCGGCGCAGTCGCGCGCATCCTTGATGCTGGCCTCGGAGGTATAGCGATAGGGCAGCATGATGCAGTGGACCTTTTCGGGTCCCAAGGCATCCACCGCCATTGCCGCGACGACAGCGCTGTCGATGCCGCCGGAGAGGCCCAGAACGACCTCGGAAAAACCGTTCTTGTGCACGTAGTCGCGCAGACCGAGAACGGCGGCGCGCCAGGGTGCTTCCTCGACAGAGGTCAGTTCGTTGACGACGCCGTTGGTGGAGATCCAGCCGTTCTCACCGCGGGTCCAGTCAGAGAGGATAAAGTCGGGCTCGAAGGATTTGCCCTGCAGCACGAGACGGTCGCCCGGCTCCATGGCAAAGGAGGCGCCGTCATAGACGAGTTCGTCCTGTCCGCCGACCTGGTTGAGATAGAGCAAGGGCACGTCATCTTCGGCGACACGGGCGCGCACGAGATTTTTGCGGCCATGCTGCTTGTTGGTCCAATAGGGCGAACCATTGGGGCAGAGCAGGATTTCCGCGCCCTCGCGCATGAGGTGCTCGCAGACCCAGGAATGCCAGATGTCCTCGCAGATGGGGATGCCGACAGAGACGCCCCGGATAGTCACCGGGAATGGCAGCGGACCGGGCTTGAAGTAGCGCTTTTCGTAGAAGACGTCGCTATTGGGCAGTTCGCGCTTGAAGCGCGTGGCGGTGATCTCGCCGGCTTCGGCCACGACCACGGCATTGTAGAGGTCGTCGCCCTCCCGCCAGATGGTGGGCAGGATCAGGGTGACATCCGTGCCAGCGGTTTCGGCGACAAGGGCGTGTGCGGCAGCGATCGCGTCGGCCACGAACTGCGGCTTGAACAGCAGGTCATCCGGGAAGTAGCCGGTGAGGAAAAGCTCAGAGAGCAGCAGAATATCCGCCTTGGCGGCAGTCGCATCGGCGAGCGCCTGACGGGCCAGAGCGAGGTTGCCGGTGAGGTCCCCCACCTTGGGATTGAGCTGGGCGAGCGCAATTCGAAGCTGGTCGGTCACGGCGGTACTGGCCTAACTATTGCGGATAGCAACCGGCCATAGCCGGTCGCGCGCAAGACTTAGCCGTTGGGCCGGTTGAGGGCAAGCGTCGCGAGACAGGCGGACAGCTAGAAGCGTCCGGCGAGTTCGAAGAGCGCGCCGTAGCGCACCATGGAGAAGGGATTGTTGTTGTGGATGTACGCCTGCTGGTTGAGGGCCGGCGGAGAAAAAAGAGGATTCGCGGGTGTGACGACGCCCGTGTTCGGATTAGTTGAGGGCTGATTTGTCGTTGGAGCGACGACGGTCGCCTCGTCCCAAGTGGCGTCATATTGGCCCTGTAGGTAGGACGCCCTACCGCCGAAGCGGATCGTAAGGTTTTCAGTCGGATGAAAGCCCAACATGAGCTTGCCGGAGGCCCCGTAGGCGTGCCCATTGATGGAGACCGGGGACCCCTGAAAAACAGTAGCCGTGTCCGAGACGCCGCTGAATAGCTCACCGGGGCGCATCTGCGCTGCACCATAGGTGCCATTGACCCACGCGTATGGGGTGACGGCAGCTTCGCCGGTGATGTCGAAAGCGTCGAAGTCGAGCTTGCCCGCGATGCCGACCTTGAGGGCGTGGACATCGAAATTGTTGATTTCGCTATCCGCGCCGACATTCCATATCCCGGCTGAGTCCGACCAATTGATATCCGCCGAGGTTTTGGCGGTGGTGAAATTGGCCCGGCCGGTGTCGGGCGAGTCATTGGTGTACTGATAGCCGGTCACAAAACCGAAGCTGGCCTCGTCCGTGCCGAGGGGCAGCCAGCCGAAGTCGGCTCCCACGTAGCCAAGGCGCGCGGCCGGCAGCGTGGCACTGGCGCCGCCATTGGTGGCATAGGTACCCTCATGGGCAATGCCATAGCCGCCCGTCGCCTCGAGATAGGAGCGGGTCGACAGGTCGTCGATGCGCACGAAGGCTTCGCCGGAATGGGTCTTGGTATCCATTGTTTCGGAAAAGGCGCCGATCGAGTGCTCCTGGCGGCCCAGGGAATACCAGTAGCGCACGCCCATATCGAACCGCAGCGGATTGTCTTCGCTGGTTTCCCACTGGTCAGGATAAGACGGGCGCAGGGAGGAATAGTCCGCAGCCAGAGCGTGACCGCCCATTGCGAGTGTACAAATTGCTACCGTGGATTTCGCGACCAATTTCATCTGACCCTCCGGCGCATTCATACTTGCCCGATTTCTTTGCAATAGTTGAACGATTAGGGTTAATGTTCCCCTAAGCGCCACAAAGGGTAGATTGGTGATTTGGTAATCTCATGGGCGCATTATCATCGAGAAAATCGCGTCAATTCGCCGCCGGGACGCAACTCTAGCTGCGCTACGGAGTTGCCCCAGATACGTCAATGAAAAGAACCAAAGCCTTCGCCTATGTCTAGTCGAGTCCTAATCGTAGAAGACGAGTACATCGTCGCCTCGGAGATCGAGGAAATCATCGCCGAGATGGGTCATGAGTCTGTCGGTATCGCCGGCGACCAGCGCACTGCGTTGAGACTTGCGTCGCAGACCGAGATTGCGCTGGTCGATCTCAACCTGCGTGACGGGCCGACCGGCCAGGACATCGGCAAGATCCTCGCACAGACGCATGGCGTGACGGTCGTCTTCCTCACCGCCAATCCCGCGCAACTGGGCGACGGCGTGCCCGGCACGGTGGGTGTCCTCTCAAAGCCTGTCGCGGAATCTGATCTGCGCGAAGTGATCGACTACGCCATTCAGCGTCGCAGAACGGCGGAGGCCCGCCCCCCGCGCCAGCTGAAACTGTTCGACTGGGGTTTGGGCAACTCCAATACCCTCACCTCGAACTGAGCTAGCGGGATGCCCGCGGGCGCAACCGGTTCGAGTGGCGCAGGGAATCGAGCGGAAAATCAAACGACATTACCAGCCCGTCGGGTCGCCATTCCCGGCTGATCGCCCCACGCAATTGCCCTTCGACAGCGATCTGCACGAGGCGCGTACCGAAGCCTCGCAGTACTTCCGGCTCGGTCACCGCGGGGCCGTTCTCTTCATGCCACTCGAGGTTATAGATTTCGCCATTGAGCGTGCCGGTAATGCGGACGAGACCGGTTGCCTGATGGAAGGCTCCATATTTGGCCGAATTGGTGCCCAGTTCGTGGAACAATAGCGCCAGAGGCGTCGCTGCCGCGTCATCAACCTCAATGTCGTCGCCGGCGAACACCACGCGTTTCCGGCCATCGATCTCATAGGGAACCATCAAGCGGTCGATCAGCGCGGACATGACCACTTCGCCGCTCATCTGCGCGCGGGCATGGCTTTGCGGCCGCACGAAGTCATGGGCCTCACCAAGCGCATAGATGCGCTGGCGCAATTCGTCGGCGAAGGCTTTCACCTCCGGGCGGCCACGCGCTGACAGGCCGATAATGCCGTTGAGGACGGCAAAGATATTCTTGATCCGGTGACTGAGTTCCTGGGCGACGAGCTCGCGCTCCTGGGCGAGCAGCTTGGTTTCGTGGATATCGGTGCAGGTACCAATCCAGCGGATGATCTCGCCCTGCTCGTCGCGGATCGGCAGGCTGCGCCCCAGCGCCCAACGATATTCGCCGTTGCGATGGCGAATGCGGTATTCGATCTCGTAGGGCTCGCCCGTCTTGAGGGCGCGGTCCCACGCCTGCATCGCCCGCTCCCGATCATCGGGGTGATACATGCTGGCCCAGGTCTCGAAATCGGCCTCATCGAGGGCGATCCCGGTCTGCTCGAACCAGCGCGCATTATAATAGTCACAATGGCCGTCGGCGCGCGTGGTCCAGACCATCTGCGGCATGGCGTCGGCAAGCGTGCGGAACCGCAGCTCGCTGCGGGAGAGTTCTTCGGCCGCCTGCCGCTGGTGGGTCACGTCAATCGCAACACCCGGGAAGCGATAGACCCTGCCCTCCGCATCCACCCTTGGCCGCCCCGAAGCCATCAGCCAGCGCCGCGTGCCGTCATTGGCGACGACGCGATACTCGATGCGATAATCGGAGCGCTCATCGAGTGCGCGCTGCAGCTCAGCGCCCACCCGGGCCAAATCCTCGTGGTCGATGGCCAGCATATATTGCTCGATCGGCGCACCGAGACCGGCCAGTTGCGGATCGATGTTGTACATGGCTGCGAACTGGTCGTCGGAGGTCACCACATTGTCGAGGACGTTCCAATCCCATGTCCCGACCAGGGCGGAGCCTGCGAGGGCCAGCGACATCCGCTCCTCACTGCGGTCGAGGGCCTTCTTGGCAAGGACACGATCAGTGGTTTCGTGGACGACGCAAAGCGTGCCCATGGATGTGCCGTCATCGTCGACGATGGGGCTGTAGTGCAGATCCATCCAGCCCGATTCCAGCTGCCCATAGCGGTTCAGCACGAGTTCCTGGTCGCGCAGGGCGTAGGACTCGCCGCGCAGGCCGCGTTCGATGTTGTTGCGGTTGAACTCGGCGATCTCGGGCCAGGCGTCGACCGCCGGCATGCCGAAGATGGCGGGGTGGCGCTGGCCTGCGAAGTGGGCATAGGCGTCGTTGTAGATCAGCAGCCCGTCCCGCCCCACCATCATGACCATGGGCGTCGAGGCCACCATTACGAGCCGCACAGCGCCCTTGAGGCTTTCCGGCCAATCGGGAATCGCGCCGACAGAGCTATTCCCCCAATCAAACTCATTGAGCAGTTTGACTGTCGGGTCGCGCTCCAGCTCGTCGCGGCGTTCAGCCGAGGCATTTGGAAACAGGGACTTGGGCATCAACTACTCACAGCAAGAGCGATCGGTGGGGCAAGTCGGCAGAAAAAGGCCGCGCGCAGATTTCACAACGCACGGCCCGATCTTCGGTTCAGGCGATTATGCGCCTATTCACCGGCAAGTCGCTGCTGCACAGGCTTTTGGGCGTGCACTTCCTCGGCGACAAGGAAGGCCAGCTCGAGCGCCTGGCTGGCATTGAGGCGCGGGTCGCAATAGGTGTTGTAGCGATCCGAGAGCGTCGCCTCGGTGACGGCGGAGAGACCACCGACGCATTCGGTGACGTCGTCGCCGGTCATCTCGATGTGAACGCCGCCGGCATAGGTGCCCATCTCGCGGTGCACCTGGAAGAAGTTCTTCACTTCGCCCAGCACGCGGTCAAACGGGCGCGTCTTGAAGCCGGTGGAGGCCTTGATGGTGTTGCCATGCATCGGATCGCAGCACCAGACGACAGTGCGGCCAGCGCGCTGGACGGTCTCGACGAGGCGCGGCAGGTGCTCCTGCACCTTGTCGGCACCAAAGCGCGAGATCAGCGTGATGCGGCCGGCTTCGTCAGTAGGATTGAGCCGGTCGAGCAGACGCAGCAGATCATCATTGGTGAGGCTGGGACCACACTTGATGCCGATGGGATTATTGATGCCGGCGAAATATTCGACGTGGCCGGCGTCCGGCTGGCGAGTCCGATCACCGATCCACAGCATGTGGCCGGAGGTGGCGTACCAGTCGTTGGTGATGCTGTCGCGGCGGGTCAGCGCCTCTTCATAGCCGAGGAGCAGGGCCTCGTGGCTGGTGAAGAAACTGGTCTGCTTGAGTGCCGGGGTATTTTCCGGATTGATGCCGAGGGCCGACATGAAGGTGATGGCGTCGTCGATCTTGCGCGCCACTTCTTCGAAGCGGACGTTCCAGTTCGAGCCCTTCATGAAGCCCATGGTCCATTCGTGGATGCGCGTCAGCTCGGCATAGCCACCCATGGAGAAGGCGCGCAGCAGATTGAGCGTTGCCGCCGACTGGCGATAGGCCTGCAGCATGCGGTCCGGATCGGGGACGCGGGCGCCTTCGGTGAACTCGATGGCGTTGATGATGTCGCCGCGATAGCTCGGCAGCTCTACGCCGTCGATGGTTTCGGTATCGGCCGAACGCGGCTTGGCGAACTGGCCGGCGACGCGGCCGACCTTGACCACGGGCTTGGCAGCGCCATGGGTGAGGACAACCGCCATCTGGAGGAAGACGCGGAAGAAGTCGCGGATGTGATCAGCGCCATGCTCGGCGAAGCTTTCGGCGCAGTCGCCGCCCTGCAGCAGGAAGGCTTCTCCCCGCGCCACCGCGGCAAGACGAGCCTTGAGATCGCGGGCCTCGCCGGCAAAGACCAGCGGCGGGAAGGACGTAAGCTGACGCTCGGCTTCGACGAGAGCCGCAGGATCGGGATAGGCCGGAACCTGATGAACAGGCTTCTCGCGCCAGCTGCTGGGGGTCCACGTCGTCATGTTCTGTCTCACTCACACAGGTGCATTGGCGCTTCCGGGCGGTCTACCAAGCTGGTGCCGCCCTGCCAAGGGCAAAGGATCAACCGCCGATTTTCTGGCAGTCCCGGTAGATGTAGCTCGGGGCCTTGAAAGTCACGAGTTCTTCGGCAGCCGAGGGATGAAGGGCAATGGTCCGATCAAGATCGGCCTTGGTGGCGTTCATGCCCATGGCAACGGCGACGAGCTGGATCATCTCGGCGGCACCAGGCCCCAGGATATGGACGCCGAGCACCTTGCCACCATCCTTTTCGGTGATCAGTTTGAAGATCATGCGCTCGGACTTGGTGGAGAGCGTGTTCTGCATCGGCCGGAATCGCGCGAGATAGACGTCGACATCACCATGGGTTGCCGCTTCTGCCTCGGTGAGGCCGACAACGCCAATCTCGGGCTCCGCAAAGACCGCGGTCGGGATCAGCGAGTGATCGACGGCCAGGGGATTGTTGTTGAACACGGTCTCGGCAAAGTACCAGCCTTCGCGGATGGCAACCGGGGTCAGCGCGGCGCGCCCGGTGACGTCCCCCACCGCATAGATGGAGGGCACGGAGGTCTGCGAATAGGCATCAACCGCGATGGTGCCGTCCTCGTTGAGGGCAACGCCGGCCGTCTCTAGGCCGAGACCCTCGACATTGGCAACGCGGCCAGTGGCGAACATGACGGCGTCATAAGGCGCGGTGACGCCATCGCTGAAGGTCGCATGGATGGCGTCGCCCATCTTGGAGAGAGAGGCAATCGTGGTCTGGTATGTGACGCGGACGCCACGCGTGATGAGGCCAGCCTCGAGCCCACGGCGCATGTCCTCGTCGAAGCCACGCAGGACGCAGTCACCGCGATAGACGATGGTGGTGTCGACGCCGAGGCCGGCAAAGATGGTCGCGAACTCGACCGCGATATAGCCGCCGCCCTCGATGAGGATGGATTTGGGCAGTTTGGGCAGGTCGAAGGCTTCGCTGGAGGAGATGCCGTGCTCGGCACCCGGAATATCGGGGAAATAGGCCCGCCCGCCGGTGGCCACCAGCAGGTACTTCGCCGTCAGCTCACGACCGGAACCGGAGAGGCGCAGTGAATTGGGTCCCGTGACCACGGCGCGGTCGCGGATGATCTCGACGCCGGGCTTTTCAAGGTTCGCCGTATAGGCAGCCTCGAGCCGGGTGATTTCCTTTTCTTTGTTGGCGACAAGAGTCGGCCAGTCGAAACTGGCTTCGACCTGCCAGCCAAAACTGTCGGCAATCTCGAACTGATCCCGGAAACGGGAGGCATAGACATAGAGCTTCTTGGGCACGCAGCCGCGAATGACGCAGGTGCCGCCGACGCGAAATTCCTCGATGACGGCGACCTTGGCGCCATAAGTCGCGGCCATGCGGGCGGCACGGACACCGCCGGACCCTGCCCCGATGACCAGAAGATCATAATCATACGTCATCGTGGCACACGCTCCTTCATCGTTACTTGCCGATATATGGGCGTCGGCATCTCATAAAAAAAGACCCCGCACAAGGCGGGGTCCGGGGGCCGCGAACAGCCTTAGATCTCGATGCCATTGGCCCGCAGTTCGGAGCGGACCTTGGCGAAGAATTCGCGCTTCAGATTGTTGTTGAACACCTGCATGACGCGCTGCAGATCGGTGTTCAGCTCGGAATTGGCCTGAGCCAGCTTCTGGCCGGTGGGCGATTCATAGAAGGCCACGATCTGCTGGAGCTCTTCAATGGAAAAGCGCGTGGCATAGACGCGGGCAAACTGGTCAAGGAGCTCGCCCTTGCGGCCGTTATATTCCTGGATGACCTTGGTGATGGCGTCGTCGGTCTGCTGCAGGATCTCGGGATTCTGCGTGACGATCTGCTGCATCGTTTCGATGCCGGTCTCGACGACGGCGACTTCATAGACAGAAGCACGATCGGTGAGGTCGATATATTTGCGGGCCAGCGCCAGCTGCTCAGGCGGCACTTCCTGTGCGATCGCAGGAACGGAAAGACCGATCAAACCGGCTGTCATCACTGCGGCAATGATTGTCTTGGCGCCGCGCATCAAATCCATAGTCATCCAATTGCCCATCTTTTGCCGATCCACGCTCGGTCAGTTGCCTTTGACGAGTGTTTTTACGCCATCTGGCGTCGCCACATAAGCCTTGCTGCACAAATTAAGGAAAAGTCCATGCTGGACTACCCCGGGAATGTCCAGAAGGTCACGCGAAAGCGCTTCTGAATTCGAAATGCGGCCAAAAAAAGCGTCGAGAATGAGGTGTCCACCGTCGGTCACGAAGGGAGCACCCTGATCTTCGCCGCGCAGGCGCAGGCCACCTTCGGCACCATGAGCAGCAATAACCTCGGCCACGGCATGGCGGGTTGCGCCAAGACCGAAGCGGTTGACCTCGATCGGCAGGGGGAATTTGCCCAGCGTATCGACCATCTTGCTGCCGTCGGCGATGACGATCATCGCATCGGACGCTTCCGCGACGATCTTTTCGCGCAGCAGCGCACCGCCGCCGCCCTTGATCAGATTGAACGCCGGATCGATCTCGTCAGCGCCATCGACGGTCAGGTCGAGCCGATCGAGGGCGTCGAGATCGGAAAGCGGAATGTTCAGCTCTTCGGCCTGACGCGCGGTCGCTTCCGAGGTCGGGACACACAGGACCTCAAAGCCCTGGGCCACTTTTTCACCCAGAAGGTCGACGAAATGACGGGCCGTCGAGCCTGTTCCGAGGCCAAGGCGCATGCCTGAACGGACCTGTGTCAATGCCATGGCGGCCGCTTCGCGCTTGAGTGCTTCGCTCATTCGATCCAAATCCCCTTGAATTTGGGCCGTGAATGAAGGGCAGGCAGAACGGAGTCAAGCCCGCCTTTCCGCTAGCGCTCACGCGTTGGTGAACGCGGATGTATCCATCCGGCAACACCAGAGGACGCGGCTGCCACGGATGTGGCCAGAACGTGTCTGTTAACTCTTTTCCACTAATCTTGGTCAGAGTATTGCAACGCAATTCAGTCATCTCTTCGAATCAGATGGCGACTTTCTTGCAGAGGCCGAGGGTAAGCATGAAGTTCATCAAGACAGTGATGGCAGTGGGTCTGTCGATCCTGCTGTCTGTAGGGTTGGTTACGCCAACCTGGGCAGCCAGAGTGTATAATTTCGATACCAGCATGTGGGAAGAACAGTCTGAAGTTCAGACCCGCAACCGGCGCGGCAGCCCGGTCAAGAAGCAGGTTGTCGAGTACGAAACCCGCCACAGGCCCGGCACCATCGTTGTCGAGACCGGCGAACGCCGCCTCTACCTCGTGCTCGAGGGCGGCAAGGCGATGCGCTATGGCATCGGCGTTGGTCGCGAAGGCTTCACCTTCAGCGGCACCCATCGCATCACCCGCAAGGCCGAGTGGCCCGGCTGGACCCCACCCCCGGCCATGCGCAAGCGCGTGCCCGACCTTCCGGCCTTCATGCCCGGCGGCCCGGACAATCCGATGGGCGCCCGCGCGCTCTATATCGGCTCGACCCTCTACCGCGTTCACGGCACTTCCGAGCCGTGGTCCATCGGCCAGGCCGTGTCGTCCGGCTGTATCCGCCTCACCAATGAGGACGTGACCGATCTCTACGAACGCGTGAAGGTCGGGGCGACAATCGTCGTCAACCACTGATCGCACGCGCATTTGAATTGAGGCCGCTCCATTGGGGCGGCCTTTTTGTTTGTCGCAGGCTTTGCAGCGCATGGCCGGCGCACTAGACTTGGCACCATGACTGCACCCTCCTCCCCTGCCCGGCCCCTGATCGACAGCTTTGGTCGACGCGTCAGCTATCTGCGCATTTCGGTGACCGACCGGTGCGATTTTCGCTGCGTCTATTGCATGGGCGAGGACATGGTGTTCCTGCCCAAGCGCGATGTGCTCAGTTTCGAGGAGATCGAAACCATCGCCACCGCCTTTATCGCCCGCGGCACCACCAAGATCCGGCTGACCGGCGGCGAGCCACTGGTGCGGCGCGATATCATGGCGCTGGTCGAAAGCCTCGGCCGCCATGTCGGCGGCGGGCTGGACGAGCTGACGCTCACCACCAATGGCAGCCAGCTGGCAAAACATGCCGATGCGCTGAAGGCGGCCGGGGTGGAGCGGATCAATGTGTCGCTCGACAGCCTTGACGATACCCGTTTCGGCCAGATCACGCGGCGTGGTCGGCTCGGCGATGTGATGGCCGGCATAGACGCGGCACAGGCCGCCGGGGTGGCGCTCAAGATCAATATGGTGGCGATGCGCGGCGTCAATGACGACGAAATCGAGACCATGATGGCCTGGGCGCATGGCCGCGGCATGGGGCTGACGCTGATCGAGGGCATGCCGCTGGGCGAAGTGGGGATCGACAGGGTCGACACCTATCTGCCCCTGCGCGAACTGCACGAAAATCTGGCACAGCGCTATACGCTGACCCGGCTCGACAAGCGCACCGGTGGGCCCGCGCGCTATGTGCAAGTCGCCGAGACCGGCGGCATCCTCGGCTTCATAACGCCGATGAGCCATAATTTCTGCGAGAGCTGCAATCGCGTGCGCCTGACGGCGACGGGGCAGTTGTTCCTCTGCCTGGGGCAGGACGATCAGGTCGATCTGCGGCAGGCGCTTCGCGACGGGGGCCGGCAGGCGCTGGACGCAGCGCTCGACCACGCCATGCTGATCAAGCCCAAGGGGCATGACTTCCTGCTCGACCGCAGCCGGCCAGAACCCGCCGTCACGCGCCACATGAGCGTAACGGGGGGCTGAAGTCGCCGATCGGTGGCGCTACTTGTCGTCGTCGACGACGAGGGCGAAGTCGAGCGGCAGAGCCGTAGTGTATTTGATCTGGCCCATGGCAAAGGCCGAGCTGACGTCCGTCAGATTGATCCGGCTGATCAGCTTTTTATAAAAGGCATCGTAAGCGCCGATATCGGGCACGACCACGCGCATAAGGTAATCAACCTCGCCGCTCATACGGTAGAACTCGACCACTTCGGGGAATTCGTCGATGACGCCGGCGAATTTGCGCATCCAGGCGTCGTTGTGCTCATTGGTTTTGACCGAAACAAAGACGGTGACGCCGACATTGACCTTGACCGGGTCAAGCACGGCGACGCGACGCTGAATGACGCCGTCTTCTTCCATCTTCTGGATGCGACGCCAGCACGGCGTGGTCGACAGCCCCACTTTGCGACCGATCTCGGCCACTGGCATGGTGGCATCCTTTTGCAGCAGCGTCAGAATTTTTCGATCAATCTTGTCGAGCGCCATATCGCCCCCAGCGAAATGAGATTTTCCAAACAGGGTAATTTACCCCGACATCACGCACAAGTTAGTGCCATATCAGCGTAACAAGCGCAATAAAATTGCGCCACTTAACCTCGCACCCCGCGCTTACCCAGCGTTAACCAATGATTTCGCCATTTGCGTCACTGCGCTTTGCCCTGCGGCGCCGACTTCACCTCCTATTAACCACGGCTCCCATAGTGTTCAGGCATGTGCGTAGCGGCGGCCTGGTGCAGTCGCGTGAGTTAGTAATGAGTAAGTGTTCATGCCGTCTCAGTCGGCCATTGACGCGGACGTCCGTGCCCTTATGGGGCGCGGCGGAAAACGCGCCGCCCAAAAGACTGTCCTGGAAGCCCGTCAGCGGCTGACCAGCAGCTCGGGAACGCGCGCCGAGTTCGATTTTGAACTGATGCATGATTATGCCGCTGCCCGTCGCGGCGCGGCGCTGCCCATGGCAGCGATTGTCTGCATTCTCGCCATTGTCGCAAGCTTCTGGGTGCCCATCGTTTTCTCGGCATTCTGGGCAGCACTGGTCATTTTCAGCCTGCTGGTGGTGGTGCTGGTTTCCACCCGCTTTGCCCGCAGCGATCCCGCCAAGTTCAACGCCGCCAAGTGGACGACGAGCTTTATCGCAGCCGAAACGCTGTACGGCATCACGCTTTCGCTGCTTGCCTTGTCCACGCTTGTCGCCAATTCGAGCGACGTGGTGCCGGTGATGTTCGCCATGGTGCTGGTGAGCATCGCGGCCAATGCGGTGGCCACGCACACCTTGCCGCAGGCAACGCTGATGAGCACGCTGCCGGTGACGGCGACGGTGTCGATCAACCTGCTGTTCCAGGGTGGAACACTCAACTACACGCTGGCCGCAGTGGTGATCTGCGGCGAGATTTTCTTCCTGTTCCTCGCGCGCCAGCTCTATTCGGCCGAGCTTGAGACCATCTCGCACCAGGCGGAAAAGGACTCGCTGATCTCCGAACTCGAGGAGGCGCGGCACATGTCTGACGAGGCCCGCCGCCACGCCGAGCAGGCCAATATTGCCAAGAGCCAGTTCCTCGCCACGATGAGCCACGAGCTGCGCACGCCGCTCAACGCCATCATCGGTTTCTCCGAAGTGCTGAAATCGGAACTTCTCGGGCCCCATCACATCCCGCAGTACAAGGAATATGCTGGCGACATCCACGCCAGCGGCCAGCACCTGCTCAACCTCATCAACGAGCTGCTCGACCTCAGCCGCATCGAGGCCGGCAAGTACGAGCTTAACGAGGAAGCCGTTTCCATCGTCGATATCGCTGATGACTGCCGCCGCATGATGGAACTGCGCGCCAAGGCCAAGGGCATCCAGCTGGTGTTCTCGACCAATGACAATCTGCCAAAGATCTGGGGCGACGAACGGGCGATCCGCCAGGTGATCCTCAATCTGATGAGCAATGCCATCAAGTTCACGCCGCAGCACGGCAAGGTGACGCTGGTCGTGGCCAGAAGTGGCGATGGCGGTCAGCTGATTTCGGTCAAGGACAACGGCCCCGGCATTCCCGATACCGAAATCGAAACCGTGCTGTCCTCGTTCGGTCAGGGGTCATTGGCCCACAAGACGGCAGAACAGGGCGCCGGGCTGGGCCTGCCGATCGTCCAGAAGATCATGGACCTGCATCAGGGGCGGTTTGACCTCTTCTCCAAGCTGCGCTTTGGCACCGAGGTGATTGCCACCTTCCCCCGTGCCCGGGTGATGGATGCGCTGGCCCCGGTGACCGAGCGTCGCAACAAGCTCGAAATCTATTCTGCAGCAGGCTGATAATAGGCGGGGATAGGTCTGCGCCGGTCCAAATTTTGCCGGCTTGGGCGGTTCGAGTAGCGCGGCTGGAGGACCATGTGAGCAAGCCGACCAAAATCATCCCGATCCTGTTCGCCCTTCTGGTGCTGCCGATGGTGGCGCCAGTCATGGCCGAAGAGAGACCTTCCGCCACCGCTGGCGCACCTGCCCTTCCCGGCGCGGAGAACAGCGCCTACCGGTTCTCCGAAGGGGTCTCTGTGCGGCTGCGCCGGAGCTTCCTCGAGCAGATCCGCTGGTCCGCAGGCATCGAGGCACGCGACCAGCTGGCCGAGAGCTTCGCCGATCGGAGCCACACGGATATCTGGCAGGAGCTTGTGGCAGCCGATGGGCTCACAACCGGCAATGTGGCCGATGCGCTGACGTCCTATTGGGTGCTGAACTGGGTGACCGCCAATGGCGCCTATGGCCAGAAGGTCGACAATGGGCCGGTGCAGCAGCAGTTGCGGCTCGCCCTCGCCGAGGACCCCAATTTCCAGCAGTTAAACGACCAGGCCCGCCAACAGATGGCGGAGGGCTATATGCTGAATTTCCTGATCGAGCACGCCGCGCTTAATGACGCAGTGGCGCGCAAGGACGTGGATACCCTGCGCACGCTGGCCGCCGCCTCGGCCGCGCGGTTCCAGCAGCAGATGGGCGTTGACCTCTTGGCGCTGGCGCCCGGCCCGAATGGGTTCGAGCCCAAGCAGGGCGGCCGCTAGGGCCGCCCCACCGATTTGCATCAATGGGTGCGGTCAGTGACCGAGGCGTCCGCAAAGGTCGACATATTGTTGTGCACGTGCAGCGCGGTCTTGATCATGACCATGCCCATGGCTGCGCCACTGCCCTCGCCCAGGCGCATCCCAAGGTCGAGCAGAGGGCGCTTGCCAAGGTGCTCCAGCACCTGTGCGTGACCGGATTCGGCCGACACATGGGCGAAGATGCAGTGGTCGATGGCAGCAGGATTGACCGCGTGGGCAATGGCGGCTGCCGCAGTGGCGACAAAGCCGTCGACGACCACAGGCGCCTTCTGGTGGCGGGCGGCGATCAGCGCGCCAAGCATGGCGGCGATCTCGCGGCCGCCGACCCGGGCGAGGATCGCCAGCGGATGGGTCAGCTCGTCCTTGTGCAGGGCCAGCGCCCGATCGACCGCGTCAGCCTTGCGCGCAAGACCGGCATCATCGACACCGGTGCCGCGACCGACCCAATCGGCACCAGTGCCGCCATAGAGCGCTGCATAGATGGCGGCAGCGATCGTGGTGTTGCCGATGCCCATTTCCCCGAGGCCAATGAGGTCCGGCTTGCCGGCCACCGCTTCCATGCCATAGGCGATGGTGGCGGCGCACATCTGGTCGTCGAGTGCTGCCTCCTGAGTGATGTCGCCGGTGGGCAGTTCGAGCGCGAGTTCGAAGACGCGCAGGTTGATTTCGTGCAGGGCGCAGATCTGGGAAATCGCTGCGCCGCCATTGGTGAAATTGGCGACCATCTGGGCGGTCACTTCCCGCGGATAGGGCGAAACGCCCTGTTCGGTGACGCCGTGATTGCCGGCAAAGATCGTGACCATCGGATTGTCGAGGCGGGGCGACGAGCGATACTGCCAGCGCGCGAGATTTTCCACGAGTTCTTCCAGGCGACCGAGCGAACCGGCAGGCTTGGTCAGAAGGCCTTCGCGCGCCCGCACTGCTGCGACGGCAGCCTCATCGCCCTCAGGAACGGCGACCAGCAGTTCGACAATATCGGAAAAAGCGGGATTGAGGGCGGGCATGGCAGGTCCAGCATGATGTGATAGGGAGGGGTCGGACTTGTTGCCCAGAACGGAGCGAATTGCAATTGACGCCTGAGGCCGAGGACAGGAACACAAGCCCGCAGCGGGACAGCGACGGCATCGCCGGACCGGAGCGCGTGGGCGTGGGTCTCGTCGATGACCTGCTGATGGCGCTGCGTTTTTTCTCGCGTCTCCCGACAGGATCTGGCGCCCATGCGACGCCGGAAATGGGCCGGATCGCCATGGCGCTTCCATTTGCCGCCGCGATCATGGGCATTATCCCCATGAGTCTCCTGGTCGGTGGAAGCTGGCTGGGGCTACCGCCCTATTTCGCCGCGGCGCTGGCCTGCGCGGCCATGGTGCTGGTCGGTGGCGGGATGATGGAAGACGCCATTGCCGACGCCGCCGACGGGCTGTTTGGCGGCTGGACGCCGGCGCGCCGCCTCGAAATTCTCAAGGATAGCCGCCATGGCACCTATGGGGTGGCGGCGCTGTGTCTCTTCCTCGCGCTCCGGATCACTGCCCTCGGTGCCGCCGCGACGGTGAACCCGCTTGCGGCTGCGGGGCTTTGGCTGGCGGCCAATATCGCCGGCCGATCTGGTGGTCTCTGGATGGCTTCCGCCCTGCCCCCGGCCCGGCCGGATGGCGCGGCAGCGGCTGCAGGACCGCTGGCGAAGTCGCGCTTCTTCATCGGCGCGGGCTTTGCCCTTGTGCTGGTGTTCATTCTCGGCGGACCGGCCACGAGCCTCGTCGGGGTTATGGCTGCCGTGGGTGCGGTCGGCTTGACTGTGCTTGGTTGGGTGGCGCTTTGTCGTCGCCTCGTGGGCGGGCAGACGGGCGATCTTATTGGCGCTGCGGGCGCACTGGGGGAGATGGCAGCGCTGACCGCGCTCCTGATCTTCAGCGCCTGACCTTGAAATCGCCGCAGGCAGCCCCTTAATCGGAACTGGGCACAGAGCCCCGAAGGACCTTGATTCATGATCTTTATCGGCCTGGCATTGCTGATCGCAGTCGGTATCGCGCTCATGATCAGCGCCGATGCGGGCACGATGGTGGGGCTGACGCAGACGCAGACAGCCCAGCTGGTCCCGCTTTTGATCATCCTCATCGTCATTGCAGGCGGGCTGTTTTCGCGACGGCGACAGGCGGGCGAACTCGTCGGTGCCCTGCTGCTGTGGATCGGCATCTTTGCCACGGTGGGAGTGGGTTACGCCTACCGCGACGATCTGCTCAGTGTGGTCAGCCGGGTCAGCGGCGAACTGCGGCCGGGCGTCGCCATTGTCGATGGCGAGCGGGGCTCGGCGACCTTCCGACGCGGGCTGAGCGGGCATTTTGAAATCAGCGCGACGATCAACGGCCACGAAACGCCGATGATCTTTGACACCGGCGCAAGTGCAGTGGTGCTCACCCAGGCCGATGCCGCAGCAGCCGGTATCGACGTCGACAATCTGCGCTTTGCAGTGCCGGTTTCAACGGCAAATGGCATGGGCATGGCAGCACGGACCCGGATCGCCACCCTCGAGGTCGGCGGCATTGTCCGGCAGAACGTCATCGCCTTCGTCACCGAGCGCGGGGCGCTCGAGACGAGCCTTCTCGGCATGACGTTCCTCGAAACCCTGTCGCGCTATAGCGTGACACAGAATTCTCTCGAGATGGAGAACTGAGCGTCTCGCTTCCCGGCGAGCCGGTTCAGACGGCCAGCGCTTCCGGCCGCTCTTCGACAGCGGCCAGCGCCCGCTCGAACACTTCGGGGCCAGCATTGGGGCGGCAGGCGTCTACGCTGAGGATCTGCCGGAAGAGCCGCGCACCCGGGCGACCATTGGCAAGGCCCAGCATATGGCGCGCGATATTGTTGAGCCGCGCACCCCGGCCGAGCTCGATCTCGGTATAGTTGGCCATCGACCGCATGATCCCGGCGAGATCAGGCACATCGTGCACATCGCCAAAGATGCGTGCGTCGACTTCGGCGAGCAGCATTGGGGTGTTGTAGGCCGCACGGCCCAGCATGACGCCATCCATGTGTTCGAGATGCTCGAGGCACTGCTCGATCGTCTCAATGCCGCCGTTGATCATCATCGGCAGCGGCGCCATGCGCTGGCGCAGGCGGTGCACCCGCGGATAATCGAGCGGCGGAATGGTGCGGTTTTCCTTGGGGCTCAGCCCCTGCAACCACGCCTTGCGGGCATGGACATAAAGGGCATCGACGCCCGCTTCAGCCATTTTGTCAGCGAACCGGTCGAGGCTTTCCTCGGTGTCCTGATCGTCAATGCCGATGCGGCACTTGACCGTAACCGGGCGATCCGTGGCGTCGCGCATGGCGCGCACAGCGTCAGCCACAAGGTCGGGCTCCGCCATGAGGCAGGCACCGAACTTGCCAGATTGCACCCGGTCTGATGGGCAGCCGACGTTGAGATTGTATTCGGCATAGCCGAACGGCTCGGCAATCCGGATAGCCTCGGCCAGATCCCCGGGATCCGATCCTCCCAGCTGCAGGGCGACCAGCCCCTCATGGGACCCAAAGGCGAGATGCCTCTCGGCGTCGCCATGGATGATGGCGCCGGTGGTGATCATCTCGGTGAACAACAGGGCGTCGCGGGTCAGCAACCGATGCAGCTTCCGGCAATGTCGGTCGGTCCAGTCGATCATCGGTGCCACCGAGAACCGGCGGGCCGTGTCCAATGAGACAACGGAGCCTGGCGCGTCTTGCGTCATGGTTGCGTCACTTCCAAGGGCTTTCATTTGCCGATGCCATAGCGGTTCCAACTGCAAGGAGCAATGGCGCGTGTGATCTGGATCAAAGTCAGCCCCCTCACATATATGTAAGAGTACCGGCATCACACCGAGCGAGAGGTCGCCCCATGTATACGCATATCGTCTGTGCCGTCGACGGCTCGGAGCTCAGCACCAAGGCGCTGCGCCACGCAATTTCCCTGGCCCGGTCCTTCAATGCCCGACTGTCCGTCCTGACCGTTACCGATCCTTCCGTGATCGTCGCGCCGGGCGCCGAGATCATGATGGTCGATACCGCCAGCATCCTCGCCGAGCTGGATAAGGCCAAGGAAGAATCCGCCAAGGGTATTTTGGCCGACGCCGGCCGCGTCGCACAGGATGAGGGCATTACCGTCTCCCCCGTCTATCTGCCCGGTCATCCCGCCGCCGAAGGCATCGTCACCACGGCCAAGAGCCTCAACGCCGATCTCATCGTCATGGGATCGCACGGCCGCCGCGGTCTCGGCCGGCTGCTGCTGGGCAGTCAGGCAGCCGAAGTGCTGGCACATTCGACAACACCGGTGCTGATCGTCAAATAGCCCGGCACTAACATGTCAGATGTGGCGGGTCGGGGCTTTTTCCGCTATGGGGCGACGTGCCCTGAGGAAAAGCGCAATGAGCCAGACCCTGCCCCGCCATATCGCCGTCATCGACATCGGCAAGACCAATGCCAAGGTGGTGCTGATCGATCGAGAACGCGGCGCACAGATTGCGGCGCTGAGCCGACCGAATGACGTGCTCCGGGACGGGCTTTATCCGCATGCCGATGTCGACGGCCTGTGGGACTTCATTCTTGCCAGTTTAGGAACGCTGCAGGCCGATCATAGGATCGACGGCATTTCGATCACCACGCATGGTGCCACCGCCGCGCTGGTGACTGATACCGGGCTGGCCCTGCCTGTGCTGGATTATGAATTCGACGGACTTGAAGCCTCGCGGCAGGATTATACCGAGGCGCGGCCGCCCTTTGCGGAAACGCTGTCGCCGCCGCTGCCCAATGGGCTCAATCTCGGCGCGCAGATTTTCTGGCAGGCGGCCACGTATCCAGACGAATTCGCCGCTGTGAAGCGCATCCTCACCTACCCCCAATATTGGGCGTGGCGACTGACTGGCGTGGCTGCGAGCGAGGTGACGTCGCTCGGGTGTCATACCGACCTCTGGAACCCGGGAAGTGGAGATTTTTCCACCCTGGTCAGCCGCCAGGGCTGGCGGCATCTGTTTCCCGAGCTGCGCCCTGCGGCGTCCATCCTCGGCCCGATATTGCCCGAGATCGCTGCGCGGACCGGGCTTGCGACGGAAACACCGGTGACCTGCGGCATCCATGATTCCAATGCCTCGCTGGTGCCGCATCTGGCGCGAAAGGACACGCCCTTCTCCGTGGTCTCGGCCGGAACCTGGACCATCTGCATGACCGTGGGCGGCAGCACGGATGGGCTCGACGAGGCGCGGGATAGCCTTGCCAATGTCGACGCGTTTGGGCGCCCGGTGCCAACGGCGCGGTTCATGGGCGGCCGGGAGTGGGACCTACTGGTGCCCCGAATCGTGGCACCTTCGGCGGCTGATACCTCTGATATCATTGCCAGAAATGTCCATGTCCTGCCGGGCACCGTGCCGGGGGTAGGACCATTTTCCGGTGCAAAAGGCGGTTGGAACGTCGACCCGCAGAGCCTTTCAGACGGCCAGCGCAATGCCGCCGTATCGCTTTATCTGGCGCTGATGACACGGGAATGCCTTGGACTTTGCGGCCTCGGGAATATGATCGTCGTCGAGGGCCCCCTCGCCCGAAATACCCTGTTCTGCGCCGCACTTGGACGCCTCAGCGACGTGCCGGTCTACGCCTCGGGCGACAGCACCGGAACCAGCATGGGCGCCAGCCTGTTGTTCGGAGGAAGCGGGGGCGCGACAACACAGCACGCCGTCCCCCCAATGGACATTGAAGGACTGGAGGACTATGCGGCCATGTGGCGTTCACGTGTTCGCGACAATTCCCTAACATAAAGCCATTGGGGTCGCCCTCAATCTGGCCGGACAGATTGGAGGCTCCATGACCCCTCGGAAGCGCATCGTCATTATTGGTGGCGGGTTTGGCGGCCTTGCTGCGGCGCAGAGCCTGTCGCGTGCCGACGCCGACGTCATCCTGATCGACCGGCGCAATCACCACCTCTTCCAGCCACTGCTCTATCAGGTGGCCACCGCCACGCTCAGCCCGTCCGAAATCGCCTGGCCCATCCGCCATATTCTGCGCAAACAGGACAATGCCCGCGTGCTGATGGCCACGGTCGTTGGCGTCGACAAGGATGAAAAAGCGGTGCTCTTCGAGGACGGCACGCGGCAACATTATGATTATCTGATCCTCGCGACCGGCGCCCAGCATGCCTATTTCGGCAATGATGCCTGGGAAGCCCACGCGCCGGGTCTAAAGACCCTTGAGGATGCCACCGCTATCCGCCGGAAACTGCTGCTGGCCTTCGAGGCCGCCGAGCGCGAACCAGACGACGAAAAGCGCCGGGCCCTCTTGACCTTCGCCATTATCGGCGCGGGCCCCACCGGCGTCGAAATGGCCGGCGCTGTCATCGAACTGGCGCGGGCGAGCGTACGCGGCCAGTTCAACATGATCGGTCCGGACGATGTGCGCGTTGTGCTGATCGAGGGGGCCGATCGCGTCCTCCTCAATTTCGACCCGACCCTGTCCCAATATACGCTTGAGGCGCTGCGCAGTCGTGGCGTCGAGATCGAGCTCGGCCAGATGGTCAAAGAGATCGATGAGGACGGCGTCAGCTACGGCGACAAGCGGCAGGAAACAAAGACCATTATCTGGGCCGCCGGGGTGGCCGCATCACCAGCCGCCAAATGGCTGGGCGCGGAGAGCGACCGGTCTGGTCGGGTGCTCGTCAATCCCGATCTCACCGTGCCGGGCCATAACGACATCTTTGTCATCGGCGATACGGCCAGCGTCAAGACGCCGGACGGGAAGCCAGTGCCCGGCGTCGGCCCTGCTGCCAAGCAGGCGGGGACGCATGCCGCCAAAACGATTCTCGATCGCCTCGCGGGCGGCACCATGTCCGCGCCCTTCGTCTACCGGCATGCCGGGGACCTCGCCACGATCGGCAAGCGGGCGGCGGTCATCGACTTTGGCTGGACCAAGCTCAAGGGCTGGCTGGCGTGGTGGATCTGGGGCTTTGCCCACATCTACTTCCTGGTGGACCTCAAGAACCGGGTGTTTGTGACCCTTAACTGGCTCTGGATCCACATTACCGGTCAGCATCGCAACCGGCTGATCACCCATGGCATGGCCCCCGGTCGCGCGCCGATCAAGGAAGTGACGGACGGGGAATAGCGCTGGATCTTCAGCGCTCAAGCACGGGATCGACGACGCTTGCTGACTTGTTGAGAGCCCGTTCGCGCAGCCAGATATAGAGCCCGCTGGCGATGATGATGCCGGCACCGAGAATGAAGAACTGGTCGGGTGGCTCGTTGAAGACGAGCCAACTGGCGATCGAAAGATAGAGCAGGCTGAGGTAGCTGAATGGGGCCAGCGCTGCGGGCCCGGCGAACCTGTGCGCGGTCGAGTTGAGGAAGTGACCGAGCAGTCCGGCGGCGCCCATGATGAAGAAGGCGACCCAGGAAATCGGCTGGCTGGGCCAGGCCCAATCGCCAAAAGCGAACGGCGCCAAGAGGATAACCGGCACGCCGCCAGCGTAGAACTGCTGGGTGAGCGCGCCGTCTACGCCCGCTAGCTTGCGGGTGAGGATCGCGAAAATGGCGAGGAAGAAGGCACAGGCGACGCTGATCAGCGCGGCCGGCTGAAACGCTTCTGACCCGGGGCGAACGATGATCATGGTGCCGATAAACCCAATGCCGATGGCCACCCAGCGACGCCAGCCGACTTTCTCGCCCAAAAAGGGCCCGGACAGGGCGCAGATGATCAGCGGCGAGGTGAACTGGATGGCGCTGGTGACGGTCAGCGGCAGGAAACGCATGGCCCAGAAATTAAGTCCGGTGGTCGCCAAAAGGCAGGCGCCGCGCAGCAGTTCCAGCTTCAAGTTATTGGTCTGAAAGAGGTTTTTTCCGCTCACCGGGAGGAACAGGAGCAGCAGCAGGAAGAAGTGCATGCCGTAGCGCACGAAGACGATTTCGGTGGTCGGCACGCCTTCCACTGAAAGCCACTTGGCCGAGATGTCGAGGACGAGCAGGACGAGTTGCGAGATCAGGACGAGGCCGATGGCCAGGTTGACCTTGTTTTCGATGGGCGCGACGGGCTGGGCCATGGTCAGAACCGACCAGTGGAGGGGCGGGCGTGAACGCCGCCGGGGATGAGGGTAAGCATTATAGATCCAGTATGGCCGCAACTCTGTCGGCCTGCCCCAGCCTTCTTCAGACCGCCCGCCAAGTCAATGGGGGCGGCCTGTTTCTGGTATGGCAGATGGCATTTTCTCCTGAACTGTCAGAAGGTTTCGGCCAGATTGCGGACGCGGGTCGAGGCTGCCAGCGCCGCGATTTCGACGGTTTTGCCGTGCCGCGGGGTGAAGGTCAGGGTCACCGGATGGCCGGGAATAAGGGTGATAGAATTGTCCGAGAAGATCCCCGGGGCATCGACACTGATGGTGGTAAAGAGCGCGGTGGCATCTGTAGCGAGGGTGACCGCGGCTACCCCGTCGACTTCGGCCCATATGGCGCTGATCGACGGACGGGGCAGCTCGTAGGCCTTATAGGGTTTTGGGAAATAGTCGTTCTGACCCAATGGCTTGCCGTCAGCGTCTGTCCACGAGAAGAGGAGGAATTCGTCCTCGGCCAGATCCGGAAGAGCAATTTCGGTGGCGACGATAGCCGTGTCCTGGGGGATTTCGAGCGTGCCCGACCAGAGTTCGCGCGTGCTGCCGGAAAGGGCCACAGCCTGTAGCACAATGGTCGAGTTGGTTAGCAGACTGCTATCATTGACGGCCTTGAGTGTGACTGCAGTGTTTTCGGCGTCGGGCACGGCCACGACATTGACGAGGCTATAAAAGCGTCGGGCCATGTAGTGCATCAGCTTCCACTGCCCGCCGTAGTCGAGCGAGGACCAGGAGGCGACCGGCCAGATGTCGTTGATCTGCCAGTAGAGCGTGCCCATGCAGCGCGGCTTGGTCGAACGCCAATATTCGATGGCGGTCTTGATGGCGAGGCCCTGCTGGATCTGGCTGAGAAACACCATCTGGTCGAAGTCGCGCGGGAAGCGGAAATAGCGCGTCATCGTCTCAATGATGCGGGCATTGCCGCCATTGTTGCGCTGGTGGTTCTCCATGACCGGCGAGGACGGGTTGCGGTCCTTCTCGTCTGCGAAGGTCTCGATGACATTCATCGAGGTGAAGGACTGGAAGCCGAACTCGGAGGCGAAGCGCGGATTGACGGTGCGGTAGGCGTCAAAGCTCTTGGCCGAGTGCCAGACGTCCCAATAGTGAAAGTCACCGCGGGTGTCGGAGTGCCAGCCGTCCGAGAAATCCATGTAGCCGAGCGAGGGCGAGGACGGCCAGAAGCGGCGGATCGGATCTTCGTCCTCGACGATGCGTTGGAGCAGGGAATTGAGCCGGTCGTAATTGGCGACGTAGCGCTCTTTCTGCGACTTGGTTTCCGGATACCAGTTGAGCGAGCCGATGACTTCGTTGTCGCCACACCAGAGCGCCAGGCAGGCGTGGTGGCTGAGGCGGCGAACCTGCTGGGTGATCTCGGTCTCGACGCTCTCAAGGAACTCTCGATTGGACGGATAGCTCATGCAGGAGAACATGAAGTCGTGCCAGATGAGGATACCGAGCTCGTCGCAGAGATCGTAGAAATAGTCCGGCTCGTACTGGCCGCCGCCCCAGATGCGCAACATGTTCATGTTGGCCGCCTTGGCGCTGCCGAGCAGGTCACGAATGATGTCAGGAGTGATGCGGCTCGGGATGGCGTCGGCCGGGATCCAGTTAGCGCCCATCATGGTGATGTCGCGGCCGTTGATGCGGCATTTGAAGGAATGGTCGATCTCGTCCTTTTCGACGATCCATTCGAGCTTTCTGAGCCCGATCCTGCGGGTGGTGATCTCACCGTCGAGGTCGGTCACCAGCTCATAGAGCGGCTGGGCGCCCTGCCCTGCCGGCCACCAGAGATCGGGGTCGCGGATGGTGATGGTGTGGGTCAGGACGTTCTCGCCCTTGTCGACGGGGATCATCTCGGCAATCAGCTGACCGTCGATGGTGTGCTCGAGCTTCACCTCGCCGGCGGCGAAGGCGTGGAGGCGGATCTTGATGACGAGGTCAACCGAGCCTTCGGAATGGCGCTGATCGACCTGGACGCTCTCCTGCCGGGCGAGGCGGGATTTGCGCAGGCTCATTGTGCCATAGACGCCGATAGGCATGAGGCAGATGCCCCAGTCCCAACCCGCATGGCAGGCTGCCTTGCGGATGAAGTTCATGTGGATGCCCTTCAGCCCATTGGTCTGGTAGTTGTAGGTGAAGGGAATGGGGAACGGGTGCGCGTCGGCACGGGCCTTGGCCACATCGGGAGCGATGTCGAACTCGAGGCGCAGGGTGTTTTCGCCGGCACGGACCTTGCCGGTGACGTCGATGTCGTGGCGGACAAAGCTGTTGTCGGTTTTGGCGATGACTTCGCCGTTGAGCAGGATGGTGGCGATGCAATCAACCTCGGAGAGGGTGAGCGTCAGATAGCCGTCGATGTCTGTGGCATCGGCGCTAAAACTGCGCTCCATGGTCCAAGCCGTCTCATTGACCCACATCACCGGCTTTTCGTTCTCGCCGAAATAGGGATCGGGGATGAGATCGGCGGCCAGCAGGGCGCCATGCACGTCGCCCGGAAGGGTAATGGCCGTGGAGATGCCGCGCGAATTTGCGGTCAGCGTAAAGTGCCCGCTCAGGTCGAGAGCGGAATTGTGGGCGTCGATAGCCATTATTTCCTCCGGAACCGGCCTTTGCCGGAGCGCTGCCTCACCCGCAACGCAATCGATTTAACCGCTCTTTTAGCGGCAGATTTCCGCCATTCCAATGGCCCTCGACAGGCAAATCCAACAGAGACGAGAGTGTAACCAGATTATTTCGCGATCGCTGCAAAGCCGATCCACCTGTTTACCGGTGTTTTAGCACTTGGGAGGCTAGTTTCCTGTGCAACCAGTAGAACGAGGCGACTATCCTAAATCTGCGTGAGAAATTTCCCGGGAGGCAAGAAGGTCCGGACTTGTCCGTGGACCAATGGCGTGCGCTCAGCCGCCAGATGCCGCTCATGTATCTCATGCTGGTCTGCAATACGCTGACGGTTGCCTGGATGCACCTGGGGGATGCTCCCCCGCTCTACACCATCTATGTGCCTGGCGGACTGGTGTTGCTCTGCTGCATGCGCCTTGCTGCATGGTGGTCCAACCGCGACAATCAGGTGTGTGCCGGGACTGCACGCAAGCGCGTGCGGGTGATGATCGGCCTCAGTGTCGCGCTGTCGGTTTGTTTCGTTGCCTGGGGGCTGAGCCTGTTCCAGTACGGGAGCAGTGAGCAGCGGTTTCACCTGCTCGGCTTCATGGCTCTGACCACCGTTGGCTGTGCGCTTTGCCTGATGCATGTGCGCATCGCCGCGCTGCTGGTGGCAGTGATCGTGGCCGCCCCTTATGTGACCTTTCTCGCCGGGCTTGGCGGCGCGAGCTATATTGCTCTCGCCATCAACCTGGTTGCCGTGCTGGCCACGCTGGCCTTCGTCATCGTGTGGAACCACCGCGATTTTTCCGCCCTCGTCGCCTCGCGCAACGCCATGGCGCAGCGACAGGCCGAAACGCAGCGTCTGCTCGAAGAGAACCACCGCCTCGCCAACCTCGATGCGCTGACCGGCCTGCCCAATCGCCGCCACTTCGACAGGCATTTCCAGGCAGCACTCGAGGCCGCTGACAGCAGCAATACCCCGATTGGCGTCGCCAGAGTCGACATCGACAATTTCAAAACGGTCAACCAGCTGTTCGGACAGATCACCGGAGATCAGGTGCTCGGCGAGATTGCCCAGCGTCTTGGGGCGCTGATCTCACACGGCAGCTTTCTGGCCCGGCTCGATGCCGACAAGTTTGCCATTGTATTCGCCGGCCCCATCAGCCGGGATGATCTCAATGCCCTCGGCCAGTCCATCACCAGCTGCATCGCACAGACGTTCTACATGAGCCTCGGCGACGTGCGCATCACCGCTTCGGCGGGACTTGCCGTTTCCGAGCCAGGCGATACCCCCGACCGCCTTTTCGACCGCGCTGACTATGCGACCTGGGTGGCCAAGCGGGACGCGCGCGGAGAGAGCGTGGTGTTTTCGCGCCACCACGCGCGCGAACTCATTCAGGTCCGCCGCATGGAGGAGCAGCTCTATACCGCTGACCTCGACACCGAGATCCACATTCTGCTGCAGCCGCAGTATGACATGGCGCTCGGCCAAACGGTGGGCGTCGAGGTGCTGGCGCGCTGGAAAAGCCCGGTATTGGGCGACGTCAGTCCGGCAGACTTCATCCCGATGGCCGAGCGCATCGGCAAGATCTCGCACATCACGCAGATCGTGCTGCGCAAGGCGCTGGCGATTTCGGAAGTGGTGCCCGCGCCGCTGCGGCTTTCCGTCAACCTGTCAGCCAATGACATCGGCTCGGCCACCGCGATCGACAAGATCGTGGCGCAGGTGAGCGCACACCCCAGGCCGCCGCGGATCGACTTCGAGCTCACCGAGACTGCCGTGATGCGGGATCTGGCGCAGGCCAACCAGTCACTGCTCGCCCTGCTGCGCCTTGGCGCACGCATTGCGCTCGACGACTTCGGCACCGGCCATTCCAGCCTGACACATGTGCAGCAATTGCCCCTGCATCAGATCAAGATCGATCGCAGCTTTGTCAGCAATATCACCACGGATGTGACCAGCCGCGCCATCGTCCAGACGATGATCGACCTGTGCCGCAATCTGGGCATGGAGTGCATTTTCGAGGGCGTCGAAACTGAGGCGCAGCTCGAGACGCTGGTCAACATGGGGGCCCGGGTGATCCAGGGCTATCTGTTCGGCCGACCGATGACCACAGAGGCGTTGCTCGACTATCTGGCCCATGAGCAGCGGCGAAATGAACGCGATCACCGGAGCGTGACGCTCGAAGCTGTGGGATGAGCAAGGGCGAAGGCCGATGGCCCCGCCCTCGTGTCTTGATGCCAGTGCGCGGGCGCCGGCCATTCGAGCATAGCTCTCAAGGCCTTGTCGGCTTCAAACGCGCCACCGGCGCGTTTGACCTTCAGGACGCCCCGCCATTCGAGCGTAGCTCTCATGGCCTTGTCGGCTCCAGTCGCGCCACTGGCGCGCCTGGCCTTTCAGGACGCCTCCAAGTCAAGGAAACCGCCGGACTGGCGCTCCCAGAGCATTGCGTAATGCCCGCCGGTCGAGAGCAGTTGGGCGTGGGTGCCCTCCTCGACGATGCGGCCCTTTTCCAGCACAACCAGACGATCCATGGCGGCAATGGTGGAGAGGCGATGGGCGATGGCGATCACCGTCTTGCCCTGCATCAACGTGGTCAGCTGCTCCTGGATGGCCGCTTCGACCTCGCTGTCGAGGGCCGAGGTGGCTTCGTCGAGCACAAGGATCGGCGCGTTCTTGAGCAGCACCCGGGCGATGGCAACGCGCTGGCGCTGGCCGCCTGAGAGCTTTACGCCACGCTCGCCGACATGGGCATCATAGCCCCGCCGCCCCTGCGGGTCGGAGAGGGTGGTGATGACATCGTGGATCCTGGCCTGTTCGGCCGCTGAGATCATCGCCTCGTCGCTGGCGAAGTGATTACCATATTTGAGGTTTTCGCGGACGGACCGATGGAGCAGCGAGGTATCCTGGCTAACGAGGCCGATGGCGCCACGCAGGCTTTCCTGGGTGACATTGCGGATGTCATGCCCATCTATGCGGATGGTGCCCTCCTGCACGTCGAACATGCGCAGGGCGAGGTTGACCAGCGTCGACTTGCCCGAGCCGGAGCGGCCGACGAGGCCGATCTTTTCGCCGGGGCGGATGGCAAGGCTGAAGTCATCGATGACGCTGCCCTCCTTGCCGCGCCAGTAGTTGAAGCTGACCTTGTCGTAGACGATCCCGCCATCGCGGACGGCCAGGGGCTGAGCCTCGGGCGCGTCGAGCATGGTGAGGGGCTGGGCGATGGTGTCCATCGAGTCCCGCGTCGTGCCGATCTGCCGGAAGATGTTCGAGCCGATCTCGAGGATCCAGCCGCTCATGTTCATGATCTGGAGGGCGAACGGCACAGCCGTCGCCACCGCGGCAGCAGACAGAACGCCATTGTTCCAGCCGCTCAGCGCCAGCCAGGTGACCGAGACCACGAGGCCCGCATTGAGCAGGAACAGCACCGACCACATGTAGGTGAACACCCGCATCAGCTTGCGGAAGCTGATGGCGTGATCCATGACGCTGTCGGCGACATAGCGGTCTTCGTGCCCGCCGGTGGCGAAGGTCTTGATGGTGTGGATATTGGTGTAGCTGTCCACGATCCGGCCGGTCATCACCGATTTTGCCTCCGAAAGCTCCTCGGAGTAGCGGGCGATCAGCGGCATGGTCATGACGAAAAGGATGGCGTAGAGCAGCAGCCAGACGCCGATCGGCACCAAGAGGACGAGATCGAGCTGGGCCAGCACGACGATCGCCACGATGACGAAGATCAGCGCGTACCAGGCGGCGTCGATGGTGAGATTGACCCCGATTTCCACCGCCTCGCCGGCCTGGATGACCTTGTTGGCGATGCGGCCGGCAAAGTCGTTCTGGAAGAAGGTCCAGCTCTGGCGGATGACGTGCCAATGGCTCTGCCAGCGGATGATATCGACGAGGTTCGGCACGATGGCATGGTTGCGGATCAGCGTGTCGAGGAGGAAGGTCAGCGGACGGACCACGGCGACGACGAAGATCATCCAGAGCAGGGTCTGGCCGTGGACATCGAAGATTTCGCCGGGATTGGTGGTGGCCAGCATGCCGACGATGAGGCCGACGAAAACGGGCATCAGCGCATCGGCGACGGAGCCGATGGCAACCAGGCCTATGCGGAGCGCGAAGGCGGTTTTGAACTGGCGGACGAAATAGCCAACGAAGGCATTGAGGCCCATGGGCGGCTGGCGGTTCTTGGCCAGAGCGACGGGCGAATAGAGATTGTCGAAGTAATCGACGACGCGGTTGAACATTTGGTGCTCATATTTTTGAGCCGCGCCTGACGGAAAAGATCCGGATCAGGTTCGGTGACGATCAATGGGTCTGGTTCGGATGACGGCGCCCGCAGCGGGAATGGGATTTCGCGCCAGTTCAATCTGATTGATGTCACCCATCTGGGTTCTCCTTTGCGTTGTTTGGGACCGAATTCGTCACCGAATCCGGCTGGGAAGAGAGGTCTGCGCATCCCCTCGGCTGTGAAGCATGGGATGGCGCAGCACCCCTCTGTGTTCCTGCCTTTCGGGCAAAGCCCTTCAGGCCTTCTCGCCTGCAATCGCTCCACTGGAGCGATTGCACCCTCCGGGTCGCCTCGAAGTCCCTCAAGGGGAGAGGGGAAGAAAGTTACTGCGCCGCCTCTTCGGGTTGGTCGGCGTCGATGAAGCCGCCGGACTGGCGTTGCCAGAGCTGGCTGTAGATGCCGCCGCTGTCGACGAGCTCGGCATGAGTGCCCTGCTCGACGATCTGGCCCTTATCCAGCACCACCAGACGGTCCATCATGGCGATGGTGGAGAGGCGGTGGGCGATGGCGATCACGGTCTTGCCGTTCATCAAAAGCTGCAGCTGGCCCTGAATGGCGGCTTCGACCTCGCTGTCGAGCGCGGAAGTGGCTTCGTCGAGCACGAGGATCGGCGCGTTCTTGAGCAGAACACGGGCGATGGCGATGCGCTGGCGCTGGCCGCCGGACAGTTTGACCCCGCGTTCGCCGACATGGGCGTCATAGCCCTTGCGGCCCTTGAGATCGGAGAGCCCGAGGATGAAGTCATGCGCCTCGGCGAGCTTTGCGGCTTCGATCATCTCTTCCTCGTTCGCGTCGGGGCGGCCATAGACGATGTTTTCGCGGACCGAACGGTGGAGCAGCGAGGTGTCCTGCGTGACGACGCCGATATTGGCGCGCAGGCTATCCTGCTGGATCTCGGAGATGTCGTGGCCATCGACGAGGATGCGTCCGCCCTGACGGTCATAGAAGCGCAGCAGCAGGTTGACGATGGTCGACTTGCCGGCGCCGGAGCGGCCGACGAGGCCGATCTTTTCGCCGGGGCGGATATGGAGGTTGAGCCCCTCGATGACGCCGGACGACTTGCCGTAGTGGAACGACACCTGATCGAACTTGATGTCGCCATTGACGGTGCCAATCGGCTTGGCTTCGGGCTTGTCGGCGACGACGCGCGGCAGCGAGATGGAGGAGATGCCATCGCGCACGACGCCGATGTTCTCGAACAGGGCTGACATTTCCCACATCACCCACTGGCTCATGCCCTGGAAGCGCAGCACGAGGGCGGCGGCCACGGCGATGGCGCCGGGGGTCATATTGCCATTGAGCCACTGCCAGATGCCGACGCCGAAGACGGCGAACAGCAGCGTGCAGTTCATCAGGGTGATGATGACCTGAAGGCCGGTGACCATGCGCATCTGGCGGTAAACAGTGCCCAGGAACCCATCCATGGCCTCGCGGGCATAGCCCTCTTCGCGACGCGAATGGGAGAACAGCTTGACCGTGGCGATATTGGTGTAGCTGTCGACGATGCGGCCGGTCATCATCGAGCGCGCATCAGCCTGGGCCTCGGAAATCTTGCCCAGGCGCGGGATGAAATAGCGCAGCAGGCAGACGTAGCAGACCAGCCAGACAATGAAGGGCACGGCGAGCCACAGATCGCTCATGGCGGCGAGGACGACGGCGCCAGCGAAGTAGACGACCACATAGACGGTGACGTCGAGCAGCTTCATTACCACTTCGCGCACGGCCAGCGCGGTCTGCATCAGCTTGGCGCCGATGCGGCCTGCAAACTCGTCCTGGAAATAGCTCATCGACTGGCGGATGAGATAGCGGTGCGCCATCCAGCGGATGCGCTGGGGGAGATTACCCAGCAGGGTCTGGTGGATGATCATGGAATCGATCAGCTGCAGGCCGGGAATGGCGATGAGCAGGACCGCGGCCATGCCGGCGAGCTTCCAGCCTTCTTCGGCAAGGAAGGTGTCGGGATTTGCATTGCTGAGCCAGTCGACGATGGAGCCCATGAAGCCGAACAGCAGGATCTCGAGCAGGGCGATGCCCGCGCCGAGAACAGTCATCGCCGCCAACCACTTCTTGGCGCCGTGGCTATAGTGGAGGCAGAAGGCAAGCAGGCCCTTCGGCGGCTCGCTCGGCTCTGTCAGGGGATAGGCGTTCAGCCGCTTTTCAAACCAGCTCAGCATGTCGTGTACCGTTCAATTCCGTATGTTCGCACCATGACCGAGGCTTATGCGAGCGGTGTGACACATGCGGTCAGCAGCTCGCGGCCAGGAACATGACGAACCGGAAATCTATAAAGAGACACTCATGCGTCCGCACCGGCGCAGAGGAGTATCGTATGGGGTGGCCCCGAGCCTCCTCCGCAATGCTGTCCCAATTGCTGGCGAAGAAGAGGCTATGAGCCGGGAGCCCGGTAGCATACACAAATGACAGGGAACGGCTGTTACCGGACGGCCACACTCGTTTGCCAGAAATAACGTTGTAATTGGACCGCCTCATGCGCACGGACACCGAACACACAATCTTCCTTCGCGACTATGCGCCGACGCCATATCGCATCATTTCGGTCGATCTGGACTTCAAGATTACCGAAGAGACGACCCGCGTCCGGGCGCAACTGACCATCGAACCGCGCGACGGGACCGAGCCCGGCACGCCGCTGGTGCTCGATGGCGACGGCATCAGCCTTGATTCAATCGCCATCGACGGGGCGCCGCTGGTGCTGGCCGCCTACGCTGCCGATGAGAACGGGCTGACATTGGTGGAGCCGCCGCACCGGCGCTTCGTGCTCGAAACCGAAGTACTGCTGCGGCCCGAAACCAATTCAAAGCTGATGGGGCTTTATCGCTCGAGCGGCACCTGGTGCACCCAGTGCGAGCCCGAGGGGTTCCGGCGCATTACCTATTATCTCGACCGGCCCGACATTCTCGCCCCGTTCAAGGTGCGCATCACCGCGCCGAAGAGCGTTGCGCCGGTTCTCCTCTCCAATGGCAATCTGCTTGAGGCGGGCGAAGCGGGCGACGGCATGCATTATGTCGTCTGGGAAGATCCTTTCCCCAAGCCGGCCTATCTCTTTGCGCTGGTGGCCGGCGACCTCGGCTCGATCCACGACAGTTTTACCACCATGAGTGGCCGCAAGGTGGACCTGGCCATCTATTGCACCCACGGCAAGGAGAGCGAATGCCTCTACGCCATGGACAGCCTCAAACGCTCCATGGCCTGGGACGAAAAGCGCTTCGGGCGCGAATATGACCTCGACGTGTTCAACATCGTCGCCGTGTCCGATTTCAATTTCGGCGCGATGGAGAACAAGGGCCTCAACATCTTCAACGACAAGCTGGTTTTCGCTTCGCCCGAAACGGCGAGCGACGCCAATTACGCCAGCATCGAGCGGGTGATCGCCCACGAATATTTCCATAACTGGACGGGCAATCGCATCACCTGCCGCGACTGGTTCCAGCTCTGCCTCAAGGAAGGGCTGACGGTCTATCGCGACCAGGAGTTCTCGTCGGACGAGCGCAGCCGGCCAGTGCAGCGCATCCATGACGTGGAAAATCTGCGGGTGACGCAATTCCCCGAGGATGGCGGCCCCCTCGCCCATCCGCCGCGGCCGGACCGCTATCGCGAGATCAACAATTTCTACACGACGACCGTCTACCAGAAGGGCTCCGAAGTGGTGCGCATGCTGGCGACGATCCTCGGCGAAGAGGGTTTCCGCAAGGGAATGGACCTCTATTTCGACCGTCATGACGGCGACGCGACCACAATCGAAGCCTTTATTGCCGTGTTCGAGGAGGCCAATGGCGTCGAGCTCGGCCAGTTTTCGCGCTGGTATACCGAGGCCGGCACGCCTGAAGTCACCGCCACTGAGGACTATGACGCGGCGACTCAGACCTATCGCCTGACCCTGACGCAGAAGACCAACCCAACGCCGAACCAGCCGGAAAAGGCGCCGTTCGTCATTCCGGTGCGGTTCGGGCTGATCGGCCCCAATGGCAGCGACATGGGCTGGAGCGCGGTCTCTGGCGGGACGGTGAAGGACGACCTCATCATCCTCGACCAGGACAGCGTCACCCTCACCTTTGAAGGCATTGCCAACAAGCCGGTGCCGTCGCTGTTCCGAGGCTTCTCGGCCCCGGTGAAGCTGCATTCGGGACTGGGACAGGAGGAGCTGCTGTTCCTCGCCCGCCACGATGTCGATCCGTTCAATCGCTGGGATGCGCTGCAGAGCGTTTCCACCCATCTCCTCGCCGAAGCCGCGGAGGGACGGGCCTGGGACAATGGCAATATCGACGCGCTGCGCCAGGCGCTGCTCGACACGCTGAACGACGCCAATCTTGACGACGCCTTTAAGGCCCAGGCGATCGGCATTCCAGACGAGACCGACATTGCCCGTCACATCGGGCGGGACGTCGACCCCGATGCCATTGCCCAGGCGCGGGCCGCGTTCATCACTGCGCTGGTCGCGCCTATGGCCGGCACGCTCGAGGCCCTGTTCGCCAGCCTGGCCATCCACGAGGCCTATAGCCCTGGCGCCAGCCAGACCGGTCGTCGCTCGCTGCGCACGGCCCTGCTGTCCCTGCTGGTGGCCGGGAGCGACATTGGTGCAGCGCTGGCCGAGCGGCTCTATGCCAATGCCGGGAACATGACCGAGCGCTACGCGGCGCTCGCCATATCGGTGCGCAACTGGACCCCAGACGCCCAAGCCCTGCTCGGAGACTTCCGCACGCGCTATTCTGGCGATCTGCTGGTGTTCGACAAATGGCTGGTGGCCTCGGCACAGGCCAAGGATGACGGCCTGATCGAGCGGATGCGGACCATCCTGGCCGCACCGGATTTCCCGCGCACCAATCCCAATCGCCTGCGCTCACTGCTGGGAAGCTTTGTGATGAACAATCCGGCCCAGTTCACCCGGCTCGACGCCAGCGGCTTCCGCTTCATCTGCGAGGCGGTGACCGAGATCGACAAGGTCAACCCGCAGGTGGCCGCGCGCATCCTCACCGGTTTCCGCATTCTGCCGATGCTGGAGCAGCGCCGCCGAAGCGCGGGACGCGCCGCCCTCGAATCACTGAAGAATCAGGATGGCCTCAGCCGCAACACGCAGGACATTCTCGAACGAATCCTTGCAGGCTGAAGGTTTTAGCCCGGTTTACGGGGTTTTCTCGAGGCACTCGTCGCCCGGAAACCCCGTGACCACTGGGGGGACGCGCGACTTGTCCACAGAGGCGTTCACGGCACGTTCCTTAACGAGCGATTAAGAGAAGGATTTTTCTTCACCGCTAAGTGATTCAAGTGACTCGCGTTTTTCCGGAACGCGGAATCAGGGCCTCAGAGCGGTCTGGACAAGCATGGTCCGGATGATTCATTAGTTTGGGACAGAGCAAATCGGCTCGGGGTTAACCCCTTCAAACTACGGAGAATTTCATGTTGTCGTCGGAGGTATCCGGCGCCAGCGCGCGTGCAGTGCGTGCTGGCGAAGGAAACATTATTGCCCGTCTCCAGGGGCAAGCTTCCGGCAACCGCAAGGGCCTGCGCATCCGACTGAACCCAACGACGATCGCCGTGGCCGCGACTGCCTTTCTCTCGGCCACACTGTTCGTCGCCTATGACGCGAACATGAGCCTGGGCCAGGCGCGCAAGGATATGGAGCTGGTTCGCGCGCTGATCTCGGCCGAACTGGACGATGTCGCCCCCGCCCAATTTACCACGGCACTAGAAGCCGCGAGGCAAAAGCACACCGCGGCAGGCCTGCCGGAAAGCCTGTTCACACAGGCTACACTTTCCACGACGAGCGTCGGGGTTCTGCCCCAGGGGATCACCCCGACGGCCACACCGGAACACGCTGCGCTGGCAGGTGTCGCCGGGCGCGGAGCTGCCGCCTTTGCGCTGGCCGGCCTCATCACCGCCTTTGGCGCGCGGCGCCGCCGTCCCGACGGACTGCCATCCGAAGACAGCCGGCTCGGCTATGAACAGCTCGCCGCCTCGATCCCGCATGGCGTCGCGTGCTGGACGGCCGGCGGCAAGCTGATCATGTGCAATGAGCACTATCGCCAGCAGACCGGCGCGCTCGACCCGAACCTCGGCTATGAGCAGATGCTCTGCGAGATGGTGGTCGGCGGCTATATGAAACTGGTGCGGATCGACGATGGCGGGCGTCTGCTCGAGCTGCATCGCGTCGACGGAAGCTGCCTGCAGGTCGATGAGCGGCCGATGCCCGATGGCGGCTTCATGGTGCTGGTATCCGATATCACCGAGCGCAAGCGCACCGACGACCTGCTGAGCAGTATTCGCGAGGAGCAGCGCCTGCTGGCGCGGCGCTATCACGAGGAGAAAATCAAGGCGGAGGCTGCGAGCCGCGCCAAGACAAGTTTCCTCGCCCATCTCAGCCACGATATCCGCACGCCGCTCAATCACATCATCGGCTTTGCCGAGCTGTTGCGGCACGAGACCTATGGTCCGCTGGGCGATGCGCGCTATGGCGAATATGTGCAGTCGATCAAGACCTCCGGCGAGCATCTCCTCACCTCCTTCGCCGCCATTCTCGACCTGGCGGAACTTGAAGGCGGCCAGAAGGTGCTGCGCAATGACCTGGTGGCCGTGGACGACGTAGTGGCGACCGTTGCGCGCCGCTACAAGGGCCAGCTGAACCGGGCCGGCATCAAGCTCAGCCAGGGCCAGCCCTGTGGCGCCATGGTGCGTGGCGACCGGCTCGGCTTTACCCGCATGGTGGGCAATATCGTTGAGAACGCGGTGCGGTTTACGCCGCGGGGCGGCAAGATCACGCTGGCGTCCTATGCCGCCGAAGATGGCGTGGTGATCGAGATTTCCGACACCGGCATCGGCATGGACGAGGAGCGCCTCCACACGCTGAGCCAGCCCTTTGCGCTGGGTGACGCGACCTTTACCCGCGAAGGCGCTGGCCCCGGGCTCGGCATCTCCATCTCGCGGGCCATTGCTGAGCTCAGTGGCGGACACATGGCGATCGACTCGACCCTTTCGATGGGCACCACGGTCGCCATCTCCCTGCCGATCGAGACGAGCACGGCCCAGCACGTCGCCTGATCCTGCAAAAATCGGGGCGGGCTTACCCCCACCCGGCCTCCCCCTGGTAGGGGGAGGAGAAGGATGGTGGCTTCCAAAGATCTCGCGATTGAACCCAGCCGCAGGCCCTATTGGGCCGGGAGACGCGCCACTGCCATTTCGTACCAGGCTGACGCGGCGGCTTCGACTTCGCCCTGCATGTCCCGGACATCAAGTTCCAGCCGCGAGAAATCGGGGGCGTGGCAGAGCTGGGCGAGGAGATCCTTGAAGGCCGGCGACCAGGCTTCGTCCTTGAACGGGCTGACGAGGGCCGAGCTCATCACCTGCAGGATGGTGGCGTAGAGCGTGTGGATGTCCGCGAGGCGATTGCCATTGGGCACGAGCCCGGCCGCCTCGAGCCGGCGCAGCACCTGCGCGGTGGGGGCCTGTGGCAGATCGATCTGGCGGCTGGCGATGATCTGGGCGGACTGGGCGATGAATTCGAGATCAACCAGACCGCCGGTGGCCAGCTTGAGATCGAACGGATGGCGCGGCTTGCGCTCGCGGGCCATGAGGGCACGCATGGAGACGACATCGTCGATGGTCTTTTGCACGTCGCGAGGGCGGTGCATCACCTCGGCGATTTCGGCATCGACGAGTGCGCCGAGATCACCGGTCGAAGCGATGACGCGGGCGCGGCTCAGCGCGAGATGCTCCCAGGTCCAGGCATTGTCGCGGTGATAGGCGCGGAAGCCGGAGAGGCTGGTGGCCAGCGGGCCGGCATTGCCTGAGGGGCGCAGGCGCATATCGGCCTCATAGAGCACGCCTTCGGCCGTGGGCGCCGAAAGGGCGGCAACGAGGCGCTGGGTGAGGCGGGCGAAATAATGGGAGGTGGAGAGCGGCCGCTCGCCATCCGATTCCACATCGGGCGCGTCGTAGAGCAGGAAGAAGTCGAGGTCGGAGGTGAATGTCATCTCGCGGCTCGCCATCTTACCGAAGGCGAGGAGCGCGAGGGACGCCCCTTCGATCGTGCCGTGGCGGCGCGCAAACTCGGCCTGCACGCTGATGAAGAGGCGGTTGAGGAGGGTTTCGGCCAGGGCGGTGAACTGCTCGCCCGCGACGGTCGCGCTGACCGTCCCGGAGAGCAGGCCGGCCGCGACGAGGAACTTCTGCTCCTGACCGATGATGCGGGCGCGGTCGATCAGTTCTTCATAGGAGCGCGCATCGGCGAGGAAGGCATCGACCTTGGCGACAAGCACTTCACTGTGGGTGACGTCGTTGGCAAAGGCGGGATCGATGAGCCCGTCGACCACATGCGCGCGGTGAATCACCGCTTCGGCCATGCGTGGCGCGGAGGCCATGAACTGGACCAGCAGGGTCCGCAGCTGCTCGTGGTTGCGCAGCAGCGCGAAGAGCTGGACGCCGCCGGGAAGACGGGAGAGGAAATTGTCCATCCGCGCCAAGGCTTCGTCGGCATTGCCGGCGCGCCCGAGGGTGGTCAGGAGCGCGGGGAGCAGCTCGGTGAGATGAGCGCGGGCGGCGGCGGTGCGCGTGGCGGCATAGCTGCCATAGTGCCAGCGGCGCACGGTTTCGATGGCCTTGTGCGCATCGGCAAAGCCCATGGAGGTCAAGGTTTCGAGCGTGCCCGGATCGTCGTCGCTGCCGGTGAAGACGAGATTGCCGCCCCCTGCCCCAAGCGTTTCGCCCTCCGTAAAGAGTTCGGCGTAATAGCGGGCGACGCGGGTCAGCGCGGCGCGATAATCGGCCTCGAACTGCTTGCGGTCGGGCTGGCCCATCAACCGGCCGATGACGGCGACACCTTCGGGCGTGGCGGGCATGATATGGGTCTGCTCATCGCGCAGCATCTGGAGGCGATTTTCGACGGCGCGGAGATACCAATATGTTTCGGTCAGCTCGGCAGCCGTCGTCGGGCTGATCCAGTTGGCTTCGGCCAGAGCGCGTAGCGCATGCGAGGTGGGACGGACGCGCAGGGTTTTGTCGCGGCCACCGGCGATCAACTGCTGGGTCTGGGCGAAGAATTCGATCTCGCGAATGCCGCCGCGGCCCAGCTTGACGTTGTGGCCCTCGACGCGGATGTCGCCGACATTTTTCGAGACATTGATCTGGCGCTTCATCGCCTGGATATCGGCGATGGTGGCGAAGTCGAGATGCTTGCGCCAGACATAGGGGGCAAGCTCGCGAATGAAGGCTTCGCCGACATGCCTGTCGCCGGCGCAGGGGCGCGCCTTGATCCAGGCGGCACGCTCCCAGTTCTGGCCGCGCACTTCGTAATAGGCCATGGCAGCATCGACGGAGATGGCAACGGGGGTCGAGCCCGGATCGGGGCGCAGGCGCAGATCGGTGCGGAAGACATAGCCATAGGCGCGCGGCTCTTCCATGAGGCCGACGAGCTTCTGGATCATCCGGGAATAGGTTTTGGTGGCCTCGCCCGGATCCGCCAGAACGGGCTTTTGCGGATCGAAGAAGGCGACGATATCGATGTCAGAGGAATAGTTGAGCTCGCGGCCGCCGTGCTTGCCGAGCGCAAAAATGGCGAGGCCGGAATTGGCGGCGCGGGCTTCTTCCCGCGTCAGCACCAACCGGCCCTTGTCGAAGGCATCGCGCATGAGGAAATCGAGCGCGGCCTCAAGGGCGGCATCGGCGAGATCGGAGAGCGCCTCGGTGGCGCGAGCCGTGGTCCAGAGTTTTCCTGTTTCGGCAATAGCGGCCAGCAAGGCGGTGCGGCCCTTGCCGATGCGCAGGGTGTCGGAGAGGGCTGCTTCATCGGCATCCGTGCCGGAAGCGCGCAACTCGGCGATGATGCCGGCGAAAGCCGCGTCCGGCCCCTCTGCCAGCGCGCCAGCGAGCCAGGCTGCATGGGTGCGCGCCTGATCGAGGAGATAGGGCGCTTCTTCCAGCAGTGGCCCAAGCAGCGGCGCCGCAGCGGCAAACGCCAGCTGCTCAGCCTCGGCCAGGCCGGCCACAAGCGCATCAAAGGCGGGATGGGAAATCGGCGGCAGGGCAGACAGGGAAGTGCTCATAGCTGAGGCATAACGCGCCGTCAGCAAGGCGACAAGCGGGTGATCAGCCCCGCTTGCCGGTGTCGTCCTGCAGTGCGGCGAGTGCGGCCGCTTCTTCCGGGGTCAGACCTGCGGGCTGCGGCGCACCATGGCGGCGGCGCGCAATGAAGATGCCGACAAGGCCGATGATGAGCAAAACCGGCGCGGCTACCCAGAGCAGGATGGTATTGGCACTGAGACGCGGGTTGAGCAGCACGAATTCGCCATAGCGATCGACCAGATACTGCTCGACCTCGGCATTGCTGTCGCCTTCGACGATCCGCTCGCGCACAAGGATGCGCAGGTCACGGGCCAGATCGGCATCGCTGTCGTCGATGGACTGGTTCTGGCAGACGAGGCAGCGGAGGCCCGCCGAAATATCGCGGGCGCGCTGCTCGAGCCTGGGATCGTCGAGCATCTCGTCAGGAGACACCGCAAGCGCTGGTGTCATGAGGACGAGGATGACCGAGAGGGCGGCTAGAAGGCGCTTCATTCGGCGGGCTCCGGGACAGCCTTGGCAGCGGGGCGCGGGGCGCCGACGCGCATGCGGCGATCGGTGAGCGAGAGGATGCCCGCCCCTGCCATGACAAGGCAACCGAGCCAGATCAGGAGGATATAGGGCTTGTGCCAGACGCGGATGACATGGGTGTCTTCCAGCGGCTCGCCGAGCTGCAGGTAGAGCTGGGAGAAGCCGTATGTCTGGATTGCGGCCTCGGTGGTCGGCATGCCGCTGGCGACATAGATCCGGCGCTCCGCTTCGAGCTGCTGCTCGCTGCCGCCGCCCGGAGAGGTGACGGTGAAATAGCCGGTCTCGGCCATGTAGTTCGGGCCGGGGACTTTTTCAAAGCTGTCGAAGCTGATGGTGTAGCCGGAGAGTTCCGTGGTTTCGCCAGGATTGAGCGTGGTGACTCGTTCGGTTTCCCAGGCGGTGACGGCAACAATTCCCAGAACGGTGACGCCGAGGCCGAAGTGACCAAGGGCAGTCGACCAGATCGAGCGCGGCAGGCCAGCCAGACGGCGCAGGCTGTCCCGCAGGGGAATGCGGCCGAGGCGGCTGCGTTCGATAAGCTCTGCGACCGAACCGAAGCTGACCCAGAAGCCCAGCAGCAGCCCGATCGGCACCATGGAGATGGAGACGCCACCAAGCGCGGAAATAAGGATGGTGAGGAAGACAGCGAGCGCGGCGGCAGCGACGAGGCGCTGGCCGGCAGCCACGAGGTCACCACGCTTCCAGGCAAGGAGCGGCCCGAAGGGCAGGACCAGCAGAAGCGGCGCCATCAGCGCGCTGAAGGTGAAGTCAAAGAAGGGCGCACCCACCGAGATGCTGGTGCCGACGAGAGCATCGAGCACGAGCGGATAGAGCGTGCCGACAAGGACCGCGCCGACGGCAGTGGCGAGGAAGAGATTGTTGAGGATCAGCGCGCCTTCGCGGCTGATCGGGGCAAACAGCCCACCCTGACGCAGCGCACCAGCCCGGAAGGCAAAGAGTGCGAAGGCGCTGCCGATGAGCACCGCCAGAATGGCGAGAATGACCAGACCGCGCGTCGGATCGCTGGCAAAAGTATGCACCGAGGTGAGGATGCCCGAGCGCACGAGGAAGGTGCCGAGCAGCGACAGCGAGAAGGTGATGATGGAGAGGAAAATCGTCCAGATCTTCAGCGCATTGCGCTTTTCCATGACCAGAGCGGAATGGAGCAGCGCCGTGCCCGAAAGCCAGGGCATGAAGGCGGCGTTTTCGACCGGGTCCCAGAACCACCAGCCACCCCAGCCGAGCTCGTAATAAGCCCAGTAGGAGCCCATGGCGATACCGAGGGTGAGGAAGATCCAGCTCAGCATGGTCCAGGGACGGACCCAGCGGGCCCAGGCCTGATCGATGCGGCCGGAGATCAGCGCGGCGACGGCAAAGGAGAAGCAGATCGAGAAGCCGACATAGCCCGCGTAGAGAAGCGGCGGGTGAATGGCCAGGCCAATATCCTGAAGGATGGGATTGAGATCCGAGCCTTCGAGCGGCGCCATGGCCAGGCGCTCGAACGGATTGGAGGTGAAGAGCGTGAAACCGGCGAAAACGGCGGTAAGCAGGCTCTGCGTGCCCAAAACAAGGTTCGAGAGATCGGCCGGCAGGCGGCGCCCAAAGGCCGCCACGAGTGCGCCGAACAGCACTAGGATGAGGATCCAGAGGACCAGCGAGCCCTCATGATTGCCCCAGACGCCGGAGATCTTGAAGATCAGAGGCTTGAGGGAATGGGAATTGTTGACTGCGAGCGCGAGGCTGAAGTCGGAAACGACAAAGGCATGGACCAGCGCGGCAAAGGCGACGGCCACCAGCACGAACTGCAAAATGGCGGCATGCGCCATGGCGTTTGCCAGGCGCTGTCCGCGTTGCCAGAGAACCAGCCCGCCCACAGCCGAAACGGTCGCGAGGGCAAAGGCCAGGATCAGGGAAAAATGGCCGAGTTCGATGCTCACGGGGCTGTGCCCTCCGGCCGCCACTCACCCTGCGCCTTGAGGGCTTCGACGACTTCCTTGGGCATATAGGTTTCGTCGTGCTTGGCGAGCACATTGGTGGCGATGAAAGTGCCATCGGGGCCAAGGCTGCCCTCGGCAACAACGCCCTGCCCTTCGCGGAAAAGATCAGGAAGGATGCCGGTGTAGTGGGCCAGACGGTCGGTGGCGCCATCGGTGATGGTGAAGACGTTTTCCTGGCCGGTGCGGGTCCAGCTGGCTTCCTTGACGAGACCGCCAAGGCGGATGGGGTGACCAACTTCGACCGAACGCTCGATCACGTCCGTCGGCGAATAGAAGAACACGATCTGATCGCGCAGGGCGACGAGGACCAGCGTCGTGGCAATGGCGAGGACGACAGCGAGGCCGGCGATGACGGCCAGGCGCTTCTGCTTGCGCGACCAACCCTTGCGGCGGATAGCACCCTGAACACTCATGGCGTGTCTCCATTCAGTTTAAGACCTGCGCGCAGCGCGATCGTATCAAGTTCACCGCGATCAAACGCGGCCGGATAAGCGGCGACGGAAGCATCGTACGCGCTCTGGGCTTTTTCGAGATCACCCAGAACGATGTAGGACTGTACGAGCCGCATCCATTCTTCGACCGTGCCGCCGGAGGTTTCAAGGCGGGCGGAAAGGCCGGTGACCATGGCCTCGATCATTTCCGTCTGCTCGGCAGCGGTGTTGTCGATGCCATCGTTCTGCGCCACGGCCAGGCCCTGACGGGCGGCGTTGAGCCAGGGCTCATCGCCCTGGGCCATGTCGATGGCAGCCTGCCAGATACGCGCGGCGTCTTCATAGTCGCCGGTGCGCATGAGTTCGGAGGCGAGATAGAGATGCGCACGGGCATTCTGCGGATCGCTGACGATGGCAGCGCGCAGCAGCTCGATGGCCTCATCCGAGCCGGCACCGCCCGCTTCGAGCAGCAGGGCTTCGGCAAGGCGCGTCTGGAGCTCGGGCGTCGGGCCATTGAGCGCGATGATGCGGCGATAGGCATTGGCGGCATCGGCGAAACGGCCCATTTCCGCATAGGCGGGCGCGATCACCGTCCAGCCGCGCACATCGTCGGGCGTTGCGGCAAGCTGAGCTTCGATGCGATTGATTGCATCCGCAATATCAATGGATTGCGCAGCCAGTTCGGGCCGATCGGCCAGGGGACGCCCCGGCAGCTCAGGACTGCCGAGAACGGCATAGAGGCCAAGCGAAATGGCAGCGACTGCACCAAGGCCGGCGATCAGCGGCATGCGACCAAGATCGCTGCGCGTCTGGACGCCCTTGTCCTTGTTGACGCGAATGACCTCGCGCGCGAGCTCTGCCCTGGCGGCCTCGGCCTCGGCATCGCCGATCTTGCCCGAGACACGGTCAGCCTCGATTCCCGCCAGCAAAAGGCGGAAATGGCTATTGTGATCGGCGCTTTGTGGCTCGGTTGCGTTGACCGCGCGTCCAGCCGCCGCGTAAAACAACGCAGCGCAGGTGAGGGCGGTGATGGCGATGACGATTGACCAGAAAATCATAAGTCCCAGACACTTGCTTCCCGCGCAGGGAAAGGGATGGCCCTGTATAATCCGAACGCGGGGAAAAGCTACCAAAAGACGCGTGTTCATTCCGGACTCATTGCCACAGCCCGGTCCGAAACTGCCATGAGCGATGCCGTCAACGAGTTTGCGATTTTCGGATCGAGCCCGCTTGCGCGCCTGCTGGCGGGGCTTTTGAGACAGTCATATGGCAAATCCGTGGTCTTTGCTGGCGCGAGCCCGGCGCGCTATCGCCTGCCGCGCGAGATCGACCTGTCGGTCGGGATGATGACGCGGCCGCAAAGCTGGGAGCTCCTGGCCCGAACGCTTCCCGAAACGACGCGGCTGTTGTCTAGAATCGCCGGTCGCCATGCCGTGCAGCATGTCGATCCGGTGTTTTTCGCCGATGGCGTGGCGGCGCAGGAGGCGCTGGGGCATTTTCACCACATGGCGAGCGCCTTTGGCATGGCGACTGAAATCGTCGCGCCATCTCATCTCGGACGCGAGCGGAGCGGCGTGCGGCTACGCGATGCGGTGCGGCTGCAGCGGGCGGTGACGGAGCCGGCGCTCGATCGCTGGCTGGACGAAGTCGGCGTGACCCGGTTGTCGCCTGACCGGGTGGAGATCGGGCAGGATGGCAGCGCGCGACTATGGACGGGCGAGACAGAACAGTTTGCCGGGCACGCGATCCTTGCTGACGACGCCGCGATCATTGCCCATCCGCCGTTGCCGCAATGGCCACGGCTTCTGGCGCGACGCACCATGTCGACGATCCTGACGACGCCGACGGCGCCACTGGTCGGCAGAATCATGGCGCATGTGGATAGCGGGACAGTTCTGACCCAGCAGGATGAAGGCGGTATCGCCGCGATTGGTCCGGGCGATCTCGCCAGCGCGGCAGCGCGGCTCTCGGGGCTGCTGGCGGACAATCGCCAGCTTCAGAAGGCCGGACAGGTGAGCTATCCGACGCTTGTCACCGGAGACGGCGCGCCGGCGTTTGGCAAGGCGGCCGGCAGCGGTGCCGATGTCATCGTGGGACTGGGGCAGACCGGCGTGTTCATCGCCCCTGCCCTCGCCCGATGGCTCGTGGGAGAGGCCGCGCCGCACGAAGCGGACTGGTTCGGGCAGCGGCTGATCAATCGCACAATCGATCAGGGCGCAGTGGCGGAGTTTCATGCCTTTGTACCGAGGCCGGCGGCATGAGCGCGCGGACCCACCGACTGCCGGCGGATGCACCGAAGGGACTTGGCGGCGCCATCGACCGTTCGCGGCCGGTCAGCTTCCGCCTCAATGGGCGGACGGTCAGCGGATTTGAGGGGGACAGTGTGTTCAGCGCCCTCCTCGCTTCGGGCGTCGACATTCTTGGCAGCCATCTCGGTCAGCGGATCGGCCTCACGCGCGCGGCAGCACCTGCGATCGCGCGGGCTGACGCGATTGATCCGGTTGACGCCCTGCCGATGGAGCGCACACCGGTCACTGAGGGCGCTGACTATGTCACACAGGCACCGCGACAGCGATTGGCCTGGGACGTGGTGATGCTGCGCGGCCGCACGCTTGGGCTCGACCTCGACAATTCTCGGGCCCTCGAGAGGCCTTGGCTGGCGGCCGATGGCAGACCGGGCGCGGCAGATGACCTGGCAATCGTTGGGGGCGGTGTCGCCGGGCTCAGCGCAGCGCTGACGGCGGCGCGGGCGGGATTGTCGGTGGCGCTGTTCGAGGCTTCGGCCTATCTCGGCGGGCATTCAGGCCTCTTTGGGACGCAGGACAGTGAAGAGCGGCCCGAAGACGCGATGGCCCGGCTCAGCGCCGAGGTTACGGCCAATCCGGCAGTCACAGTGTTCCTCGATGCTGAGGTGGTTTCGGTTCGGGCCGGCTTGTTGCGGGCGCATCGCGTGAGCGTCGAGGATGGCGTGGCCCGGGGCGAGATGATCGACGTCCCGGCGGCGCGGATCATTCTTGCCACAGGCGCGGAAGAGCGGCTGCCGCTGTTCGCCGGCAATCGCCTGCCAGGTGTCATGGGAGCGCTTGAGAGCTATGAGCTTGCCAGCCGTTTCGGCATCTGGCCGGGGCGCTCGCTGGCTGTGGCGACCTCAGGCAATTGCGCCTATCGACTGGGCACACTGGCGCGGGACAATGAGATTGCGGTGACCGCGATCATCGACGCGCGGCCGGGGCCGAGCTCGCGCTTCATCGATTTCGCAAAAGCCTATGGCATTCGCCAGATGACCGGCCGCGTGCCGCAGGAAGTGCGCACCAATCGGAGCGCCAAACTGCTCGAGATCGACATTGGCGATGAAATGCCGATCACAGCCGAGCGCCTCATCGTCAGTGGCAGCTGGCAGCCTGATCTCAAACTCTGGCACATCGCCGGCGGGCCCAGCATCTGGAACGAAGCGCATCAGCGCATCGAAGCCGTTGGCGGGATCGAGGGCATCGCGCTGGCCGGTAGTGCAGCGGGCTATTTCACCCGCCAGGGCTGTATTCAGAGCGGCGCCGACGCCGTCGATCGCCTGCTGGGTCGCAAGCGACGACCATTTGCGGACCCGGTGATCGACCCGCTCTATGAGACGCCCGATTCTGCCCTCGCCGATCTCGGCGAACGGGAGACAAACGCGATTACCTATCTCGATGGCGGCGGCGCGCTGCTGACGCGGCCCAGCCTGCCACCGCGGCGCTGGTATGACCGGTTCCGCACCCGGAGCGAACCGGAACTGCCGGCACTTTCGGAGGCCTCGCAATCCCTGACGCTCGGCACGATCGCCGCCGGCGTGACGCTGGGGCTGGTGCCACGGGATTCAGCCGGTTTCGTCGCCCAGGAGCGGGTCACCATCATTCCCCTGACCGTCGAGGCGCCATCGGAAAAAGGACCGGCCGAAGCCGCCGTCACCGAAGGCACCATCCCCAAATATCTCGAGAACCGCTTCGGGGCGGACGCTGTGCTCACGATCATTGAGGCTGAGGACGGGCGGCGGCTGGGGCCCGGCGCGCTGATCTTCGGCGATCTCGACAACAGTGACCCCATGGCCGCGGTCGGCGTGGTGCTGCGCAGCACCACAACCAGCATTGAGGCGCTGATCAGCGCGTCAGCCGCCCAGGGATCGCTCTATGCGCGCGACCACGGGCAATCGGTTGCGGTGACGCCAGTGCGGTCGGTCAAGACAGGCTCCGCCTAGGTGACCGACTCATAACTTCGCAACCAGATACGGATTGAAGCGAGTTGGACTGATGCCAGGAAATTGTCGTCTCGCTTGTCGTATCGGGTTGCGATTGCCCTGAAGTGTTTGAGTTTGTTGAAGTAACGTTCGACAGCGTTGCGCTGGCGATAGACCCAGTGGCTGAATGGGAAGGTTTGCACGCGGTTGGGCATGGCGCGGATATTGGCCCATGCACCGCGCTCGGCCATGGTGCTGCGCAGGGCATCACTGTCGTAGGCTCGGTCTGCGAGCAGGATATTTCCAGCGGACAGGGTGGCAAACATGTCCGCTGCTGATCGCCCATCATGGGCCTGGCCTTCGGTCAGTTTGAGCTGGATCGGCCGCCCCTGGGCATCGACCAGCGCATGGATCTTGGTGGTCAGGCCGCCGCGCGAACGACCCATGCAACGGGATCGCTCGTCTTTTTTTGACCGTTGGCGGCGTGCTGGTGAACCCGGATCGAGGACGAGTCGATCATCTGCACGTCGCCATTGTAAGCGGCTGATACAGCGTCAAGAATGCGCGCCCAGTGGCCGGCCCTGCGCCACCGGTTGAAGCGGTTCACGCAGGTCGTGTGCGGGCCATACCGCGTCGGGATGTCGGCCCAGGGCGCGCCCGTGCGAAGCCGCCAGAAGATGCCGTTCAGAACACGCCGGTCATCGGCGCGCGGAACGCCGCGCACCTTCGTCGGAAGCAGCGGCTGGATCACAGACCACTCAAAATCCGTAAGATCAAAACGCGCCATCATCACCTCCTGTCCACCAAAGGGAAGGAATCACAACAGCAGCACTTTGGGAATCCCGTTAATGGGTATGTGACCTAGAGCTAGCGAGCGCGCTCGGCGGCGAGGCGGGCCTTTTTCAGCGTATCGGCATATTCATTGGAGAACCGCAGCTGGGCCATCTTGATCACAGCATCGAGGCGGCTGGCGGTGTTGGTGTCGTCGAGGTTCTGCCGATAATGATCCATGGTGCGCTGGATATGGATTTCCAGCGCCTGCCCCGACTGGCTCCAGGCCAGATCGAAGACCGCATTGATCGCCAGCGAATCGCGGCAATCGCGGACAGTGGCGAGCAGATAGACGCCACTGACAGCAGCCAGCAGCTTGTCGGTATCAAGCCGATCGGCTCCGTCGCGCCGGCGCATCGCCTGGTTGAGGTCGGTGACGACCTCCTTCAGCCGCGGCTCCAGACGATCGGAGACAAATTTGGTGATGGTGGACAGCGAAGCCGTCGCCTGGCTTCCGCGCGAGAACTCGATGTAGCCGGTCAGCGAGCGCACCAGATGGTGGAACCGCTCCAGCGCGCGGCAGACGAGGTCGACATCGGAGAACGGACCGCTCAACCGCAAAAGGCGCAACTGGTTCTGGGCGTGGGCGATATGGGCGTCGATCAACGGCGACAGCCCGACGCGCGAGATTGCGACTTCCGATGGCGCGCCGGCGAGCTTGATGGCTGCGGTGATCAGCAGTGTCGGATTGGCTACCTGGCCAAGCGCGGCCTGGAAAACGAGCGCGGCCAGCGCCGGATCCTGCAGGGGCATGGCGCTGATGGCGGACCCGAGTGCGGCATCAGCGGTGATGGTGTTGGTGGCGCGGCCAAAGGCCTGTGCCTTGGTGAGCAGCGCGCGGTTGCGCAACGCCAGCATGACGATCGGCAGGCGTTCGAGACCGTCTTCGCGACCGAGCTGGGCGGCAAGGCGCCGGCTCATTTCAATGTCGCTCTTGGCCTGGGCCAGCGCAGCCTTCATGCGCGCCAAAAGTTCGGGCATCAAAGGCTCGAGTTCGGCCGCGGTCAGCGCGCCCTGCTCGATCTGGTCGTGGGAAATGATGTCGGAGCAGAGATCGCGCGCCACCCAGACCCAGATGGCGAATGCGGTCGGCCTGCTCACTGCTCCGGGGAGAGCCACCAGCACTGGTTCATCAACCAGTATGGCGTCGATCAGCCCGCAGAAGGGAGCGTGCGCCGGGCCGGAACTAGCCGGCGCGGCGGAATCTGTGCGGTTCGCAAGCGGGGTCATATGCGCAATCGGTCTGGGATGAAATACGCGGCCAGCCTATAGCGTGCCGGTAAACAATCCTTAACTGCCGACGCCGGAGTTGGCGATCAGGCTGCGCCCTGAACCACATTCCAGTTGCCGGTCTGCTCGCGGCAGGCGGTACCCTTCTTCACATAGTCCTTGCCGCCGAGCTTGACGGTGTGGGTGAAGTCGCGACAGTCGAGGTTGTTGACGCGGACATAGGGGCCAACGGCCACAGAGCCGGTCGTGCCCTTGTCGCCCGCCCACTGGCGCGGTGCGCCCGGACGGCCGAACTGCAGCGCATAGAACTGGGCGCTGTTGGCTTCGGCAGAATCCTTGGCGCTCATCAGCGACAGCGCGCCGGCATCAACGAAACCATTGGCAATGCTGGTGGTCAGGCGGGCCTGCTGCACGGTCTGGGCAGAGCTTGGAACCATCGGCTGGGCAATCACAGGCTGGACCACGACGGGGGCCTGGGCCACCTGCGCAGGGCCAGTGCTGGAGCAGCCGGCCAGAACCAGGGCCAGAACGGGAGCAGCAAACAGGGCGAAACGATTCATTATTTTGACCTTTCCAGCATACGGTCGGTTCTTGTTGGCCCAATACGGCAAAAATGCGTCATGGGTTAGCGGTACGCACGGGGCTTCCCAGGCGGGCCGCAGGCAGGCGGAGCTCGACCAGCAACCCACCCAGCGCAGAGCGCTTGAGTTCCAGGCTACCGCCGTACACATCGACCAGTTCCTTGACGATATCCAGTCCAAGTCCTGTTCCGGGTGTTTTCTCGTCCAGCCTGACACCGCGACGCAACACTTTCTGGGCGTCTTCCTGGGTGAGGCCCGGCCCGTTGTCGTCGATCCGGACCAATAACATGTTGCCTTTGGGGCTGCGCTCACTCGAAAGGCGTACTCCCACCTGGCCCTTGGACCATTTGCAGGCATTATCGAGCAGATTTCCCGCCATTTCCTCGAGATCGGCCTCATCGCCGCGGAACCAGGCGAGCGAGGCATCCGGGCGCTGGAAGGCGATGGTGACATCAGGATGGATTTTGCGCATGACGCGGGTCAGCCGGAGCATGACCATGGTCGCATCGGCCTTCTTGCCGACCACCGAGGTGCGCGCCGCCAGCCGGGCCCGCTCGAGATAGGTCGAGACCATGGTGCTCATCTTCTCGGTCTCGGCGTGCACCACATCGGCCAGTGCGCCCTTGCTGGCAGCGGACTCATTGCGCAGCACCGCAATGGGCGTCTTCAGCCCGTGGGCGAGATTGCCGACCTGGCTGCGCGCCCGCTCGATGATCTCGGTGTTGGAGCGGAGCAGTTCGTTGACCTCTTCGGCCAGTGGGGCGAGCTCGGTGGGATAAGTGCCGGTGATATTGGGGCTCTCGCCTTCGCGCACGCTTTCGATCGCGCCGCGCAATTGACCAATGGGCCGCAGCGCAATGCGCGCGATGATGGCGCTCATGATGGCGAGCATGGCGCCCACCGCGCCGAGCACGATGAACGCCTGGCCGCGAAACTCACCGACGAGCCCAAGAATTTCGGTCAGATTGCCGGCGACGACGATGTGATAGTCCTGACCATCCAGCCGCACCACGCGATCGACAATGCGCAATTGCGTGCCGAAAGCGTCGCTGACCACGCCAGTGCGTCGTCCCTGGGCATCGGGATTGGCATCGAGCCGGGGCAGATCGATGCCGACGACGGAGGTGGAAAGATTGATCAGTGCGCCCTGCCCGTCCCGGATGATCCAGTACCAGCCGGAGCGCGGCCGGTCGAAGCGTGGATCGGGCAAGGCGATGTCTGGCGCGCGGGGATCTCCCTCATCAAGGAGAACGCCGGTCAGGCCCTCGACGTGAAAATCCAGCGTCTCGGACAGGGTGGTATCGAGCGCGCGCGAATAGAGATCGGTGAGCAGGAACCCGGTGGCCACCAGCGCGATCACCAGCCAGCCGGCGGTGATCGAAAAGAGCGAGACGGCGATCGACCCCTTGCGCAGCCAGTCGACCGGCTTTGTCGGCTCCACCGGCTCTGTTGCGGCCTTGTTTTCCAATGCCGGGACGCTCAGTCTTCAGCGATCTGGTAGCCCAGCCCGCGCACGGTCTGGATGCAGTCGTCCGGCAGCTTCTTGCGCAGGCGACCGACGAACACTTCGATCGTGTTGCTGTCGCGGTCAAAATCCTGGTCGTAGAGGTGCTCGGTCAGTTCCGTGCGGGAAATGACCTTGCCCTTGTGGTGCATGAGATAGCTCAGCAGCCGCAGTTCGTGGCTGGTCAGCTTGATCGACTGACCATCGACCGTGACCTTGCCGGACCGCGCATCGAGCCGTACCGGACCGGCGACGATCTCATTGCTGGCATGGCCTGCGGCGCGACGCACAAGGGCGCGCACGCGAGCCAGCACTTCTTCCATGTGAAAGGGTTTTGCGACGTAGTCATCGGCGCCGGCGTCGATCCCCTGCACCTTGTCGCTCCAGCGATCGCGCGCGGTCAGCAGCAGCACGGGCATAGTCTTGCCGGCGCGGCGCCATTCTTCAAGAACGGACAGGCCGTCCATGCGCGGCAGGCCGATATCGAGAATGACGGCATCATAAGGCTCGGTGTCGCCGAGAAAGTGCCCCTCTTCGCCATCCATGGCCACGTCGACGGCATAACCCGCTTCTGTCAGGGCGTCCTTGAGCTGACGGTTGAGATTGACGTCATCTTCTACGACCAGAACCCGCATCGAATACCCCTACTGAGACGCTATTGTGCACTCAGAACGAGGTTTTGCGCCTGTCCATCGGCAGAGAGCACACCGATCACATATACCAACCTGCCCCCCTCGTCACAAACCTGAACGTTGAGAATTTCGGCGCTGGGATCCACCCCGGCCGAGACGAGCACGGTGTCGAGCGACATGATCTGCCCGGTCGCCACAGCTTCCTGGATCTGCCGCTTATCGAGGCAGGTCTGAGCCTGCGCGCCACCGGTGCCGGACACAGCCAAAGCGAGCGACAAGGCCAGCGCGGCAGCAGCAGATGGTTTGGGAGCATGTGTTCTCATGAGGCCGACACTAGCGAGCCGATACTGAATGGGACATGAATATGGCAAGCAAAGCGATAAAAGATCAGGCGGCTAATTCGACACTATAAGCGCAGATTGACTATCCCTGTCCAGCAGTCTAGCGTGAACGTTCACGGATGGAGGGACCGGGATGGCGAGCGTTGAACTTGCAGGTGTCGTAAAGTCATTTGGCAACTTTCCCGTAATCCACGGCCTGGACCTCGCAATCGAAGACGGATCTTTTACCGTCTTTGTCGGCCCGTCGGGCTGCGGAAAGTCCACCCTGTTGCGCATGGTGGCGGGCCTCGAAGATGTGAGCGACGGCGAGGTCAGGATCGGTGGAGCCGATGTCACCGACGCCGACCCCGTGGCGCGCGGCATCGCCATGGTCTTCCAGAACTATGCGCTCTACCCTCACATGAGCGTTCGCCAGAATATCGGCTTTCCATTGCGGATGCAGGGGGTCGATCGCAAGACCGTAGCGCAGCGGGTCACAGAGGCCGCCGAAGTCCTGCAGCTTCAAGACCTGCTCGAGCGCAAGCCGGCTCAGCTGTCCGGTGGGCAGCGGCAGCGCGTGGCCATCGGCCGGGCGATCGTGCGCAACCCCGACGTTTTCCTGTTCGACGAACCCCTGTCCAATCTCGATGCCGAGCTGCGGGTGTCCATGCGGGTGGAAATCGCCAAGCTGCACAAGGCGCTTGGCACGACAATGATCTATGTCACCCACGACCAGACCGAGGCGATGACGCTGGCAGACAAGATCGTCGTGCTGCGCGCCGGCCGCATCGAGCAGGTCGGGTCACCAGCCGAACTCTAGGTCACATACCCATTAACGGGATTCCCAAAGTGCTGCTGTTGTGATTCCTTCCCTTTGGTGGACAGGAGGTGATGATGGCGCGTTTTGATCTTACGGATTTTGAGTGGTCTGTGATCCAGCCGCTGCTTCCGACGAAGGTGCGCGGCGTTCCGCGCGCCGATGACCGGCGTGTTCTGAACGGCATCTTCTGGCGGCTTCGCACGGGCGCGCCCTGGGCCGACATCCCGACGCGGTATGGCCCGCACACGACCTGCGTGAACCGCTTCAACCGGTGGCGCAGGGCCGGCCACTGGGCGCGCATTCTTGACGCTGTATCAGCCGCTTACAATGGCGACGTGCAGATGATCGACTCGTCCTCGATCCGGGTTCACCAGCACGCCGCCAACGGTCAAAAAAAGACGAGCGATCCCGTTGCATGGGTCGTTCGCGCGGCGGCCTGACCACCAAGATCCATGCGCTGGTCGATGCCCAGGGGCGGCCGATCCAGCTCAAACTGACCGAAGGCCAGGCCCATGATGGGCGATCAGCAGCGGACATGTTTGCCACCCTGTCCGCTGGAAATATCCTGCTCGCAGACCGAGCCTACGACAGTGATGCCCTGCGCAGCACCATGGCCGAGCGCGGTGCATGGGCCAATATCCGCGCCATGCCCAACCGCGTGCAAACCTTCCCATTCAGCCACTGGGTCTATCGCCAGCGCAACGCTGTCGAACGTTACTTCAACAAACTCAAACACTTCAGGGCAATCGCAACCCGATACGACAAGCGAGACGACAATTTCCTGGCATCAGTCCAACTCGCTTCAATCCGTATCTGGTTGCGAAGTTATGAGTCGGTCACCTACACCAACCCCGCCACGCTGTTTGTTGCCGGCTTTATCGGCTCTCCGCGAATGAATTTCCTCAAAGCCCGGTACGCGGATGGAAGGATCGAACTGGCCAATGGGGTATCCTGGCCAGTTCCTCCCCTTGCCGAACAGCCGCTAGACATCCTGGTTGGGTTGCGTCCGGAGCATTTCGTGCCCGGACCTGAGGGCGTCACACTACCCTTGGCCGTTGATATCGTTGAATATCTCGGCGGCACGCGCTATGTCTACGCCACGCTGGGAGAGGGTCAGGTCATTATTGAAGACCGCGGTGCGGAAGATATGGCATCGGGCCAGATCCATGACTTCGCAGTGGACATATCCAAAGCTCTGTACTTCACACCAGCAGGCGAACGCCTGCGCCCGATTGCATAATCCGTGATTATTTTCTCGCCAAAGCCTTTTGTCCGATGACACGCAAAGTGACGATCAATGACGTTGCCGCTGTTGCCGGCGTCTCGCGTGGCGCGGTCACCCGTGCGCTCAACGACAAGGGCGACATCAGCCAGGAAACGAAGACGCGCGTGCTCGAAGTGGCTGCGCGCCTCGGCTATCGGCCGAGCCGTTTTGCGCGCAATTTTGCCGCCCGGACCAAGTCCGTGGCCATTGGCTATGTGGTGGCCTCGTTTCGAAACCCCTACTACACCGACCTCGCGGCAGACATTTTGCAGGAAGCCAAGCGGCGCGGCTGGCATGTCGTGATCACCGCGACTGAAGGCGTGGACGAGGAAGAGGCCCTCGAATTACTGCGGGATCAGGTCGACGTCATCGTCGGGCACATCACTGTCCCGCAGGATCGGATCAAGGTTATCGCGCGCGGATTGCCTGTAGTTCTGCTCGAAAGAACCAGCAGGATCGCCGGCATTCATTCCATCAACCTCGACTGGCGCGCCGGCGTCAAGGTCGCGATCGAGGCGCTGTATGCGCGGGGCGCCCAGCATATCGGCATGATCGATTCCGGCTACAGTCTCAAGACGAGCACCAGTTACCTGCCCTCAGAGCGCCGGCAGTATTTCGAAGAAGTCGTCAGGCCGCAATCGCGCGGTGCCGTGGTCTGGGGTGTGGAAACTTTCGCCGGTGGCGGGGAAGCCCTCAAGACCCTCCTTACGACGCATCCCCAGACAGACGCAGTGTTGGCGTTCAACGACGTCATGGCAATCGGCGCGATACAGGGTGCGCTCGCCATGGGCGCGGCTGTCCCGGGCCGGGTGCGCATCCTGGGCGTGGATGGCCTCTTACTGGGCGAGGCGATTTCACCCAAACTCAGCAGCCTCGCCATTGACCGCGAAGCAATTGCCCGCGGCGCTCTCGACATCGTCGATGAGCTAGCCGCCTACCATTTTCGCGAGGTTCCTTCGATCCATCGCAGTACAGAAGCGAAGCTGCTGTGGCGCGAGTCCGCGTGAACTTGACAGGGTCAATTTAGCCCAATATCGTGAACATTCACGGAAGACAAAAAGCCTAGGTATGCCGCGCGAATATTGAGCGGAAATTTCACCAAAATAAGACCGTGAATGTTCACGGACTACCTTGGGGGGGTGATGGTGGACGTGCCATTCGACAAGAGATTGTTGAACGCGGAATGGCAGTTCGCCTATGGCGACCTGCGGGACGTCACCGACCCGGATGATCCCCGCTGGTACGATGTCGGCCTGCCCCACTCCTTCGGCATCCCCTATTTCATGGACACCCAGTTCTACGTCGGGAAAGGCACGTATTCGCGCCAGATCGATGTCGCGCCCAGCGAGATCGGGATGTTTCATGCCCTCGAGTTCATGGGGGTGTTTCAGGATGCTCTTGTGCTCGTCAATGGCATTGAGGCGGGGCGCCATCTTGGCGGATAGACGCCGTTTCTGATCGATGTTTCTGCCTTGTTGCGCGCCGGTCAGAACCGCATCACCGTCATTGTCAGCAACGAGTGGAACCCGCGTCTGGCGCCGCGGGCCGGCGAGCACAGTTTCAATGGCGGCATCTATCGCGATGTGAGCTGGATCGCTGGCGCAAAGACGCGGTTCGCCTGGTACGGCACCTTCGTCCGCTCGTCACCGAACGGGGATGGATCAGCTTCCGTTTTCATCGAAACGGAGCTGGTCAATCATTCAGACACTGCCTTTGAAGGCACACTGAAAAGCACTGTTCTGCGCCAGGTCGAGGAGGCTGCCGGCAACTCGATTGCGATCCAGATCCCGCCTGGGGAGTCCGTGACGGTCAGCCAGAACATGACCATTCGAGACGCAGCCCTTTGGGACGTCGACCATCCCTATCTCTATTGCCTCGACCAGCTTCTGGAACAGGAGGGGATCGTTGATCGTGCAGAGACGTCGTTCGGCATCCGAACCATAAGGTTCGATGCCAAGGAGGGCTTTTTCCTCAATGGCCGGCACCTGCCAATTCACGGCGCCAATGTCCATCAGGACCGCGCCGGCTGGTCGGATGCCTCGACCCATGCCGGGATCCGCAGGGATATCTCCATGATCCGTGAGGCCGGGATGAACTTCATCCGCGGCTCACACTATCCCCATCACCCGGTCTTTGCCGAAGAGTGTGACAGGCAGGGGATGCTGTTCTGGTCGGAACTGGCGTTCTGGGGCACGGGTGGTGAGACAACTGAGGGTTTCTGGACGGCCAGCGCCTACCCGATCCACGCGGAGGATCAACCAGAATTCGAGCAGAGCTGCCGCCAGCAGCTCTCCGAGATGATCCGCACGCATCGCAATCATCCGTCCATCGTCACCTGGAGCATGGGCAATGAGGTATTCTTTGCAGACGAGAGCGTCCTTCCCCAGGCCAAGGCGCTGACCCAGGCGCTGATCGATCTGTCGCATGAGCTGGATCCGACCCGGCCGGCATCTGTGGGCGGAGCCCAGCGCCGCGATTTCGACAAGCTCGGCGACCTCGTGGGCTATAATGGCGATGGCGCTACCCTCTTCCACGACCCCGGCCGCCCCAATCTCGTCTCCGAATATGGCGTCAGCTATCAGGACAGACCTGGCAAGTTCGCCCCCCCACTACACCGACAATGTCGAGCAACCCTATCCCTGGCGCGCGGGCATCATCCTCTGGTGCGGCTTTCACCATGGCAGCATCATGCCGGAGATGGGCCGCATGGGGTTCATCGACTATTTCCGCGTCCCATTGCGGTCCTGGTATTGGTATCGCGAACATCTGGCAGGCGTGCCGGCCCCGATCTGGCCAAAGCCCGGAACGGCGACGGCTCTCCGGCTCACCGCTGATCGCACCACGCTGCAGACTGACGGCACCGACGACGCTCATCTCCTCGTCGAGCTCATTGATGATGCGGGCCTCCGCGTCGCCGTGGAACAGCCGGTACGCCTCGAAGTCGTTGAAGGGGGCGGAATATTCCCCACCGGCACCGCAATCGAGCTCTCGCCCGGGAACAAGGGATTTATCGATGGCATAGGCGCCATCGAAATGCGCTCATATCATTCCGGGCCCATCGTCATCCGTGCCACCAGCGAGGGTGTTGCCCCGGCAGAGTTGAGGCTGGAAGCGGTCGGGGGAACACCCTGGTCCGGCCAGCACCGGCGTTTCCAGCCGGGTCCGCCGAGCGTCAAAGGGCTGGCCCATGCCAGCGGCACCCGGATTTTGTCGGAGAAGCGCCCGGTCTTTGCCAGCAGTTTTGATCCGACGAGGCCCGCCCATCTCGTCGCCGATTATGCCACCGATCTCGGCTGGAAACCGGCCACCGCGGAACCTGGCGCCTGGGTGCGGCTCGACCTCGAAGGGAAATGGGCCGTCAGCACCATTGAAGTGGCGTTCGGGGAGCACACCAACGTGCCCTTCCGGGTCGAAACCGAGTCGGAAATGAACGGCAAATCCGGTCTCGCCGCGGCCGGCAACACCGCGATCGAAACCATAAAGTTTCTCGTCCTTGGCAAGAGATTGCGCGCGGTCATCGTGCACTTCCCCGAAGCTCCCGCAGAAATCACGAGGATCGTGGTCCATGGCAGCTAGTCACGACATCGGCAAAAACAGGCGCAAGGGCTGGCGATATGCTGCAAAGCGCAGCTGGCAGCGCCATTGGCAGCTTTACCTGCTGATCATCGTGCCGCTCGCCTACTTTGCCATCTTCCGATATCTGCCGATGATCAATGCGATCATCGCGTTCAAGGACTACAATGTGGTGGCGGGGGTCTGGGGGAGCCCCTGGGCCGGGCTGAAGCACTTCTACAGCTTCTTCAACAATCCGGTGTTCTGGCAGTTGCTGCGCAACACCTTCACCCTCTCCGCCTATTATATTCTGGCCAGCTTCCCGATCCCGATCATCCTGGCGCTGGCGCTCAACGAGGTGCGCCTGAGAGCCTTCCGGCAGACGGTCCAGCTCGTCACCTACGCGCCCTACTTCATTTCGACCGTCGTCATCGTGTCGATGACCATACTCATCCTCTCGCCACGGATTGGTCTCGTGGGCGATGTCTTCGGCCTCTTCGGCATTCCGGCGGTAGATTTCCTGGCGCGTGCCGATTACTTCAAGCATGTCTATGTCTGGTCAGACATCTGGCAGACCGCGGGATATTCAGCGGTCATCTATATCGCGGCCCTCTCCAGCATCGACCCCTCGCTCTATGAGGCGGCCAAGGTCGATGGCGCCAGCCGCATTCAGAAAATCATTCACGTCGACATTCCCGGCATCATGCCGACGGCGATCATCATCCTGATCCTGGGGGTCGGGAACATCATGCAGGTGGGCTTCGAGAAGGCCTTCCTGCTGCAGAACCCGCTCAACCTGAGCCAGTCCGAGATCATCTCCACCTATGTCTACAAGACCGGTCTGCTGAACGCCAATTTCAGCCTGGCAACCGCGATCAACCTCTTCAATGCGGTGATCAATCTCGTGCTGCTGGTCACGGTAAACGCCGTTGCCAAGCGGGTAACCGGAAGGAGCCTCTGGTGACCGATCTGACCGCAGAATCAAATCAAACGGCGCGCGCGCGGCTGCGGAAACGTTCACTGAACGTGGTGCTGGTCGACCGTCTTTTCGTCGCCGCCGTCTATATCCTGCTGCTAACCTTCCTCGCCATTGTGCTGTTGCCGCTGATCTATATCGTCGCGAGTTCGTTCAGCAGTCCCGCAGCCGTCTCTGCCGGCCGGGTCAGCTTCTGGCCGGTGGACTTCACCCTGCGCGGCTATGAGGTCGCCCTGCGCGATCCCAAGATCGTCAGCGGCTTCATCAACTCGCTGTTCTATACGACGGCCGGCACGGCCCTGAGCGTGGTGCTGACCATCGCCGTGGCCTTCCCCCTGTCGCGGGTGGATTTTTTCGGCGGACGGCTGATCACCAAGCTGATCGTTTTCACCATGCTGTTCTCGGGAGGGCTGATCCCGACCTATATGGTCGTTCGGTCCATGGGCATGCTGAACACGCCGTGGGCGATGATCGTGCCCAATGCGATCGGCGTCTGGCAGGTCATTTTGGCCATGTCCTATTTCCGCGATGCGATCCCCAAGGAGCTGTACGAGGCGGCGCGGGTCGACGGCGCCGGCGACCTGCGCTTCCTGCTGCTCATCGCCATCCCGCTGGCCAAGCCCATGATCGCGGTGATCGCGCTGATGTACGCCATCTGGCAGTGGAACTCCTATTTTGATGCGCTGATCTACCTGCGCACCGACGCGCTCCATCCCCTGCAACTGGTCCTGCGGAACATCCTGATCCTCAACACCCAATCGAACCTTGGCGATGCGAAAACCCTGTCCGCGTCCCATCCCCGGTCCCGATCGCCTGGTCAATCGGCGTCGGCGCCTTCCCGCCCGAGGAATAGTCGATCCCATCGCGCCACAAAAACCCATGCAACCGCCCGCGGCGCTCCTCGAAAAAGGCCAGCACCGCCTGCATATCGGCCCGGGATTTCACCCCATAGCCCGCATTGTAGCGCCGCCGCGACTGCGCCCAGCGCCCATTGCGCTGCTCGCCTCCACCCGCCAGCGTCACCACATCCGTCCGCCGCTCCGGCCCACCCCGCGCCCCCAGCGCGATATCAAGCGGAAACCGCACATGATGAAATGCCATTTTGGAATCTCTCGTTTTGGCACTACAGCGCGCTGAGCTTCAGGTCAGGACGAGCCGAAAGTGGCTGGTTTCGAGAACCGGAGCGCAGCGTACGTTTGGGTACGTGAGCACCGGAAGCGCAGAAAACGGCCGCTTGCAGGCCGGCATCACCTGAAGATCAAGCGCCCCGAGAACCCCGCCGCACCGCCCGCAACAGCATCGCGCTCACCTCCGCCTCGCTCTGGGCAAAGCTGCGCGCGTCCTGCGCCGTCACATTGAAAGTCACCTGCACGGCGCCACCGCCGCCAGCCACACCCAGCCGCCCGTCCGGCCCGCGCGCCAGCGGCATGATCGCCTCAGGCCCCGCCTCTCCGGCCAGCCCAAGTCCTTGTCCCAACGGAAAATAGCTCGGCGCTGCGATCACCCCGCCCTTGGCAAAAGGCTTTATCCCGGCCAGCGCCGGATTGGCCGAGGCGATGCGCGCCTGGTCCATCATCGGAAAGGTGACGATCGAAATCTCATAGAGATCGATCTCGTGCAGCAGGCGCTGGCCGTTCTGGCGGCTGGCCTTGACCGTGCGAAAGCCGATGAAGAGCCCATCAAGCGCCCGCGTTTCGATCAGTTTTCTCAAGGCATCGGCACGCGGCACGCCTGGCACCAGCCGACCGGCAGCAAAAAGGCCATGCGCGTCCTCGCGTAGCTCCTCCCAAATGCCCACCGGCTCCTTGGGATCATGCTGGAACAACAGCCTGATGCGCCCACGCCGCTTGGCCAGGCTTTTGGCAAAGGCCCCGGGCTGGACGATATCGCCGCCGCTGTCGAGCCGGCTTAAAATGCTGGCATAGCCGGCAAATCGCCCGTCCGCATCAATGGGGATTTTTTCCGCCATCAGCGCTTGGCCCCGGCCCGCTGCTGCGGCCGCGCCGAGCCCCTGGCCTTCTCGGCCAGTGTACCGGCCAGGTTCCAGGCAAATTGCCGAAACGTCAGCTGCGCCTGCTCACGATTGGTCTTTTCCGCCATTCACTCGTCCCCCTCGTGAAACAAACGGTTGAGGCTCGAAATCTCGGTCACGAAATCATTGAAGCGCTTATTGGCCGAAGCGAGCTCCTTGAGGCTCCACACCAGCAGCGCACTCGCCCCACTCGCCCACAAAAACAGCGCCAGATGCGCCAGATCCCCGCGCTCAACAACGGTCTTGGTCAGCTCGTCCATAATAGTCTCCTTCCCGCAAAATCAGCGGGTCTAACCGGCGCACGGGCGCTCCCGCGCCCGCCAACCGCCGCCGTTTCATCCCCGCGAAAGCGAGGCCTTTGTGTGAGAGTTGATCCGTCGCCGTAGGACAGCCGGATAAATCGCAAGAGTGCTGCGTGCGGCCCACCTTCATCATCCCTTTCCTCAAGGGGGAGGGTGTCCGCCGGTGCCTTGGGCACTATTCTGTGCCGCCCACAGATCAGCACCTCCCCCTTGAAGGGGGAGGCTAGGACGGTGACCTCAGGCAATTGAGCCCCCGCCAATCGGACAAAACCTTCCTGGCCTTGGTCGCTCAGCTTGCGCCCAAGCCCACCATCGCCCGCTTCTCGGCATCACTGAGAAAACCCGCATTCCCCACCCGCTCCCAGAGCGCGTTGCGGTCTTCGGCCAAAGCCTCCACCGCATCAAAATCCGGCACGATCTCGGCGCCTTCGAACGCCGGCCCGAGCCACACGCTCAGCTCCTGCGCCACGCGCACCACCAGCGGCACCAGCGTCTGGCGCCACAGCGCCCGATTGGCCTCGGCCATATTGGCGTAAGTGTTGTCGCCGGGCAGGCCGAGCAGCATGGGCGGCACCCCGAATGCCAGCGCGATATCCCGCGCCGCAGCATTGCGGGCCTCGATGAAATCCATGTCGCGCGGCGTCAGCGCGATCGCCTTCCAGTCGAGCCCGCCTTCGAGCACCATGGGTCGACCGGCGTTGGCCGCACCGGCAAAATTCTCTTCAAGCTCGGCTTTGAGCCGCTGAAACTGGTCCTCGCTGAGATTGCCGCCACCGGCCGAATAGACCAGCGCCCCGCTGGGCCGCGCCGCATTGTCGAGCAGCGCCTTGTTCCACTGCGCACTGGCATTATGGATATCAAGGCTCGTCTGCGCCGCCTCGAGCGGCCCCATGCCGTAGTGATCGTCGAGCGGATGGAAGAGCGCCATATGCAAGACGCCCGGCACCGGCTCGCGCCCCTGCCCGATCCGCACACTCCGCCCCCCGGCGGAATAATCATAGGCGATGGGCCAGCCATCAGCGCCGGCCACCACCCGCATCCGGTCCGGGCGCAGCACGAACAGCGCCCGCACCGCCCCATCGACGATCCCCGCCTGGAGATAGGCGTTCCCGGCGGTCTGCAGATAGGCATAGACCGCCTCGAGCATTTCCCCGCCCGATTGCCGCCCATTGGGCTTTGTCAGAAGGTCGAGCAGCGGATGCTCACTCACCGCCTTGCCATCGACGACCACGCCCAGCGGCACGCGCGTCGCCGCCTCGGCAATCAGCCGGATGCAGCGATAGACCACCGGATTGCGCATAAACCCTTCATTGACGAGGCTGGCATAGCCCCGCCCGCTCCACTGCGCCGGCCCCAGCCCGCTCAGCGTCATCAACGTCTGCCCGCCAAAATTCTTCCGTTCCACCGGCGCGTTCGTGCTTCCGCCAAAGAGGCGGCTGATCCAGTTCGACATGCTTTTTGGTTCTCCCCGCCGCAAAAACAAAAAGCCCCGGACGCTGCCGGGGCTCTTATCCAATTTTGTAGGTGTCGACCCTATTCGGCCGGATGCTGCTCGTGGCGTTTCAGATCGCGCATATGCAGCCAGGTTCCGCCAGCGCCGAGCGCAACGACGAGCACGGGCATGATCACAAAGGCAAAAAGTTCGATAAAGCTCATGACTTCAGCCTCCCGAGAACAAATCTCGCTAACAAATATAGTGCGACTGCGGCCAAAAGCCAAATCACGCTGCCCAGAGCAAAGGCCCAGCTGTCTCGAACTGTTCCAGTGGCACCGTAGAAAACGGCTGCGACCGGTGCCAGGACGCCAACGGTAATGCACGCAGTGGACGCCCGGTCCAGTGCATTCGCCCAAAGTTTCGTGCGCTCATTCTCTATCAGGCTCATGAACGAAATCTATCCGAACCGGCAAAGAGCGCCAGCCCTAAAGCCCCCGCACCCGGGGCCTAGCCCCATCCACCAGCAATTCCGTCAGCGCCCAGACCAGTGCGTCGACCCGGTCCGGTGAATGCCCATCGGCCTCGCCGTCCGGCCCGAAGGCGCAGAGTTCATCTTCGAGCGCCGTCAGCCCCGGCGCATGGGACACGAGCCCCCGCCCATAATAGGCCGCGACCGGCTCGGCACGCAGCCATTTGCCCCGCGTCGCCCGCACCGGCCGCACCGGGACATTGTCGTCCACCTGACCGATCATCTGCGTGACGAGATCCCCACCCTGGTTCACCTCCACCACAATCGCGTCCGCCTGATGCGCGTGAAAAGCCGCCACTGCCCGCCGCGCCCAAATCAGCGGCGCCGCCCGTTTCAGCGTTGCATCCTCGAGCACCACCGCGCCCTCCCCACTCCGCCCGGCGACCACGATCCCGCAGGCATCCGACCGCGCGTGCCCCGTCACCGGCGGGTCCACCGCCACGATGATCCGCCCATCCGCGCCCGCCTCGGCCGGCCGAAACATGCTGCGCTGCCAGAGCGCATCGGGCCGATCCTCGATCAGCTCGCCGTCGAGCTCCTGCCGTCCCAGCACCGTGCCGCGATAGCGCGCCACCACCGCCTCAAGAAAATTCGGCGCTAGCTGCGCCTTGTTTTCCACCGTGGCAATGTTCACCACCACCGTTTGCGGATCATCGAGCAACCGCTTGATCAAACGTGTCGGCCGCGGGGTCGTTGTCAGCAATTGGCGCGGGCGCTCCCCCAGCCGCAGCCCGAACTGCAGCTGGTCGAACGCGGCTTCGCCATCGGGCCATTTGCCGGCCTCATCGCACCAGGCGGCGGCAAATTGCGGTCCGCGAAAGCGCTCGGGGTCCGAGGCGGTCATGATCGCGGCCTCCACCCCATTGGGCCACACCACCCGGTTCCCGCCCCGCAGAATTGGCCGCTCGTCATCGGGATGCACGGCCAAAATACCGCTTTCGCCGCGCACCATGATTTCGAGCGCTTCCTTCATGGTCTCGCCGACCAGCGCAATCGGCCCGACCCCAGCTTTCGCCAGGCTCCGCACCCATTCGGCACCGGCCCGGGTCTTGCCCGAACCGCGCCCGCCCATCAGCAGCCAGGTGGTCCAGTCCCCCGGCGGCGGCACTTGTTTTGGCAGAGCCCAGCGCGGCCAGTCGAAATAGGCCGCCATAACCGCATTATCCGACAGCGCCGCGACCTCGGCTGCCGAGCTCTCCCCGTCCGCTTGTGGCTCTCCCACCTATCGCGCCTTGAACTGATCCAGCCGCTTGACCAGCTTGGCCCTGAGGTCGGTCATGTCCTTTCGCGATGCCGGCTCGGCATTGCGCTTGGCCGCGCCCATCTCGATCAGCTTGTCGAGCGTCTTGACCTGGGTGGCCAGCACATTGGCCTGTTTTTCGATGGGGTCGTTCACGGCTTTCTCCAATTGCCTGATCTGCTTTTCCAGAACCTTGATCATGCGGGCCACCAGATCATCCTGGCGCGGCGGCCGGGCCCTGGCGCTGAGCCAGCCCTCGCATTGGCGCCGATAGCGCAACATCGCCGGGGTAATGCCATGCCGTTTGCAAATCACGGCCGGCAGAAATTCCCGCCCCTCATATTCAAGGCGAATGGCGTCCCAGTCCGGCGGCTTTGCACCTCGCCCCTGAGGGTCGGCGCTACAAATATTTCGATGTGCCGCCATCGGCCTATGAGGCCCTGCGCGACGCCCCCTCGCGCGGCCAGTATTTCAACCGCGCCATCAAGGGCCACTATCGCTGCACGAAGATCGAGGCGGAGAGCTCCAGGACCCGACGCCGCCGCTTGGGCGCCGCGCCGTCCTGACCCACTTCTTCGACCATGCCTGAACTCTACCAGACCAGCGGCACCCGCAGATAAGTGGGATAAGTTTCTGGAACCCCGCCCGCTCAGGCGTCGATTTCGCCATCGGGCAGAACGACATAGATCAGCACCGCCAGCATGGTGATGAAGACGCGAAACGCCGAGGCCAGCCCGTTCCAGATCTCTGACATCCACATGCCGAACCATTCCCCGCCCACGGACATGAACCCCACCTGCCAGAGCACGAAGCCCAGCGTCAGCCCTCCAATCGCAAGGCCCTTGCCCCGGTTGAAGTCCCGCGCACTTGCCCCTCGCCGCGCAAAAAGCCGCGCCGCGCCCATCAGGCACAACACCGCCACCAGAATCTCGGTGATGATGATCAGCCAGTAGGCGATGTGATGAATGAGCTCAGCGGTGATCGCCCGATAGCCGATCGTGGCATCGGGAAAGATCGTGTCCATCGCCAGCACATGGCTCACGAAGGCGAAATTGGACCCGTAGTCGGTCAGATTGCCGAAGGCGACCAGCCCGGCATAAAGCCCCATCGCCGCCACCAGCACGGCCTTGCTCACCCGCGTCATCACCATTGCCGACCCCCCAAAAAAGCCTGCCGATCAGTCCGTCCTGATCCAGTCCGCCACTGCCTTGAGCGTTGCAAGGTCATCGTCCAGCGTCATCGCCGCCTCCACCCGCCGCAGGGTCACGCGGGCAAAGTCATGCGCTGCCCGGGTAAAGGCGGGGTTGCATTCGGCAACAGTCTCGAGACTTTTCATCAGCCGGATCATCACCTCGACAATGGCGGCGCCATCGCGGGCGGTCGGGCGATAGACATCCTCAAGCACATCGGCCGGGCGAATGGGGCGCACAAAGATCCGGTCATGACGCACCTCGACCGGCTCTTCCGTCCACTCCACCAGGAGCCGGGTAGCCGTATCGATCACCACAATGCCCGTGCCCGGATCATTGATGCCGGCCGACATCGCCTTGTCGCCGATTTCGCCGAGCACGATCATGCCGAAGCGCGGATCGGAATCGAAGGTCCGGTTCTCGCCCAGAACGAAACAGGCGCTCAGCCGCTCGCGCAGCTCCTCGTCGGCCGCCCCCTCCACCAGCATCAGCGGCTTCACCGGCGTGGCATAGGTGCCCGGTCGGGCCATGACATTGATCTGAAGGTCATGCTCTTCGGCCAGCTTTTGCAGCCCGGGCAGGTCGCAATGCTGCACATAGCCCGAGTGCGGCGCCGGGATTGGCTCGCCTGCGGGCTCCCCTTCGAGCCGCTGGCCGCCGAGGAAAGGGAATTCGGCCATGGTTTCGATGGCTCCGCGCGTCGCCGTCTCCACTGCGCTGATCGTGTAGCCCACCCGACCAATCGCCGAAATCTGGCCGATCCAGCGGATCAACGAGGTGACCACCAGAACCACGACGCCCAGCGTCACCACAAAGAGGAACAGCCGCCCCGCCTCGCTGTAGATGCCAACGGATAGCCCGATGATGCCGACGATGGAAAAGAGAAAGGCCCCGATGAAAACCGAAATGGACGTCTGCGCCCGCAGATCGCCGGCGATCAGCGGCACAGCCCGGGGCGTCGTTGCCGCCGAGGCGCCCGAAAAAGCGCTGACCACGGTCGAGAGGGCAAACACCGCCACTGTCAGCAGGCTCGACGCCAGGATCTGCAGAATGGTCTGCACGGCGTTTGCCGGCATGACGAAGGGCAGTTCCTCCGGCGCATAGAGCGCCAGAAGATAGGCGATGACGATGGTCAGCAGCGCGATGCCCGAGAAGGCGGCCGGCAAAAACCACATGCGCTGCACCAATTGGCGCAGCTTGAATTTCAGGTAGCTCATGTCTCCCCCTGCATCTCTTGCGCCCCCGCAGGGGAGAGGATGGAGGGGGAAGACTGAGCCATCAAGCCCCAAAATGCCGCCGCGCTTCGAGCCCAAGGCCGAGCCCCACGCTGCCGAGCACGTCGGTGTGCACCACTTCGGCATCGGGGAACAGCCGCTGCAGGCGGCCGGACACTTCCGGCACCAGCGTCGAACCACCGGTCAGGATCAGGCTGTCGATGTCTTCGGTCGCAACTCCGGCGAGGCGCAGCGTCTCGGCAATCGTGGTCTCGAGCCGCGTCACCGAATCCGCCAGCGCCGCCCCGAGATGAGCGACCGAAATCTCGGTAGAGATCACCGCATCGCGCACCGGGAAGGAGAACGGCGTGACGTCATGATCGGAGAGGGCGATCTTCGCCCCTTCTACCGCGCCGATCAGCTTGTGCCCGAGCCGATCCTCGACCAGCATCACCATGGTTTCGACCCGCTCCGCCTCTTGGGCCTCGCGAATGGTCGAGCGCAGGTCACGTAGCGCCTTGGCGTCATAGAGCCGGTTGATGCGGTGCCAGGTGGAGAGGTCATAATAGGGCGCCACCGGCAGATAGCGCTTGCCGTCGACAGTCTTGGATCCGAGCCCCAGCTCCGGCATCACCCGCGCCATCGCCAGAAGTCGATCGAAATCGGTGCCGCCGATATGCACACCATTGGTCGCCAGGATATCGCTCGAGCGATCTGCCGCCCCTGCCCGCTCGGGCGAGACGCGCACCAGCGAAAAGTCCGAGGTACCGCCGCCAAGGTCGACGATCAGAGCCAGTTTTTCGCCCGACACATGGCGTTCATAATCGAGCGCTGCGGCGATCGGCTCGTACTGAAAGACGATATTCTTGAAACCCTGCGCCCGCACGGCGGCCTCGAGCTGCCCCTGCGCTTCTGCGTCGGCCTGGGGATCGTCGTCGACGAACTGCACCGGCCGTCCCATCACCACATCGGTCAGCTCATCGCCGAGCTTGGCCTCGGCGCGGCGCTTCACTTCGCCGACAAAGGTGCCGATGATCTCGCCGAAGCCGAGGCGTTTTGCCTTGATGCGGGTGGTGTCGGCGTAGAGCGCCGTGCCCAGAACACTCTTCAGCGAGCGCATCAACCGCCCTTCGGCGCCGGTGACATATTCGGCCACGGCAGCGCGACCGAAGTGCAGGCTATCGTCCTCGAAGCCGAAAAACAGCACGCTGGGAATGGTCGCCTGCGCGCCCTCGAGCGGCACGAGCGAAGGCTGTCCGTCCGGTGCGATAAAGCTCAGCGTGGAATTGGACGTCCCGAAGTCGAGACCACAGGATAGGGCCATGACGACGACCTCTTTTATAGGGGATGACGCGCGGCGTGCGCGCGAAGGACGGCCCCTATAGGAGGTTCGTTCCGGCTTGGCAACCGGACAGAATGTCCAGATCAGGCGGCTTCGACAACCCGCGTTTCGCCGACGCGCAGATCGGTGGTTTCGATGCGGGAAAGGCCGTGACGCTGGGCGCGCCGCAGCGTCGCCATGGCGGCCTCGATCACATGCGGGGTGAAGGCTCCGGCCGGATTGACGACGGCGATGCCGCAGCCCAGCGTGACGATGCCCGAATGGCTTTCCTTGTTGACCAGGCCCTCAAGCCGCACGGCCTTCATGATCTTGCCGGCGAGGCTGCGGGCCATCAGCACTGGCAGGTCCGGAAGGATCACCACAAAGCCCGCCTGGCCGAGGCGCAGGCACCGCGCGCCATCATCGCCCACCACCGAGCGGATCGCGCCTGCGAGCGCGTCCATGCAGTCTTCGCTGGCGTCGCGCCCATAGGCGGCGAGATATTCGGCAAAGCAGTCGATTTCGAGGGTCATGACGCAGAGCGAAACGTGACGTTCGGCGGCCAGCGCCCAGCAGCGGCGCATTTCTTCGTCGAGCGGACGGTTCTGGCCGTTGCGGGACCCGATCGCCGCGTATGCATCGGCGCGGCCGGCGGGTGTCAGTTGCAGCAGGGCCCGAATTCTGGCCCAGAAACTGTCGCCCTGCGAAAGGTCCATCATGCTCATCGTGCCGCCCCCCAGCGATCTATGCCCGACGGGATGTAGTCAGTTATGGTTCACGAGAAGTAACCAAAGCGGGTGATTTGGCAAGTCAGAATATCTTCGGATGATGCAAGAATATCGCCCGTTTTGCTTATTCTCGTCTTACCGCCACCCGCTCTATACAACGATCGGGCTAGGTTGTGTGGACAAAGTGTCTGACCCACAACCGGATCGACGCGACGAGAACGAAGCCGAGGAAGCTATCGGCGGTTTTGTCGTATCGCGTGGCTAAGCGGCGGCTGTGCTTGAGCTTTGAGAAGCATCGCTCGACGAGGTTTCTCAAGGCATAGATATGGCCGTCGATAACGGACTGAACCTTGCGGTTTCGTTTGGCCGGAATGACAGCGGCCACGCCGCGGGCCTCCAGGTCAGCCAGGATGAAGTCGGCGTCGTATCCCTTGTCGGCGAGCAGCACGCAGGGTCTCGGACCGGGCTGGTCCATGATCGGCACGTAGCCTTTCACGTCGGAGACCTGTCCGCCGCTCAGCGTGACCGCGACAGGGAGGCCGAGAGCGTTGCTGCGGAGATGGATCTTGGTCGAGAAACCACCACGAGAGCGGCCAAGACTTTGGTCCGCATCCCCTTTTTTAGCGCGCCGGCGGCGTGCTGATGGGCGCGGATGATGGTAGAGTCGATCATCTGAACGCTATCGTTACCCGCTCCCGTCTCGTTCAAGGCCTCCAGCATCACATCCCAGATCCCCGCCTGCGTCCAACGCCGGAACTGGCGATAGACTGAGTTCCATGGGCCAAAATGGCTGTGCAGATCCCGCCAGGCGGTTCCCGTGCGGGCTATCCAGAACACCCCATCCAGCACCAGCCGATGATCACGCGGCCGCCGACCTCGTCTCGGACCCTTCTCCACCACGAACGGTTCGAAGAAGGCCCACTCTGCATCTGACATCAAACCCCGAACCAACGCTGCTCTCCGCAAAGAACAGCATTGAATCAGCGATTAGCTGATTTGGGAATCCACTTCGTCCACACCGCCTAGATCGTCTCTGGCGGCTCGAATTCGGGCCAGTCTACGGCATGCTCTTCCCACTCGTCGGCGTCGACCTCGGTTTCGAGGAAAGTCCGCCCCTTCACCGACACGCCGACATCCACCACGGTCTGCGGATCACCCGAAACCAGCGGGTGCCACCAGGCCAGCCCCTTGCCCTCGGCAATCCGGCGATAGGCGCATGTGGTCGGGATCCAGGCGATGTCGCGCACATTGTTCGGCGTCAGCTTGATGCAGTCGGGCACGATCTTCTGGCGCTCGGGATAGTTGGTGCAGGCGCAGGTGTCGCCATCGAGCAGTTTGCAGCGGACGTCGGAAGTAATCAGCGTGCCCGTGTCTTCATCTTCCAGCTTGATCAGGCAGCAACGCCCACAGCCGTCGCAGAGCGCTTCCCACTCCGCTGGCGACATTTCTTCAAGTGTTTTTTCTTCCCAGAAGGCCATATTAACCGTCACGCGTTCACTGTGTTGCCGGTTTGCGCTTGTCTGCAGCCCGGCGCAATCATATTCCGGCGAGGAAATTGCATTGGCCCGCCGGAAGGGACAAAAGTCCGTTATCGGGGGCAGTGGGGTTCGGCGTGCAGGATCCGTTCTATACCAAGGAAAAGCGGAAAAAACCGGCTGGCGGCATGCTGGCGGCGGACGCCTGGCTGGATTCCTCGCTTTACGAGTTCTGGCAAACCCTTGGCCGGGCCTATACGCGCTACCAGGACTTCATGTCCAGGTTCCACGTCTCGGGCATAAAGCGCTTCTTTGTCGAGATCCTCTCGGACGCCTTTACCTTCGGGGCCATCGGCGCGGTGCTGATGACGGCGCTCGCCCTGCCCGCCTTCGACATCATCGCCCGCGGCTCGTTCAACAAGGCCGAGGACTATTCCGTCGTCTTCCTTGATCGCTTCGGCACCGAGATCGGCCGGCGCGGCATTCGCTCGGATGACAGCGTCGCCCTCGATCAAATGCCCGACTATCTGATCAAGGCCACGCTCGCGACCGAGGACCGGCGCTTCTACGAGCATTTCGGCATCGACATCGTCGGCACGCTGCGCGCCCTGGCCTCCAACGCCCAGGGCGACGCCTCTACCCAGGGCGGCTCCTCGCTCACCCAGCAGCTGGCGAAAAACCTCTTCCTCTCGGCCGAGCGCACGCTCGAGCGCAAGATCATCGAGGCCTATCTCGCCATCTGGCTCGAGTGGCACTATTCCAAGGACGAGATCCTCAAGCTTTATTTTGACCGCGCCTATATGGGCGGCGGCAATTTCGGCGTCACCGCGGCCTCCGAATTCTACTTTGGCAAACGCGTGCAGGACATCAACCTTGCCGAAGCGGCCATGCTGGCGGGCATGTTCAAGGCCCCGACGCGCTACGCACCCCATGTCGACCTCGCCGCCGCCCGCGGCCGTGCCAATCTCGTGCTGTCCAATCTCGTGGCCTCCGGTTTCCTCACCGAAGGCCAGGTCACCGCCGCGCGCCGCCACCCGGCTGCCCCGATCGACCGCACTGCCGACGTCAATTCGCCGAACTATTTCCTCGACTGGGCCTTTGAGGAAGCCAAGCGCATCATCGACGACACCAATGCGCCGGGGAACAATTTCGTCGTCCGCACCACGATCGATACCACGCTCCAGCAATATGCCGAGGAGGCCATCACTTCGGTGGTGCGCGAACAGGGCGAGCAATATCGCGTCAGCCAGGCCGCCATGGTCGCCACCGACACCCAGGGCGCTGTGCGCGCCATGGTCGGAGGCGTCGACTACGGCAAGAGCCAGTTCAACCGAGCCATTGTCTCCACCCGCCAGCCGGGCTCGTCCTACAAGGTCTTCGTCTATGCCGAGGCGCTCGAACAGCTGGGCCTCAAACCCTCCGACCCGATCACTGACCGCCCGGTCTGCATCGGCGACTGGTGCCCACAGAACTATGGCCGCAACTACAAGGGCACGGTCAGCCTCGAAAGCGCCTTCGCGCAATCGCTCAACACGGTCCCTGTCACCCTCTCGATCAAGACCGGCCGCGAGCCCATCGCCCAGCTCAGCTACAAGATGGGCCTCCGCCAGGAATACCCGGTCACCCGCTCGCTGGCGCTTGGCGTCGCCTCCGTCTCGGTGCTCGATATGACCTCGTCCTATGCGGTCTTTGCCAATCACGGCCTCAAGACCCCGGCCTATGGCATCACCCGCATGACCACACTCGCGGGTGATCTTGTCTGGGAATATGACGACGACGCCCCGCGCGAACGCGTCCTCTCCGAGCAGACCGTGGCCTATATGAACCAGATGATGCGCACGGTCGTCACCGGCGGCACCGGCCGCCGCGCCGACGTGCCGGGTGTTCCCGTGCTCGGCAAGACCGGCACCACCACCTCCTATCGCGATGCCTGGTTCACCGGCCTCACCGGCAATTTCGTCGCCGCCGTCTGGTTCGGCAATGACGACTACCGCCCCACCAACAACCTCACCGGCGGCCTCCTGCCCACCATCGCCTGGCAGAAGTTCATGGCCTATGCCCACACCAATATCAAAGTCGAGCCGATTGCCGGGGTCAATTTCGAGCCCACCCAGACCATGGTTGCCGACACGGATGCCGATGCGCTCGCCGAAGAGATCGAGCAGCGTCCGCCCAGCCTCAAGCCCGGCGCGGCGCGAAAACTCCTCGACCTCGCCGAACGCCTCGACACCACACTGCGCAATGCCACCCCGCTCAGCGACCAGGCCGCCCTGCCCCCACCCGCCCTTGAAGGCGGGGTCTGATGGCCTCCATCCAAGAAGCGGTACCGCTTCTTGTCCGCTACGCCGGTCAGTTCATTCTCCGCCCGTCCCGCTGGCACGATGGGCTCCCTCCCCTCGATGGGGAGGGCCGGGGTGGGGTGAACCACACGCGCGAACATCGGGCCATCTCTCGTCAAGATCTCGCCCTTTATTCCGCTGCCCGATTACGTTAGCGATAGTTGCCTGCACATGAGAGCCGACATTTCGCCCATGCCCAATTCGTCAAGTCGCTGACCCGTGCGTTTTGTCCTCCGCCTCCTGCTGACCATTGCTGTCGCGCTCGGCATCGGCTTCGGCCTGAGCCATTTCGCGCTGACCGATGGCCGCTTCTTCGGCGGCAATTCCATCGGCCCGTGGGTCGCCTGGCCCGATGCCGGCACGCCCCAGCCCAATCCCTATACGCGGGCGCATCTCGTGCGCGAGGCCGCCCTGCAGATGGGGCGCGCCGAAGGGCTGCAGTTCATCGCCACCACCGACAGCGAAGGCCGTCCGCTCGACCGGGTCTGTTCCTATCGTCTGGTCGGCCACGTGCCCGTGTCCAGTTTCTGGACCCTGGTGGCGATCGATGAAAACTGGATCAACCTGGCCGCGCCCGATGCCGAGCCCGCCATGCGCTCGAGCGAGGTCGTGCGCGACAATAATGGCGCCATCAATGTCGCCGTCAGCACCACGCTTGAAAGCGGCACCTGGCTCGAAATCACCGGCAAAGGCCCATTCAGCCTCGCCCTCTCGCTTTACGACACCACCGCATTTTCGGGCCTCGGCGCCGGCAATGACACCATGCCCGTCATTCTGCGGAGAGCCTGCCGATGATCCGCACCCTGCTCTGGCTCATCGGTGGCGTCCTGCTCGGTGGCATCATCCACCTCGTGGTCATCCTCTCCATGCCGCTTCTGGCCGAGGAAACCACGGCGACGCGGCTGGCGCGGCTTGAGGCGGCCAATCGCATGCTGATCCTGCCCCGGGTCGAACAGGGCCAGCCCAATCCGCTGCGGCTCGATCCGGAACTGGTCTATGGTCTCTGCCAGGTCGATCTTTCCGAGGGTCCGGCCTATCTCAGCGGCATGCTGCCTGACGCCTTCTGGTCGGTCGCCCTCTACAACAGCGCCGGCAATGTCTTCTATTCCACCACCAATCGCGACGGCATCGGCCAGACGCTGGAGATCGGCATCTTCAATGCCGCCCAGACGCGCCTGCTCGCCCGCCAGCAGCTCGACATCGCCGAAGGGCTCCTCGTGGTGGAATCCACCAGCGACCGCATTGTCGTGCTCGTGCGCCTCGCCCCACCCCACGAAGCCATGCGCCCCCGCTTCGCCGAACGCCTCCAATCCGTCCGCTGCGGCCCCCGCCCCAGCTGAGCGAGCGATAGAACGGCTTCATGTGCCCCGTGAAGTCAGCCGCAAGGCCGATCAGCCCACCCACGCCCCGATCGCCGCGCCAGCAACGGCGAGCGTCACGACGACCAGCCAGGGCGGCGCCTTCCAGGCGACCAGCGCCACAAAGCCTGCCGCCGCCAGCAGGAAATCAAGCGGGCTCGACACCGCGCTGGTGAACACCGGATCATAAAGCGCCAGCGCCAATATGCCGACCACTGCCGCATTGGCGCCGCGCATCCCGGCCTGGGCCCAGCTCTGGCGGCGCAGCTCTTCCCAGAACGGCAGTGCCGCGACGACCAGCAATATGCCCGGCACGAAGATGGCGACCAGCGCGATGGCCGCGCCGAGCACACCATTGGGCGACAGGCCGCTTACGGCCCCGAGATAGGCGGCAAAGGTAAAGAGCGGGCCGGGCACGGCCTGTGCTGCGCCATATCCAGCCGTAAAGGCGTCCCGGCCGAGCCAGCCCTGCCCCACTGTTTCCGCGTCGAGCAGCGGCAGCACCACGTGTCCACCGCCGAACACCAGCGCCCCGGCGCGGTAAAAACTGTCAAACAGGGCAAAACCCTGCCCGAGGCCGGCCAGCAGCGGCAGGCCGAACAGGAGAATGAAGAACGCTGCCAATGCCACGAGGCCTGCGCGCCGCGAATGAACCGGTCCATCGGCATGGGTGTCCGTCGTCGCCCCATCGCGGCAGAAAGCCAGCCCCGCCACAATTCCGGCGACGATCGCCGCAACCTGTCCAATGGCACCGCCAACGAGCAGGGCCATTGCCGCCCCGACCAGCGCAATGGTGGCCCGCTGCCTGTCGGGCGTGAGGCTCTTGGCCATGCCCAGAACGGCCTGCGCCACCACGGCGACAGCGACGAGTTTCAGTCCGTGGATGGCGCCCTGCGCCAGCGGGCCTTCAAGCGCCGCCGCGCCATAGGCAAAGAGCACGAGGAGAATCGCCGACGGCAGCGTAAAACCCGCCCAGGCGGCGAGCCCGCCCAATGGCCCGGCGCGTTTTAGCCCAAGCGCGAAACCAACCTGGCTCGACGCCGGTCCCGGCAGAAACTGGCAGAGCGCCAGGAGGTCGGCATAGCTGGCTTCACTCACCCATTTGCGCCGCGCCACCAGCTCGTCGCGAAAATACCCCAGATGGGCAATCGGCCCACCAAAGCTGGTGAGGCCGAGTTTCAGAAAGGTCAGGAAGACTTCGGAGACAGACCCATGGTTGCGGTGTTGCGGGTCGAGCACGGCGCCCCCTCAAGAAGATTATTTCGGCGCAATGACCTCGGTGTCGCGCACCATGGTCTGGAAGCGTGACGGTATGGTGACATCGGCCTGTCCGCCGCGTCCGGCATTGCCCGGACAGAAATCGCCGTTCCTCGCGCGATCAGCCCAGGGCTTTAGGCGGCGCAATGCCGCGTCCACCGCCACCGACTGCTCATGCGGAGTTTCGACCAGGAGGTTTTCGAGCGCATAGGAATAGCTGTCGTAGCGATAGTTCACGGCCCGCTCGAACCAGTCGATATACCATTGGTTCTCGATCCGACGCGCCCGCACATCAGCATGTGCCGTGGGGGCAAGATCGCTCAACTCGTTGAGCGCCACCTGGCGCTGGCGATCCACCTCAATCACCGCACAGACCGAACGGAAGGCTTCAGGCAAGGTGTCGAGATCGGCTTGGATATGCCGCGTCACCGTCGCATAGCGCACACGCGATGACTGATAATGCGTCTTCTTGAGCCAGTTGTAATAGCGGTCCGGGAAAAAGGTGAAATCCTTGGTCCGGGTGATGCGCACCCGCTGCATCTCGGCTTCGGTGTTGAACAGCCAGTCCTTGGCGTTATTGGCCACGAGGAAACGCCAGGTGCGGTCATGCATCTCGCGCTCCTGGTCGGTCTGGTTGAAGTTCGACACCGGCTCGCGCCGCTGCCGGGCCATGAAATCCCCTACCGCCGGCAACATGGCATCATGCAGGGCGCTGGGCTGGGCCCGGCCGAAATCACCCACCGGGCGCGAGGCACAGGCAGTGGCAAGACCGGCAAGGACAACGAGGCCGATAAGACGAGTGTATTTTAGCAAGGGTTCAGCCGCGTTTGCGCCGACGAGGTGGCGCGAGTCGTTTTTTGGGGGGCGGCGGCGTTTCACGCTCGTACCGAACCCCGGTGAAGAAAATGATCTGGGCATTACCAGTCGGTCTGTCGACGGCATCGGCGGACGTTGTCCGCCTGACGAACTTCAGCAGCTGTCCCAATTGGGCCTCCTTGGCTGCGCCGCTCCTCCGTCCCATCGGAGGCCACGAGTTGGATCAATTCTATCGGCGCGTCGCCCCCCGCGCTTGTTCTCATTAAGAGATCGTCAAGGTTAACAGTCTGCTAACGAATTCACGTCAAACTGAGCATTGAACGCACATGATGCGAATAACTATCCACGGTCCCGCCGAACATGCTTGGTTTCCAGCCCTACGAGACGTTTCAGCTCCTTATCGAGACGGGTGGTGTCGATCGCACCAATACGTTGCTGATCGCCGCCTGCGACGCCTATGCGCGCCGCGGCCGGCCCACGGGTCCCGAAATGGAACAGTTCGAAACCCTTGCCAGCCGCCTGTTTCCGGCCGCCAGCCAGCAGGCCCGTGCCAAGGCTGCAGCCATCCTCGGCCGCGCCGAGCTGCTCTCGCCAGTGCTCGAGAACCTTGTCGTCGAGAACATCGGCGAAGATCTGATTTCCTTTATCCAGTCGGCGAACGAGCTGACCGACCAGACCATGCTCGACATCATCGGGCGCTATGATGTCACCGCCGCCGCAACGCTGGCCGGCCGACCCAATCTCTCCAATGTGGTGCTGGCAAAGCTCTTCCAGATGAACTCGCGAAAAGTCTATCGCGCGCTGGCTGGCAATCTGCACATCACCCCACGTGGCCCCTATCTCAGTGCCCTGGCGCGTTCGGCGCAAATGGACCACATGGTGGCAGAAGCCCTTGGCGGGCGTAAGGATTTCGACGCAGCCCTGCTCGCGCCAGCCTTCTTCGATCTTTCCGACGACAACCGCGTCAAGGTCATCCAGGCCTTCGCCAGCCGCCAGACGCCCCCTGCCCCGATCACCCGCACCATCGAACAGATGTCGGTTGCGACCGGTGACCTGACCAAGGCGCTGATGAAGCTGTTCTCCGAGAACCGCCGTCCGGAAGTGACGCGCCTGCTCTCCCAGATCACCGGGCTCGACGAAGTCCGCTGCGGCCAGATCGCCCACGACGTCACCGGTGCTTCGGTGTTCGTCATCCTGCGCGGCTTCGGCGTTTCGGCCTATGACGGGTTGAAGGTTCTCATCCACGCCACCAGCCATGACAGCGAGCGATCCAAGGCACTGGCCGATTTCGCCACGCTCTTTGCAACGGTCACGCCGGAATCAATGGCGTACCTGATGAGCGCATGGCGTGGTGAAGTGAATTTGCTGGACCTGTCCAAGCCGCAGTACCAGCCGGTCTCCCAGCCCCGCCGCCGCGTTGCAGCATCGGCCGGCTCGGCCAATCCGGTGGTCGAACAGGCCATGGAAGCCCTCAACCGCATCGGCGCCCGCCGCGCCAGCTGATCTCAGCTCACTTCTGGGGGTCGACCACATCGGTCCCCAGATCATCGCCCCGCAGATCAAGGCTCAGCACCCAGAGATCGGGATCGAAGTCTTTTTCCCGGGCAATGCGGTCACGCACAATCTGCGGCTCGACATGCGAGAAGCGCCGCTGGAACACCAGGGCGGCGCTATCATCGCGCGACAAAAGCGGCGCTGGTGTGAACAGCGAGTAGGTGCCGTCGAGGTGATCGACTTCGATGAACACCTGGCCGGCTATCGGGTCTCCCCTGCGGGAGACCACGCACATATTGCCCCGATCATTGTGGCGCCGGACAAATGCCATGCACCACAGATCGCTGCGCAGGCTGGCCACTAGATGGCCGCGCCGGCATCCCGCAGCAGTTTAACGAGATCAGGCTGCACCTGCCCGGTAATCCTGTAGCGGTGAAAGTTCTCGAATTCGCGGATGGCGCGGGCCGTTTCCGGGCCGGGATTGCCATCGACGGCGCCGCGGAAGAAGCCGAGGCTGGCGAGCCCGCTCTGAATCTGGGAGACGAGCGCAGCGTCATTGGCCGGCGGACCGGGATTCGCGACCACAGCAACCGGCGGCGCCACAGGCGCAATCGAGGCGACCTGTACGGGCGCCGGCATGGTCTGGGTCGGCAGGGGCGCTGTCGGGATCGGCGGATTGGCCATGGTCTGCGGGTTCGAGCGCGAACCGTCGACAGCTGCAACGATCGAATCGAGCGTCTGGGCGGCGGTCGTGGCCACCTGGTCGAACACCTGTTCGCCCGGAGAAAGCGTCGGCAGGCGCGCAATCACCTGGTCGGGTTGCGGCTGGGCGACCGGCGCGGGCTGCACCACGGCCACCGGCTGCACTACTGGTGCCGGCTGAACGACCGGCGCCGGCTGCGCGACGGGCTGCACCACCGGCGCAGGCTGCGGCGGCGCTACGGGCGCCATGGCACGGCCAGCACTATCGGCGTTGAGAATGGCTGAAACGACGCCAGCGGACAAGGCGCCGAGCGGGGCCATGCCATTGCGCTCCTCGAACGCCCGGATGGCGCGCGCGGTCATCGGGCCATAATAGCCATCGACCTTGCCGTCGAAGAGACGGAGTTCGGCCAGCTTCTTCTGCACGGCAAAAACCTGGGTGTTGCCCACCGGCTGGTCGGGGACGACCTGGGGAACATTGGCGATCGACCCGGTCGTCTCGTTCGCCTGCGTCATCGGCGGCAGGACGGTCGCAGCATCCCCCGCCTGCTGGCGCAGTTCGGCCGGCGCCGGCACGGGCGCGTCGACGGAGACGCTCGCGGGCACCGCGCGAATGGGACCGAAGAAGGGCGACGGATGGTCGGCCGTCTGGAAATAAAGCGCATTGCTGCCGGCCAGCGCCGTCAGCGTCACCATGGCGAGCAGACCCGTCGAGGCCAGCGGCGCCTTCATGTAGCGAGCCAGTGTCCACTGGCCTGCACGGCCAAGTTGAGACAGGAAGACGTTGCCGATCTGAAGGGGCAACTGAGTCAGGATGGATGCCGTCGTCATTGCGCTTTTCTTTTTTCGTTTTGCCATGAAGTCTTGGGGGCTGCAGGCTCGCGATGGAGGGGTAATACGGTCGCAGTTTCCGCCATCTTGGTTGCCGGACCGTTTATGGGCAGCAAGACGGTCATGGTTGTCCCCATGCCAATCTCGGACATGGCCCGCAGGGCGCCGCCATGCAGCTCGACGAGACCCTTGACGATGGAGAGGCCGAGGCCGGTCCCTTCATACTGGCGCGAGAGGCCGTCCTGCACCTGGAAGAAGGGCTCGCCGATTCTCTCGAGGGCCATTGGCGCCATGCCGATGCCATTGTCGCGCACGGAGAAACTGATCGACTGGCCCTGACGCTTGATCACCAGGGTCACCGCGCCACCGGGATGGCTGAACTTGACCGCATTGGACAAGAGGTTGAGCAGGATCTGCCGGCAGGCGCGTTCGTCGGCCATGATCTCGGGCAGTTTCGGCTCGATCTCGGTGGAGAGCGAAACAGTCTTGTTACGCGCCGTGGTCTCGATCATCGAGAGGCACGCCGGCACGATCTCATCGGGCTGGAAGCGGCTGGGGTCGATCTCGAACTTGCCCGCCTCGATCCGCGACATGTCGAGCAACATGCCGACCACGTCGAGCAGGTGCTTGCCGCTCTGATGGATCAGGCCGGCGTATTCCTTATGCGTCGCCGACAATTCGCCGCCGATGCCCGACGACATCATTTCGGAGAAGCCGACCACGGCATTGAGCGGGGTGCGCAGTTCGTGCCCGATGGTGGCGAGGAAGCGCGACTTGGCCTGCGAAGCTTCCTCGGCCGCGCGATGGGCCTCGGTCTTGTTGGCGTCGGCGTCCTTGCGCTCGGTGATGTCGCGCAGCATGACGATCACTTCGTGGCGGGCTTCATCGGCGTCCTCGACAACCGGGGAAAAGCGCACCTCGACCCAGATGAACATCGGGATGTTTCTGGAGCTGGTCTCGTCATCGCGCCGCATACGCACTTCCACGGTGCGGTTTTTTCCGGACATGTTCGCATCGGCAAAGGCGGTCATGTAGAGCGGGCGATCCAGCACATGCACGCGCTCGGCAAGGGCCGTCCCCTGCACCTGATAGCGCGGGCACCCCAGGAGCGTTTCGGCCGACCGCGAGGCGAACAGCAGCTCACCCTCGCTCGAATAACGCAGAACCGCGTCCTGGACATGTTCGAACAGGTGGCGATAGGCGCTGACCTGGGCCTTGTCCTGCACGACGAAGGCCGCATTGATGTGGTGAGTGGTGTGGATGATGACGGCGACCGCAACGGCAAAGGCGATGGCGCCCGTAGCCATGGCCGGCTGCGCCAGGGCGGACGTCTCCGCCAGGCCGAACAGCGCAGTGATTCCACTCAGCAAAATGATCGAAGCTGTCGCCAGCCAGCTCAGCTGACGGATGGTCTTGCCGGCCAGCAGTGCTGCAAGCACCGGCCCCATCAGCGTCAGGGCCAGTCCCGAATCGCCAAGGCGCGGGTCGAGAAGCGTCAGAATGAGACCAGCACCCATAAGCGTCGTCACCTGGGCCAGGGCAGCCTCGTCAAAGCGCTGGCGCTGGTGCAGCGACAGGCTGACCATGCCGCCGACAAGGCCGGCCGAAGCGATGACGAAGGGCAGCGCAGCCTGGGCAACCAGCAGCCAGATCGCCACGGGCATGGCGAGAGCCGAGGCTGCGATCAGAACGACTGCGTTTACGGCGATGGTCTTCCGGCGCTGCGTTTCAGGGCGAGCACTTCCGGCCTTCGCCGGTGCGCTTCCCCTACGGGCGCGAAATTGGACCATGCTAGCCATCAAAAAACTCATACTCGAGACGCCACTCTTCCGGCCTGGTCGCCGGATATCGCGGTCCCTTGCGGGCCCGCTTGCCTGATTGGTGCAGGTCTTGCCTGAAGCGCACAATCGCGCACCAACAGCTAAGACGGATTTAAGTCTGCGAGCCGCGTCCCGCTTTCGACAGATAGCGTAAACAAGGGGTTGCGCCCCTCCAAAACTGCGACAGCATTTGCTTCAAATTTTAACAGTCGGGCGCAGCGACGCTTAACGGGGGCCGATTAGGGTGAAGCCAACAAGAGCGGGAATCGGCCCGTTTGAACCCCATATTCGACATGATGTTCCTTCTTCGCTCCGCATTCTGGCTCTCTGTCGGGTTCGTGGTCATCCGGCCCGATGTCGACGTTGCACAGACCGCTACCGCGCTCTCCAGCGAGGCAGTGACGCGGGGCGGCCAGTTTGTCGCCACCCAGGTCGAGGCCATCGAATGCGATAATCTCACCTGTCTGGGCGGCAAGGCGGTCGTTTCGGCCGCACTCCAGCCCGTGTCGCGTCCCAATCCTCCCATGCACATTCTGCCGGGACCCGAATCGATCCCCCTGCCCCGACCGCGGCCGGATCACTCGGGCTAACGCGCGGACGCCTTCCCTCCAGGCGCCCGCCTCTGCAAGGCCACTGCCGCGGGCACAGCGCTCGTGCTTGCGGCTTTTCTTTTCCCGAACTGATGGCCGATCCGGCGCTGGAAACTGCCGCGCCCTTGGCTTAGATAAAGCCCATGACACATCCCCAGGCTTTCCAGGACATTGCCGACAACCTTTCCTTCCTCGACGATTGGGAAGACCGGTACCGCTACATCATCGAACTGGGCCAGAGCCTCGCCAAGCTCGACGAGACCGAGCGCACCGACGCCAACAAGGTCAATGGCTGCGTCTCGCAGGTCTGGCTGGTCGCAGAGCCGGTCCCGGCTGCCGACACGCCGTCACTGCGCTTTCGCGGCGAGAGCGATGCAATGATCGTTCAAGGCCTCGTTGCGGTCCTGCTGTCGCTTTATTCTGATCGACCGGCCAGCGAGATCGCTGAAACCGACGCGATTGCCCTTTTCGACGAGATCGGGCTACGCGAACATCTCACGACACAGCGGTCAAATGGTCTGGTTGCCATGGTCAACCGCATTCGCGGCCAGGCGCGCGCGCTGGTCAACTGACCGGCGGCGAAACCAGTCGAGAAGCGGCTTCTCGAGGAACCGATAAAGTACAAGGCCGATCCCGACACCGCCAAGGATAGAGAGGCCGGTGATCGCAAGGCCCGATCCTGGCCCATCGGCTCCGAAAAGACGCAGCCAGACGCCGGCCACCAGTGCCACGGCAAAGATATGGGCCAGATAGATGGAGTAGGAGGCGTCGCCGATCCGCTCCATCAGCGCAAAGCGCGGCACCTTCCCATCGTAGCGCACAAAGAGCGCCACAGCGCCGATGGCGAACGCGAGGAAACCGGCAAAGGCCGCGATTTCCTCCACCGCTTCCCCGCCCCATGAGAAGCCTTCGACAATCCCCACAAGCGCCAGCGCGCCGACGAGACCGGTCATGGCGCTGGAGATCCGCACCAACCTTCCTTCGATATAGGCCAGTCCAAGCCAGGCCCCGGCGATAAAGGCCAGCGGCATGTAATTTGTATAAAACTGGGCAATCGCGCCTTCGGGAGCCCAGACCTGCCCGACGATGGCAAGGCCAAGATAGGCAATGGTGAGGGCCATCACCCGACGTCGCACCGTCACCATCGCGAGCAGGGCGAAACTGACATAGAAGAACATCTCGTAGTTGAGCGTCCAGCCGAGCTTGTAGAGGGGGTGGATGCCGTGGCTGGCCGGATTGTAAAACGGCACAAAGGCCAGCGACAGCAGCAATTGCTGGCCGTCAAACACCGTCGTCTTGAACAGTTGCGGCGCAATCAACGCCAGCGCGGCGGCGACGAGCGTAAACACCCAATAGAGCGGCACCACGCGCTGCACCCGCCGACGCAGGAATTTCAAACCATCGAAGCGCCCACCGGCTGTCACCGTGACCATGATGAAACCGGAGATGACGAAGAAAAGGATCACGCCAAGCCAGCCGAGACGACCGTAGACCAGCGGCTGGCTTAGCAGCGGATAAAGCAGCACATGAGAGGCCAGTACCAACAGGGCGGCCAGGCCACGCAGATATTGTATGGTGACGATTCTGGAGGTCATACGGCGCCGCGCCTCTGGACATGTTCTCCTAGCACGTTGCGCGCCGGACGACAGAGGCGCGCCGACAACATCGTTAAGTTTCATCCTCGAACATCTTTGGTCGTTGCTCCAGCCAGCCCCGCTGCGGCCCTGTACCGCCGCCGCGCCCCGCGGCCTCCAGACCATAGTGCGCCGCCAACTGTTCGAGGGCGACCCGGAGCACCAGTTTGGCGCTGCGCCGAGGCCAGTTGCGGGCCGCTTCAATCTCCTGGAGGCCAAGATCATGGCCGCAGACGTCAAACAGCACACCCCAGCAATCGCGCGGCATGGCGTCTGCCAGGGCGGCAAGCCGCTTTCGGGCATCGGCGGCGCTATCGGTTATCTCTGCCGGCCCGGCGGACCCACGCTGCCCGCCAATTCGCGCGGGATCATAGGATATGGTCACGCGCTGGGTAAGCCGAGCCCGCTCGAAGCAATGCATCAGGCGGCTCGCCGCCTGCCCGTGCTGCGGCCCGAGAAAGGGCGGCTCGCTGCCCACTGCACCGAGCAGGCGCTCGACCGCTTTTGGCAGTGCGGGGCTATTCATGGCTCGCCCCCGCCAAAAGCACACTTTCGAACCGGTCCATTTCGGCATCGAACTGCGGATCGTCGCGCAAATCCTCGATCAGCCCGCAAGCATATGAGACTGTAGTCCTATCGCGCCCGAAGGCCTCGCCGATGTCAGCCAAGCTCACACCGAACACCACATGGGAGAGATACATGGCGATCTGCCGGGCCCGCGCGGTCTGGGCGCGGCAGCGGGAATAATGGACAATTAGCCGGATAGGGATATGTTTTTCCCGCGCCACCAGGGCGATTGCGGCGGACACTTCCGCTTGTCCCCGGCGTCCGCCAGTCTGCAAGATCAGCGTGTTGGCATTGTTCTGTTCGATTCGCACGGCATGCCTCCTCACGATATAGGATAACATTCCTATATCTACAGCATGGCCATGGCATGGCGGGGATAAGTCGAACAGATTCGATCTGCATCAAGGGGCCGAAACAAAAATAGCCGCCCAGGGAGGGGGGCGGCTATTGAATTCCATAGGAACCGTTTCGGCGGCTTAGCCGGCCTTGCGGCCCAGGCCATTATCCTTGGCAAGCTTGGAGCGAGTGGCCGAGTAGCTCGGAGCAACCATTGGATAGTCGGCAGGCAGGCCCCACTTCTCGCGATATTCTTCGGGAGACAGGTTGTAGTGAGTGCGCAGGTGACGCTTGAGGGATTTGAACTTCTTGCCGTCTTCGAGGCAGATGATGTAGTCGGGCGCCACCGACTTGCGCACCGGCACCGCAGGCTTGAGTTCTTCCACCGGAACGGGGACTTCGTTACTGCGCAGGGCACGAAGAGCGCCATGTACATCGGTAATCAGACGCGGCAGATCGGTGGGGCTCACCGCGTTATGGCTTACATAGGCGGAGACGATGTCGGCACTGAGTTCGACGAGGTCAAATTCCCCGGTCTCTGCCGGAGCGGTGTTGTCATTCATGATAGTCAACCTTCCAGGCTTTTTATTGGGCGACAACAAGGGCAGTTGGCGCCTTCTTTCTTTCCTAGGGCGGTTTATTGCAATGTGCAAGCCAACCCAACACAGCAACCACTTAACACTTAGGACTATTCATCTGACCAAATTCGGTCTCGTCCTAAGTCAAGGTCATTTTGAATCGTATTTTTGTAAAATTTATCGCCAGCAAGACAACTCGCCCTTGCAAGAAGATGCGCAGATATAGGTGTAGTCAAGACTAAAAATAACACACCAATGACTGCCCGCACCCAAATTGCAGCCTCCATGCTTACTACACCGACCGCAAGTAAAACAAGGCCACCACCAACGACTCCGGCCTTGGAAGCGGCATGCAATCGCGTGAATAGGTCGGGAAGTCTCAAGACTCCCACTGCAGCGAGCAGTGAAAATGCCGCACCCGACAAAAGTAGTAGTCCGCCAATGTAACTAGCAAGTTCCTGGACCACTTTGACTAATCCCGTTGTTTTGCTTTTCGCAGCAGATATCGCGCAAAGGCGATCGTCGCCAAAAATCCCAGCAGAGCCACAGCGATGGCGATGTCGAGGTAAAGAGTGAGGCCGGTGCGTACAGCAATCGCACCTATAAAGGCGAGTGCCAGCACCGTGAGCAGATCGAGCCCCAGTACACGATCGGCCAGGGTCGGGCCGATGATGATCCGCACGATCGAAACCAAAAGCGCTGCGCCCAAGAGCACGAGTGCAATCAGGCTGGCCCAGTCAAGAAACACCGCCCCGCTCATTTGTAGATCTCCGCGATTCGCGCTTCGAAGCCATTGGCAATCTCGGCGATCAGCGCCTCCGGGCTCGAAAGCGCCAGCGCGTGGACATAGAGGGTCGAGCGATCCTCCGACACATCCACACTGAGCGTGCCCGGGGTCAGCGTGATGAGATTGGCAAGCAGCGCAATCTCCGCGTCGGATTTGACCGTCAGCGGCACGGCGATGACAGCCGGGCGGATCGCGCCCTTGATGTCGGGCTGGATCACCACCCAGGCCACACGAATGGCGCTGACCATGAGCTCGTAGACAAAGAGCAGGCAGAGCGAGGCGATCTGGCCCAACTTGCGCCATTCACCACCCTGGCGCAGCGAGCCGCGCAGCAGCCAGACGGCAAGCCCGCCCACAAGCCCGCCAAAGAGAAGGTTCAGCCCTGAAAAGCTGCCGGTGATACCGGCCCAGACAAGAGCCAGGATGACGACAAGAAGGACCGCACTCATGGCTGCGCCTCCGCCAGGCCCACCGCCGAAACATAGCGGGCGGGGTCAAGGATATCGGCGGCCGCGACCTGGCTGCCCTCGATCAGCGGATTGGGCCACAGGCCGGCTGCGACGATGGCGATGGCCAGGACCCCAACCGCTGCGAAACCGGTCCGCGTGCCCTGCCCCATTGGCGCAAGTTCCGAACCATCCGGGGCATTGCGCCAGAAGATATGCGACCAGAGCCGCGCCCCGGCGATCAGGGTCAGGACGGCGTTGATCACCAATGCCCCGACGATCACCGCGCCCCAGCCACCAGCTTCGATGCCGCCTTCGAGCAGGATCAACTTGGGCCAGAACCCGAGGAAGGGCGGCACGCCGGCCGCTGCCAGCACCAGCACGAAGAACAGGACCGAGAGCCCGCCACTGGCGGCGTAGATGCCGCCCATCTCGCGCGTGTCGCGCTTGCCGGTGCGGCGCTCGATCAGCCCGGCGACCAGATAAAGCGCCGTCATGGTCAGCATGGCGTGGAAAATATAGAGCCCCGCGCCGGCAACGCCGCTCGCATTGGGCAGCGCCATGCCGGCAAAGACGGCCCCGATGCCGCCAATGACGAGAAAGCCCATGGCGCGCCGCAGATTGGTTTCGGCAATCGCCCCCAGCGGCGCGGTCAGCAGCGTGCCGATGGCGAGGATCAGCAGCACCGGCTCCAGCATGTCGCGGCTGGCCGGCAAAATGGCCACCAGCGCCCGCAGGAGGGCATAGGCACCGACCTTGGTCAGCAGGCCCGCAAACAGCGCCGACACGGCCGCAGGCGGCGTGTGGTAAGAGGCCGGCAGCCAGGCGTTGAGCGGAAACGCCGCCGCCTTCATGCCGAAGGCCAGCAGCAGCAGTGACGCCACCCCGGTCATCGCCGCCGGATTGGCGAGCGGGGCCACGCGCATGATGTCGGCCATGTTGAGCGTCCCGAGGAGGCCGTAGAGCAGCCCGAGGGACATGAGGAACAAGGTCGTCGCGAGGAAATTGAGAAAGCCGTATTTGACCGCGCCATCCATCTGCGCCGGCGTTCCGCCCAGCACCAGAAGACCGAAAGAGGCGATCAGCATGACCTCGAACCAGACATAGAGGTTGAAGAGGTCGCCGGTGAGGAAGGCGCCGGTGACGCCGGCCAGCAGCAGGAGCACGAGGGCATGGAAATTATTGCCGCGGTCGCCGTCTTCCCGATCGACCTCTGCATAGACCAGCACAACCAGCGTCACCACCGAGGCAGCCAGCGCGAAGGCGGCGCTGAAGATATCCGCGGTGAGGCTGATGCCAAACGGGGGCAGCCAGCGCCCCATGGTCATGCTGACGGGCCCGACGTCGGCGATCCGAACCAGCAGGGTGACTTCGCAGGCGATGATGCCGCTGACGACGACAACTGCCGCAAAAAGCGACAGCCGCCCGGCATTGCGCAGGATCAGCATCAGCGCGGCCCCCATCAGGGCCAGCACGACGGGCAGCACGATGACCCATTCGCCGGCGGCGGTGAGGGTGTCGATCATGGCGCGGGGCAGTTCTGTCTCGGTCATGATCAATAGCTCAGCGGCGGTTCGGGCGAGCGCGGCGGCTCGGCCAGGCGCATGCGATCGGTGTTGTCGGCATCAAGGCTCTGATAGGCGCGATAGGCTAGGACGAGCAGGAAGCAGAACATGGAAAAGCCGATGACGATGGCGGTGAGGATCAGCGCCTGCGGCAGCGGATTGGCGATCGGCCCGGCCGGCACATCGAGCCCCGGCGCCACGATCGGCGCGATTTCGCGCGTTACTCGACCGGCGGTGAAAATAAGAAGGTTCACGCCATTGCCGAAAATGGTCATGCCGAGCAGCATGCGGATGACCGAGCGCGACAGCAGCAGATAGACGCCCATCGCAATAAAGAGCCCGACGAGAATGGCGAGGATATAATCCATCAGATGTCTCCCTCGCTTTCTTCTTCCAGCGCCAGCGCCACCGACGACAGTGTCCCGAAGACGACGAGATAGACGCCGATATCGAAGAACATTGGCGTCGAGATCGGCAGCACAGTGTCGCCGAGGTTGAGATAGAGCCAGATGCTGGTCATGAAGGGCGCCTCGATAAAAAGGCTGGCTATCCCGGACGCCCCGGCCAGCAATACGCCTGCCCCGGCGATGGTCAGGGGGTCAAAGCGCAGCGCCTTGCGCACCGCCGCAACGCCGGACGCCATGCCGAAGACGGCCATGGACGCGGCCGCGATCAGCCCGCCGATAAAGCCGCCGCCCGGCTCATTGTGGCCGCGCAGGCAGACGTAGATGGAAAACACCAGCATGGTGCCTACAACGAGCGGCGCCAAAGTGCGGAAGATCAGCGTGTTCATGCCTTCGTCCTCCGGCGACGCAGCAGCGCCATGATGGCAATACCGGCGCCCATCACCACCGAGATTTCGCCCAGCGTATCAAAGCCGCGGTAGTCGACGAGGATGACGTTGACGATGTTCGAGCCATGCGCCATCGGCACGCTGGTTGCGGTAAAGAGATCGGAGAGGCGGGTATCGAGCGTGCCGCTCAGCACCAGCATGAGCATCAGGCTCACCCCGGCGCCACAGAGGATGGCGATGACGCCATCGCGCCCCCAGTCCTCGAACGGGCGGTGATCGCGGATATCGAGCCGCAGCTTGGTCATCACCAGCGTCAGCACCGCCACCGAGAGAACTTCCACCATCAGCTGGGTGAAGGCGAGGTCGGGCGCGCCGAAGAGGAGGAAGATCAGCGCCACGGCCGCGCCCTGAACGCCCAGCGCCAGGATGGCGGCGAGCCGGCTCGGCGCAATCAGCACAGCGACAAGGCCGATGACCACCAGAGCGAAAATCGCCCATTCGTAGAGCCGGACATCGGGCATGGAGAAACCAACCCAGGCCCCCAGCTCGGCCGTGGGCCAGAGCCAGTCGAAACCATCCAGCGCCAGCATCGGCCCGAACAGCGCCAGCGCCAGGCCCGAAAAGACGATGACCAGATAAAACTCGAGCTGCCCGTGATGGAGAGCCCGCGTGACCGCGCCAGAAAAGCGGATGAGGCTGAACATCACCGCGTCAAATACGGTGTCGGCGGTCCAGCCCAACCCATGGCTCAAGCGTCGCAACAGGGTGCGCGCCGGGGTCGCCAGCCGGAACACGGCAATGGACAGCACCCAGGTCAGCGCCGAGAGCCACAGCAGCGGGCTCGCGAAATTGATGGTAAGGCTGAGATGGGGCTCGACGGCTTCCCCAAGGATCGCCGTTGCGCCGGGCGCCAGAATATCGTGGCCGAGCCAATCGGGCAGTATGCCGGCGACGATCCCGGCTGCGCCCAGCAGCAGCGGGCCCGCCAGCATGGCGATTGGCGCCTCATGCGGGGTCTTGGGCGTTGGCACGGCTTCGCCGAGGAAGGGTTTGACCATCACGAGGAGGCCAACGCCGCCAAGCATGGCGTTGCCGACAACGAGGACGATCAGCGTCACCACACTCGCCCAGTCGCCCGACAAGAGGCCGAGGTACATTTCTTCCTTGGCAAAATACCCCACCGTAAGGGGGATGCCGAGCATGGAGAGCACCGCGACCGCAGTGGCGATGAAGGTCACCGGCATCTTCTCGGCCAATCCGCCGAGCGCGGTGATTTCGCGGGTCCCGGCCTCGTGGTCGACGGCGCCGACGGCCATGAAGAGAGCCGCTTTATAGAGCGCGTGCGCCACGAAATAGACCATGACCGCGGTGATCGCCACCGAGGTACCGAGCCCGATCAGCAGCACCAGCAGCCCCAGCGAGGCCAGGGTCGTCTGCGCCAGCATCTGCTTGAGGTCGGTCTGCCGCAGAGCGCCGATCGCACCCCAGAGCAGGGTCACCGCGCCAAAGCTCACCAGCAGCGCCATCCAGACCGGCGTGTCGCCGAGGATCGGCGTCATCCGCGACAGGAGATAGACACCCGCCTGCACCATGGTCGCCGAATGGAGAAAAGCCGAAACCGGCGTCGGGGCTTCCATGGCATTGGGCAGCCAGAAATGCAGCGGAAACTGCGCCGATTTGGTGAAGGCCGCGACGACAAAGAGCGCAAGGATGACGCCATAGAGCGCGTGCTCCTGCATGCCCCCGGCTGCCCGCAGCACGCTGAGGTCCCAGCTGCCGCCAGCCTGCTGCAGCACGATGGCGCCAACCAGCAGCCCCATGCCGCCGATATTGGTAATGACCAGAGCCTGCGTCGCCGCCCGTCGCGCCGCCATGCGCTGGTGGTCGAAGCCGATCAGCAGGAAGGAGGTGATCGAGGTCAGCTCCCAGAAGGTGAACAGCGCCAGCATATTGTCGGACAGAACCAGCCCGAGCATCGCCCCCATGAAGGCGAGCATGAAGCCGAGGAAGCGTCCGAGATGGGCGTGACCGGCGAGATAGGAGCCGGAATAGAGCACGATCAGCGTGCCGATCCCGGAAATGGTCAGCGCGAACGTGAGGCTCAGCCCATCGATAAAGAAGCTCAGCTCAAGCCCATAGGCCGGCACCCAACCGATGGCGAGGCGAAGAGTTTCTCCGGCGACAATCCCGGGCAGCAATGAAAGCAGAAAGACAAATATCCCGGCAGGGACGAGCGCCAGTATCCAGCCCGAAAACGCACCGGTCAGCCGATGCAATACCGGAGCAAGCGCTGCGGCAAGAAATGGAAAGAGAGCCACGAGGGCAATGCTTGCATCCAGAGACGGTAGCGCCAAGCTTGCCTCTCCTCTCGCTGATAAGCGATTCCAATCAATGACTTCTGGTGGCCGACCTTACAATTTGAGACCCGTGGTACAAGCGTAATCGACCTCTGTGAGGTTTCTACACAAAAGATTCGAATTCGAAGGCACTGGCATTCGCCGCCCAAGGGTCCTATCTGCTTGTTACAGCACTATTTGACGGGCCATTTTCGCGCGGGCCGGCATCCAACGAGCAGCCTCGCACGACACTTTATTATGCGGATGACCAGATGAGCCAAGCTACCCCTCCCCGCGCCAAGCGCGTCCCGCACAGCCACAGCCATCACGGGATCACCCGCGAAGACCACTATGCCTGGCTGCGCGCCGACAACTGGCAGGAGGTCATGCAGAAGCCCGAGACGCTGGACGGCGAAATCCGCGCCTATCTCGAGGCCGAGAACTCTTATTACGAAGAGCAGTTCGGCAAGCCGACAGCCGAGCTGCAGGACAAGATCTACAAGGAAATCCGAGGCCGCATCAAAGAAGATGACAGCGGCGTCGCCTCTCCCGACGGTCCCTGGGCCTATAACTCACGCATGCTCGAGGGCAAGCAGTACCCGCTCGTGGTGCGCACCCCGCGTGACGGTGGCGAAGAGACCATCCTCCTCGACTGCAATATCGAGGCCGGTGAGGATTATTTCGGCTTTGCCGGCGCCGACCACAACGCCAGCCACCGCTACCTCGCCTGGGCAGCCGACCGCGCGGGCTCGGAATATTATGACATCGTCATCCGCGACCTCGAGACCGGCGTGGACAGCCCGGAAGTCATCACCGGCACCGCCGGCTCCTATGTCTGGTCCAATGACTCCAGCGCCATCTACTACACCGAATATGATGACAACCACCGGCCCTACCGCATCCGTCGCCACACCATTGGCACGGCGCAGGATGCCGACCCGATCATCTATGAGGAAAAGGATCCCGGCTTCTTTGTCGGCGTCGGCAAGACTCAGAACGACAAGTTCATCGTCATCGACGCCCATGACCATCAGACCAGCGAAGTCTGGCTGATCGACGCGGAAACCGGTGGCGAGCCGCGTCTCGTGGCTCCGCGCCTCGTCGACCGCGAATATGATGTCGAGGAGCGCGATGGCCTTCTCTATATGCGCACCAATGTCGATGGTGCCGAAGACTACAAGATCGTCACCGCGCCGCTCGATGCGCCCGACGCCGCCAACTGGACCGACCTCGTGCCGCACCGCCCCGGCGTGTTGGTGCTCGATATGATCGTCCTCAAAAACCATCTCCTCCGCCTCGAGCGCGAGGATGGTCTGCCACGCATCGTCGTGCGCGATCTGCAGACCGAAAAGGAAGACGTCGTCGGCTTTGCCGAGGAGGCCTATGCGCTGGGCATGTCAGTCGGCTACGAGTTCGACACCACCGTGTTCCGCCTCTCCTATTCCTCGCCGACCACGCCGAACCAGGTTTTCGACGTCGATCTCGCGACCGGCGCGCGCACCCTGCTCAAAACCCAGGAAGTGCCCTCCGGCCACGATCCCGCGCAATATGAAACGCGCCGGATCTTCGCCAAGGCGGCGGACGGCGCCGATGTGCCGGTCACCCTCCTCTACAAAAAGGGCATCGCGCTCGACGGCACCAACCCGGCGCTGCTCTACGGCTATGGCGCCTATGGCATGTCCATGCCGGCGGCCTTCTCGGTCTCTGTCCTGTCGCTGGTCGATCGTGGATTTGTCTATGCCGTCGCCCATATCCGGGGCGGCATGGAGAAGGGCTATGCCTGGTACAAAAACGGCCGTCGCGAACACAAGCCCAACACGTTTGGTGACTTCATCGCCGCCGGCGAGGCGCTGATCGCTGCTGGCTATACGCAGAAGGGCAGAATTGTCGCGCAGGGCGGTTCGGCCGGCGGCATGCTGATGGGCGCCATCGCCAATCTCCGCCCCGATCTGTGGGCCGGCATCATCGCCCAAGTGCCGTTCGTCGACGTGCTCAACACCATGCTCGACGACACATTGCCCCTCACCCCGCCGGAATGGCCCGAATGGGGCAATCCGATTACCTCCGCCGAGGATTACAATCGCATCGCGGCCTACGCGCCTTATGAGGCGGTTTCGGCCCAGGCCTATCCGCCGATTTTCGCGCTCGCCGGTCTCACCGATCCGCGCGTCACCTATTGGGAGCCGGCCAAATGGGTCGCGCGGCTGCGCGCAACCGGAACGGGCACCGCGCCATTGTACCTCAAGACCAATATGAGCGCAGGCCACGGCGGCGCTTCGGGTCGCTTCGACCGTCTCAAGGAGACCGCGCAGTGCTACGCCTTTGCCCTAAATTGCGTCGGATTGGACACTTAGTTCTTCGGGGCTGATTGTTGCGACCCTTCGATGGGCTTATACCACTGGCATCATTACGGTTTACCGCCAGCGTCATCCTGTTCACCAATGGAGGCTTCCATGACCACCAAGTTCACCCTTCCGCCCCTGCCCTACGCCTATGATGCGCTCGGCCCCTACATGTCCGCCGAAACGCTCGAGTTCCATCACGACAAGCACCATCAGGCTTATGTGACCAACGGCGAAAAGCTGCTTGAGGGTTCGGGTCTCGAAATCCTGCCGCTGGAAGACATCGTCAAGGAGAGCTTTGGCAAGAACGCCGGCCTCTTCAACAATGCCGGCCAGCACTACAACCACGTCCATTTCTGGAACTGGATGAAGCCCAATGGCGGCGGCACGTCCCTGCCGGGCAAGCTGGCTGCCAAGATCGACGAAGACCTCGGCGGTTTCGACAAGTTCCGCGCCGACTTCATCAATGCCGGCACCACCCAGTTCGGTTCGGGCTGGGCATGGCTCTCGCTCAACAACCAGAGCGGCAAGCTTGAAGTCACCAAGACCGCCAATGGCGAGTCGCCGCTGGTTCATGGCGGCAAGCCGCTGCTCGGCGTCGACGTCTGGGAGCACTCCTATTACATCGACTACCGCAACGCCCGTCCGAAATACCTCGAAGCCTGGTTCGACAATCTGGTGAACTGGGAACACGTCGAGCACATGTTCGAAGAAGCTTCGGCCTAAGATCGCGCCGCACGCTCCGCCCGGCACCTCCCCTTGAAAGGGGACGCTGGGAGGGGGCGACGTGAGCCACGATCCCGATCCATCGAACCCGCCGCCTCCAAACAGGTCGGCGGGTTTACTTTATCTCGGAATAGTTTGGCGGAAACGAACCGCTCTCTTCTCACCCCGGTTGGGCCGTGTTAACGAAACCTTTACCAACTAGGGGACTGATTTGACTCAAAGGCCGAAAACCGTCGCCATGCTGGCCGCAAATCCGGCCTTGTCGGCCGTATTGTCCATGGTCCTGGCCGGCGACTCGCGCCTGCGTATCCGGCCCTTCGAAAGCGAAGCCGAGCTCTTCGCCTATATGCGGATCGCTCCGCTCGATCTTCTGGTTGTCGATTTCGATCGCGAAGGCCGCCCGGCCTATGAAATGGTTGAAGCCATCCGCCTCGACCCGAGCTTTATCTCGCGCGATCTGCCCGTCATTGCGCTCACCCGCGCCATCACCCCGCCGATGCGCCATCAGGCGATCAGCGCCGGCATCGATGAAGTGGTGGTCAAGCCGATGTCGCCGCGCCATCTCCTGCAGCGCGTTCAGGCCCGGCTGATCAATCGCAGCGTCGTCGGCGCTACCCTGGGCGGCTATCGCGGCCCCGACCGCCGCAATCGCGCCGCCCTGCCCGCGCCACAGCCGCACCCGGCCCGCCGCAATGGCGACAACGTCATCCCCCTCTTCCCCGACCGCCGCAAGCCTCGCCACCCCGGGCTCGAGCCGCTGGCCTGAGAAATCACCCCCTCCTGGCCTCCCCCTGATAGGGGGAGGGATCCACGCGTGGCTCTCCGGCCGCGGTGCAAACTCGATCTGTTCCTCCCCCTATCAGGGGGAGATTAGGTGGGGGCATCTCCTTCCCCCTACCGCTTCTGCTCGCCGACCCAGGCGACCTTGTTCCACAAATCCTCGACCGTCTCGGCAAACTGCAGATTCTTGTCGAACCCCGGCACCGAGTGGGACATCACATCCCCGGCAAAGCCGCGGACCACTTCAAAGGCGCGGTGCCGGTTGAGCATCACCACCGGCTTGGGCTTTGACAGCGCCCAGCAGGTAAAGAGCGCCGAGGTCGACGCCAGCGATCCCGGCAGCGCCACAAACATAGCGGACAGCTCTCCCATGCGGCGATAGCGATCGTCGCGCTCGGGCAGCACCGTGATCGGCACGCCGCTGAGTGCCGGGGGCAGCACAATGCTCTCGTCGGCCAGGATTTCCACCGCGCCACCCGCCGCCCGCGCCGCCGTCACCAGCGGCACCGGAATGACACCCTTTTCGGCCAGGCACACCAGCCTGGCGCCCCGGCGCGCAAACAGCGTGCCAACCTGGGTCATCAGGCTCGACCGTTCCGGATCGCCCGGCCCCTTGTCGGAGGCAAAAACACCAATGGTCGGGCCGGTCGAGCTGATACTGGTCATGGACTATCGCTTCCCCGAGAGGCCGCCGAGAATGCCCCGCACCAGTGCATTGCCGAGCTTATTGGCCACGGTGCGGGCGAAGGAATTGACCGCCGCCTCCGTTGGCGTCTGCCGCGTCGACGTACGCCGCGGCTGGTTGGCGCGCTGCAGGCGCTCCATTTCCTTGGCCCGCGCCTCGGCCGCCTTGCGGTCGGCTTCCTCAAGCTTGTTGCGCTCTTCCACCAGCTGACGCTCGCGCGCCCGCCGCTGCAGGATTTCAAACGCGGATTCGCGGTCAATCTCGGTATCGTAGAGCCCGCCGACAGGCGAATTGGCGACGATGGCCTCGCGCTCTGCCGGACCGATCGGACCGACCTGCGCCGACGGCGGACGGATCAGCGTGCGCCCGACCATCGAGGGGATGCCCTTGTCCTCCAGCACCGAAACCAGCGCCTCGCCGATCCCCATCTGGGTAATCACCTCGGCCGTCGAAAAGGCCGGATTGGGCCGGAACGTATCGGCCGCCACCTTCACAGCCTTCTGCTCGCGCGGCGTATAGGCGCGCAGCGCGTGCTGGACGCGATTGGAGAGCTGGGCCAGCACGCTTTCGGGAATATCGACCGGGTTCTGCGTCACGAAATAGACGCCGACACCCTTGGAGCGGATGAGTTTCACCACCTGCTCCACCTTGTCGATCAGCGCCTTGGGCGCGTCGTCAAAGAGCAGATGCGCCTCGTCAAAAAAGAACACCAGCTTGGGCTTGTCGAGGTCGCCCACTTCCGGCAGCTCCTCGAACAGCTCGGAGAGGAGCCACAGCAGGAAGGTCGAATAAAGCCGCGGCGACTGCATCAGCTGGTCGGCGGCCAGAATGGATACAAAGCCGCGCCCGTCCGTGTCGGTGCGCATGAGGTCAGCGATTTCGAGCGCGCGCTCACCGAAGAAATGATCCGCGCCCTGCGTTTCCAGCACCAGCAAGGCGCGCTGGATCGCGCCAATCGATGCCGTCGTCACATTGCCATAGCGTCCGGAAATTTCCTTGGCCCGCTCCTGCACATTGGTCAGCAGCGCCCGCAGATCCTTCAAATCGAGCAGCAGCAGGCCATCGTCATCGGCGACGCGGAAAGCGATATTGAGCACGCCTTCCTGGGTATCGTTGAGATCGAGGATGCGGCTCAGCAGCACCGGGCCCATTTCCGAGATCGTAGCGCGAACCGGATGGCCCTGCTTGCCGAACAAATCCCAGAACATCACCGGAAACACATCGTCGCGGAAATCGTCAAAGCCGATGACTTCGGCGCGCTCGCTCTGCCATTTCTGGGCCTGACCCATCTTGGAAATGCCCGAGAGGTCGCCCTTGATGTCCGACGCAAAGACCGGCACGCCCGCGGCAGCAAAGCCCTCGGCCAGCACCTGCAGTGTGACAGTCTTGCCGGTACCCGTCGCACCCGTGATCAGCCCGTGGCGATTGCCATATTTGAGGGCCAGATATTCCGGCCGGTCGCTCGTCCCGAGATAGATCTTGTCGTCGACGAGCATGAATATCACCTGTGTCAGTCTGCAATGGTGCCGAGTTTATAGCCGGGCAAGGGTGAAGCAAACAAGGCAAGCCCTGCAGGCAGCTGTTCACCAATGCACGCGCTTTTGCTCGCCGCCACCGCAGTTTGCCGCCACACTGTCTTTATGCGCAATCTCACCGCCCCCAATCGCCGCCTTTTTGTCGCCGGTCTTGCCGGGCTCGCCGCCAGCCTGCCCCTTGCCGCGCACGCCCAGACCGGCCTCGTCGGCGATGGCACCACCGACCAGACATCGGCGCTGCAGGCGGCCATCGACGGCGCCAACGGTCGTCTCACCCTGCCCGCCGGCCGGTTCCTTGTGTCGAGCCTGCGCCTCCCCAGCAATATCCTCATCGAAGGGGTTCCGGGCGCCACCTGGCTCATCACCTCGGGCGGCATGGCTGCCTCCGCCTCGGGCCAATCCGGCATCGTGCTGCGCGATATCGGCTTTACCGGCGACAGCGGCGACGCGCCGCTCCTCGGGTTTGAGGGCTCTACCGGCATCACCATCGAGCGCTGCCAGTTCCGCGACAGCCCGGCCATTGCGCTGGGCCTGCGCACCTCTGCCGCCACCATTCGCGACTGCGATTTCTCCGGCCATGGCGACGCCGCCATTCACTCCGTGGACAGTCTTGGTGTCATCGTCACCGGCAATTCAATCGAAAAATGCGGCAATGCGGGCGTGCGTATCTGGCGTTCCGAAAACGGTCCGGATGGCTCAATCGTCACGAATAATCGCATCCGCACCATAGACTGGCGTGGCGGCGGCAATGGCCAGAACGGCAATGGCATCAATGTCTATCTGGCCGATCAGGTGATCGTCGCCGACAACCACATCGCCGACTGCGCCTTCACCGCCGTGCGCCTCAACACCACACACAATTGCCAGGTCACGGGCAATCTCTGCTTCAACTCGGGTGAAGTGGCGATCTTTTCCGAGTTCGGCTTTTCCGGCTCGATCGTCTCGGACAATGTCATCGACGGCGCCGCCACCGGCATTGCCATCACCAATCTCGACACTGGCGGACAGATCGCCACCTGCGCCGGCAATATCGTGCGCAATATTTTCCCGCGCTCAGAGGTCAATCCGGACACCCGCCCGATCGGCATTCTGGTCGAAGCCGAAGTCGCGGTCACCGGTAATCTCGTTTCCAACAGCCCCGGCGCCGGCATCATCGGTGGCTGGGGCCCCTACCTCCGCAATGTCGCCTTGGCCGGCAATATCGTCGCCGACAGCGCCATCGGCATCGGCGTCAGCGTCGTGGAAGGCGTTGGGGCCGTCACCCTTTCCGGCAACCTCGTCTCCGGCGCCACCGAAGGCGACATCGTCGGCATGCGCTGGACCGAGATTTCCGAGCGGGATCTCATCGGGAATGCGAGCAGATATGGGCATGTGCGGGTGAACTGACCCGCACCCAACCTCCCCCTGATAGGGGGAGGAGCCCATCGTGGCCCTCGATCTTCGCCAAAACTCGATCCGTCCCTCCCCCTATCAGGGGGAGGCTAGGTGGGGGTAACTCTCCCCCTCACACCACCGCGCGCAATTCCCCGATCACTGCCTTGCGCACACTCTTCACATCCTGCCGCGCAAACTTCTCCAGCACCGCAATCTGCGCCGCATCCGGATCGGCATATTTCAGTAGCACTGCCGCGATCATCGCCTGGCTGGCCGCAATGTGCCCGTCATCGCATTTGAGCGCATAGCCCCAGCCCTTGTCGCGAATTGCGCCGCATTGCACGCCATCGGCGCCCACTTTCTGCATGACCCGCCCGCCAAAGGCCTCCATCACGACCGTATCGAAGTGGCCCGTCCCGGCCACGAGATGGGGATGGCTGGTCGCCGCATCAAACAGCGCCGTCGCCGCGGCCGCGTGTCCGGCATCGAGCCCCTTGCCCGAACTCATGCGCGCAAAACCGAGCGCCCAGGCCCGCAGCGGCGCCGCCCAGGTGGGGATGGAACAGCCATCGGTGCCGCACCGATCTTCCGTGAGGCTCTCGCCGATCACCGCCTCCACGCTCGCGCGCACCGCCCGCTGCACATCATGCTCGCGGCTGACATAATCCTTGGTCGGTACGCCCATGGCCAGCGCCACGCTCAACATGCCGGCATGCTTGCCCGAGCAATTATTGTGCAGCGCACTCGGCCCCTGCCCCGACACACGCACCGCCTCGCGCGCCACGCCATTGGTCGGCATATGCGCGCCGCATTCGAGATCGGCCACGGAAAGCCCCATGCGATCGAGGAAATGGCTGACACCCGACACATGCGCTTCCTCGCCATGGTGCGAGGCGCAGGCCAGCGCCAGTTCTTCCCTCGTCTGGTGGAATTTCTCGATGGCGTGGCGGTCGAACATGGCCAGCGCCTGCATGGACTTGATCGCCGAGCGCGGAAACACCGGCCGCTCGATATCTCCAGCGGAGGCGATGATCTGCCCGTCCGCGTCCATCACCACAAAGGCGCCCCGGTGCCGGTTCTCCACCCAATTGCCGCGCACCACTTCAGCGAGAACGGGATTGGCATCCATGACAAAAAAACTCCGGTCCAGAACTGCTCTTGTGGAACAGCGCCAGACCGGAAAAGTCAATGCATGGGAGGAGGCAAGTCTGGCCGATCAGACGTCCCAGTCGGCCCCTGGGGTGAGGTAGCGCGCGTTGACCCAACCACGCGTATAATTGCCATCGACCAGGCACCAGTCGGCGCTGGCCTCGACTTCGATGCAGCGCTCGACCCAGACCTGCGCGCCCGGCTTGAGCGCGCCCACCTTCTGCGAATAGCTGGCGGGCCATTTGCGCACATTGAGCACGTCCCAGCGGGCGACATTGGACACGCGGGCCATCTGGTCGACGTCATATCCGGCGGCCGTGGCGGGCTGGATGGTAAAGGCGGCTGCGGCGGTGATGACAATCCCGCAAAGCCCTGCAACCAGCAATTTTTCCTGTGTCCTGTTCATGGCGTCGCCCCCCTCTGGAGATCGCTGTGTTGATCCCCACTCTAATGATCCGATTTGAACCCTTCCTGATCCGGGCGTTCAGAATGCGTTCATGCCGAACGCCCGGATCGGAAAGCTCAGTTAGCGTCCCGCTGATAGACATAGAGCACGACGCTGTTGCCGCCGCCGAAGCGCAGCGACACCACATCCTGCTCGTCATAACCACGCGCGGCCAATGCCCCCATCAGGGTGACGTTCTGCCCGATTGGGCCCCTCAAATGATTGACATTGCCGTTCACGAAGAGCGCGCCGTAAGCATTCTTGCCTGCAACACTGAGATCCTCGCAGACCGGGATCAGCGCCACGCGCTGGCCATTGATGGCGGCGATATCGGCATGGCGCACCGAGCGCATGTGCCCCATGTCATCTGCGCAATTGGTCTCTTGCGTCGGCATGATGCGCTGGTTCGGAAAGTTGTTACCCGCAGCGCGCTGGGCGGCGCTCGGCAGGGTGGCAACGAGGCTGACAAGCCCGGCGCAGACGAAAAGTGCTAGTCCCTTGTTCATGGTCCATCTCCATTTCGCTGGCGTCCGCCCCTCGCGGCCGCCCCACCGACCTCCCCGGTCGGCCTTGAACGAGAGAATGGTGCCAGTGCTTTGAACTCCGCCTGAGGCCGGCGTTCATCTCCCGTTTAGCCGCTGCCGATTGGCAGAGGGGGCGAAGCGGCATAGTCTTGCGCCAGGGAGTGGCGGCAAATCCGCCTGCAAAATGAGGAGGTTCGGCTATGGCAAGGATTTTGGTGACCGGCGGCAGCGGCAAGCTGGGGCGGGCGGTCCTTCGCGACCTCGTCGCCCATGGCAATTCGGTTCTCAATCTCGACCAGGCGCCGCCTCAAGAGGCAATCTGCCCGAGCGTGAAGATCGACCTCTCCAATTTCGGCGAAGTCGCCGCTGCCGTCATGGGCGGGATCGACGAGCGCGGCGGTCCTTTCGATGCCGTGGTGCACCTTGCGGCAATTCCAGCGCCAGGCCTTGCCGCCAATGCCCGCACCTTCACCAACAATGTCTCGGCGACCTACAATATCTTCGAGGCCTGCCGCCTCGCCGGCATCAAGAACGTGGTCTTTGCCTCAAGCGAGACCGTGCTCGGCCTGCCCTTCGACACGCCCCCGCCCTATGCGCCCGTGGACGAAGAATATTTTCCCCGCCCCGAGAGCGCCTATTCGCTCGGAAAGCTCGTCGACGAAACCATGGCCGCCCAGTTCTGCCGCTGGGATCCGGAGCTGCGCATGGTTGGCCTGCGCTTTTCCAACGTCATGTATCCCGAAGACTACGCGGCCTTCCCCAAGTTCGACAGCGATCCCAATGCCCGCAAGTGGAACCTCTGGGGCTATATCGACGCCCGCGACGGCGCCCAGGCCGTGCGCCGCGCCATCCTCGCTGATTTCAAGGGTTTTGAGGCCTTCATCATCGCCAATGCCGACTCGGTCATGAGCCGCTCGAGCGCCTCTCTCCTCGCCGAAGTCTTTCCCGGCGTCGAGCAGAAGGGCAATATCTCGACCAACTCCACCCTGCTCTCGGTCGAAAAAGCCAAGCGCATGCTGGGCTATTCGCCCCAATATAGCTGGCGCCATCAATAAGTCCGGCGAATCTGTCGCAGCCTT